>NZ_MCBT01000011.1:0-206537 GCF_001735525.1 Shewanella colwelliana
GTTTATTCCCCCTTCCGACATCCGCCAAATCGAAGAGACGTTGAAATACCGAGTGTAGATACGCCGGTGAGCTTCCGAAACAGGGATGTTTCGCAGAGCCTAAAGGGACTTATTCACGGCGTCTCACAGGCATATCTGCACATCCCTCGCCGGGCGGGCGTTAGATGGCGATAAAGGTATGACCTTCAGGCACACACCCCAATAACAATGAACCAAAAGAGAAAATGTAACCAGCCTTCATTCCAAGGCCACCAAACTTTGGGGCAAAAGCACGTTAGCTTTTTACTCGCCACTCACACCAAATGCAGCTTAATCGAAGAAACGTTAGAACCCAAGTGTAAACGCGGCTGCGGCCTTTGCCAGCAGGGATGCTGGCGTAGAGCCCACAAGGATGTGCTTGCGGCGTGTCGCAGAAGTGTTTGCACATAAGCTCACCGCAGGTGATAGATTGCCATGAAGGTACGACCTTCAAGCTCACTTAACCAAATCCCCCCAGCCAAACGCTACATAAGCTAATCCAAAAAATACCAAACCTTCATTACAAGGCCTGCACACTTTGGGGCAAAATCAAGCCAGTTTTTTATTCCCCCTTCCGACATCCGCCAAATCGAAGAGACGTTGAGATACCGAGTGTAGATACGCCGGTGAGCTTCCGAAACAGGGATGTTTCGCAGAGCCTAAAGGGACTTATTCACGGCGTCTCACAGGCATATCTGCACATCCCTCGCCGGGCAGGCGTTCAGTAACACCGAAGGTGTGACCTTCTAACACACCCAATAAATGAGATGCGGCCAAACGCTACTTAAGCAAACACAAAAATGCCTACCCCCATAAAAGGCTAGGCATTTTAACTTGAGTCACTTGAGTCTAAAAAAACACCACTAGTATCGACGCTTACGCTAAACACTAGGTAGCAGAAAAGCCTTAATGAGACTCCCTTTGGTCTTCAATCACAATGCCATCATCTGCCAAGGCACCTAGTGCAACCAACGCTACCTCGCCAGCCAACTGTGTCTGAGCGCGAATTGACGCTTGTACCGCTGCGATATCGACATGAGGCTGCGCCCTTTCATCCACCTCACATAGTAACTGCATCACATCATTGTCATGCTGGCGAGTCACGACCAAACGCACCTTTTTAATGGCTTCATGACAACAGCGAATACGCTCCACTTGTTCAGGGTGAACAAAGAGCCCTTTGACCTTGCAGGTTTGATCTGCACGACCAAGCCAGCCTTTTATACGCATATTTGTGCGGCCACAAGGGCTTTGACCCGGGAGCACCGCAGAGAGATCCCCTGTGGCAAAACGGATAAGTGGGTAATCACGATTAAAGCTCGTCACCACCACCTCACCCACTTCGCCATCGAGTACCGGTGTTAATGTACCAGGACGAACAATTTCGACAATAATGTCTTCAGCCACGACTAGCCCTTCGCCCTCACTTTCAAAGGCAATGAGGCCGATATCGGCGGTAGCGTAAGCCTGCTTAACATCAATACCGGCATGAGCAAATTGCGCCCTTAATGTTGGGGTCAGGGCTTCGCCTGAAACCAATGCCTTAGTGATTGATGAGGTATCTTTGCCCTGCTCTCTGCCCTTTTCCAGCAGTATGTTAAGAAATGAAGGCGTACCGCAATAGCCGCTGGGGGTAAGCGACTCAATCAACTCAAGTTGCATCTCTGTTTGACCAGGTCCTGCCGGTATGACCGTGCAGCCACAAGCTTTGGCGCCGGAGTCCATGATGAAACCACCGGGTGTAAGATGATATGACAAGCAGTTTTGCACTATGTCACCGCTGCTAAATCCTGCGGCAAAAAAAGCTTGTCCCATGCGCCACCAATCGAAGCCGTCACACTCTGGCTCATAAATGGGACCCGGAGATTTAAAGATACGTCCAACTTGATGTTTGTTGGGTGTCATGCCAGCAAACGGCGGTAGAGCGGCCTGCAGTGCAATCAGATCCGCCTTGTGCGTAATGGGGAGTTTAGCAAGCGATGCGCGGCAACCCACTGCCGACAAGTCTATCTTTTTAAACAGTGTGCTGTAGTAATCACAATGGGCTTTTGCAAAGCTCAATTGCTCCGACAGCGCTGACATTAAATGGTCCTCGCGCTGCTTGGCACTTTGCCCTTCAAGTGGGTGAAAGAACTGCTTCATCATCGCTCCTGTTATAGCCAACGCTTACGGCGTTTATAAGATTTTAGGTTTTTGAAACTCTTGCGGGTTTCATTGCCACCGCCAAGGTAAAACTCTTTCACATCTTCATTATTAAGCAGTTGGGCTTTGGTGCCGTCTAACACTATCTTGCCAGACTCCATAATGTAGCCGTAGTTGGCGGCTTTGAGCGCGTAATTGGCATTTTGCTCCACCAGCAGCATAGTAATACCCTGCTCACGATTGATTTTCTCGATAATGCCAAAGACCTCTTTTACCAGTAGCGGCGATAAGCCCATCGAGGGTTCATCAAGGCAGATCATCTTTGGCCGCGCCATGAGTGCACGCCCAATGGCTAACATCTGCTGCTCACCACCTGATAAATAACCGGCGAGCCCTGTGCGCTCTTTTAGGCGAGGGAAATAGTTAAACACCATGTCGATATCTTGGTTTACCTGACTATCGTTACGGGTATAGGCACCCAGTTTTAAATTTTCAATCACACTCATATCTTCAATAATGCGCCGTCCCTCCATCACCTGAAACAGTCCTGAGCGCACCACATCGTCGGCATTTTTCACATCAATTCGTTCACCCATAAAGTGAATGTCACCGCGAGACACTTCACCATTTTCAGTCTTTAACAGCCCTGAAATTGCCTTCAAGGTGGTGGACTTGCCCGCTCCATTAGGCCCTAGCAGGGTGACGATTTCACCTTGCGGCACATCGATACTGACGCCACGCAGTACCTGAATAACATCGTCATAGATCACTTCGATATTATTAATCGATAGTAGCGGGGTGTCGGGTTTTAACTGCACAGCTTGTGTCATAACTACTCCAAGATAATGAGGTCATGGCCTAGGGGGTTAACTGCTCTCTCTAGGCCTTGAGTCGTTAACGATTAATAACCTAACCAATCCACGCGGCGCTCTAGCGTCACTTGGTTAACTTTTTCAACCTTTATGTCGCCGTCGTTATAGTTGCCCTGATAGATATTGACCTGGTTAATACCGCGGTGATCCTCAGCGGTCCACGTTGCTGCTAAGCACACGCCCTCTAATCCCTTAGGCACCCAGTTTTGTTTAGCATACATCCCCTTCTTCACGTTTTCGCCAGTGATACCGCCATTGGCTTTGGCCCACTCCATCGACTCTTTCATAAAGTAGGTCGAGCAGATACCACGGATATAATGGTGCAGGCGCTGCTCTTCGCCGCTGTTATCTGACATCTTTGAGATCTCGCGGACCAGTTTCATGCCAGGCACGTCATCGCTCCAAAATGGTGTCATGGTTGGGAAGATATAGTTTTTCACGCCCTCACCCGCCGCTTTAAAGACCAGTTTGTCACCGCCCCAGATATTCGACATAAACTGAATGTCTGTGCCAACTGTGTCACAGGACTTAATTAATGACTGAACCGAGCCCCCCAAGTTGCCTATATACCCATAGTTAGTACCCGAGCTTTTAAGGCTTAAACATTGCGCCTTAAAATCACCCGGTTTCATGGAGATAACCACCGCTGGCTGCACCTCAAATCCAAGCTCTGTGGCATATTCTGCGCACGCTTCTTTAGGCGCATTAGGAAACGGGTGGTTGGCTCCAATGTGGGTAAACTTAGGCTTACCTTTACCGCCTTTGGCTTGCCAATCATCAGCGGCCCACTGCACTAATCCACGGCACGCGTCAGAGTAAGAGGCGCCATAAAAGAAGTTATAAGGCGCTGGTTTTTTAGTATTGGGGTTCTTGCCCTGAGGGTCAGTTAGGTGACCCGAATAAGAGGCCGAGAAAATGGGCGTTTTATCTTTTGCGGCAAAGGAGATCAATGCTTCAGTGTCGGCGGTGCCCCACCCTTGCATCACCACCATATTTTTACGTGATTGCCACTTTTTATAGGAGGCAATCGCCTGCGGCACTTTGTAGCCATAATCGATGGTTTCATACTCTAAGGTGGTGCCATCAATGCCGCCATTGGCATTGATGTAGGCCAGCGCATCTCGTACACCATCGGCATAGGGTTTACCCACAAATGCCGTAGGACCAGACATATCAGCCAAGTGCCCTACAAACACACTGTCTTGAGCCAGCGTTACGCCACTGGTCGCAAATGTTGAGCACGCTACCATAGCGCTAAGCAGTATTTTTTTTGTCATCGTTATTATCCTTTAAAATGATCCATCATTAGTGAATGCCTACGACAGGTTGCGCAACAGCAAAATAAACGCCCTATGCCATTCAAACTCGGTGCGTGGTTCTTTAAGTCATTAAAGAAGATCATGCCTCTCCACCTTCGCCAAAGTGGTGGTGCAACTGCAATTAAACCCGTTTTACTACAATGCCCTAGTAGGCAAATGGGTAGCATTTCCAGTAGTTTTTAATTTGGTCCCAGCGATGGGCTAGCCCCTCTGGTTCAAAAATAAGGAACAAGATAATCACCAATCCAATAGCCATCTCTTTGATGTAAGCCAAACCGTCTGTCACCATGGGAATGTTGCCCCAATCTGTGTATTTCATTAGCCCCACCATGGATTCAAGCATTTCAGGCAATAGCACCATAAACACCACACCCATCAAGGTGCCCTTAATGGAGCCAAGGCCGCCAATGATCACCATGGCCAAAAACTGGATTGACATTAAGATGGTAAAACCCTCCGCCGATACATAGCCAAGATAGTGAGCGTACAGCGCACCTCCAATCCCCGCGTAAAAAGAGGAGATCCCAAAAGACAACAGGCGATATTTATTGAGCTTGACCCCCATGATCTCGGCAGACAGATAATGATCACGTACGGCAACAAAGGCGCGTCCATCTCGACTACGCATTAAGTTGCAGCCCCAGATGTACATAAACACTAAGGCAAACAGCGCAATAAAATAAAAACTCAAGTCAGTATCAAAATCGAAACCAAACAGACTAACGGGAGCAGCCATAGCGCCCGACGATCCACCCGAGAACCAATCGGCGCGAGCAAAGAAGTCTTCAATAATGAACTGCGCCGCCAACGTGGCAATGGCAAGGTAGAGGCCCTTAATCCGCGCCGCTGGCATACCAAACATCATGCCTACCGCCATGGTAAGAAAGCCCGCTAACGGAATACACAAGACCACAGGAATATGAAAACTGGTATTAAGCCAAGCGGAAGCGAACGCGCCAAAGCCAAAGAAAGCGCCGTGCCCCAGTGAGATTTGCCCGGTAAAGCCCACTAAGATATTGAGTCCTAATGCGGCAATGCCGAGATAGGATATTTGGATAAATAGGGTAAGAAAGTAACCATCAAGTACCAAGGGCGCGGCGCAAGCCAGCGCAATCACTAAGGCGGTAAACCAGCGAATGGTTTTGGTTTCAAAGATGGTATTGTCACTCTTGTAGCTAGTGCGAAAATCCCCACACGGCCGCATTGCCAAACTAGACATAAAACACTCCTTGAGCAGAAATAAGGTCAATCAATAATTGCCGTCTTGAACATAGATAATGTGTTGGGTTCACCGTTAAATCCGCTCAATATCACGGGTGCCAAACAGGCCGTAGGGTTTAAACCAGAGAATCACTAACAGCACATAGAAGGGCGCGATGTCATACATGTTGCCGATATGCAGGTATTGGCTATCGAAGAACTCGGCAACATTTTCGAGCACTCCAATCACGATGCCGCCCACGATGGCTCCAACAATTGAGTCGAGCCCGCCCAATATCACTGCGGGAAACACCTTAATGCCGATGGTTGATAGAGAGTCAGACACACCATTAACCATGCCAATCACTACGCCCGCCGTCGCCGATACTGTTGCGGCAATACCCCAACTCATGGCGAACACTTGTTTAACGCTAATCCCTAGACTCTGAGCCACTTGCTGATCAAACGCCGTGGCACGCATCGCCAACCCATGTTTGGAGTATTTAAAGAACAGGAAAAAACTGACCATGATAATCAGTGCAATGACAGTACTCATTAGGTAAGCAAACTCAATGTTGAGACCGAATATGGCCACCGATTGCGTATCAAATACCTTAGGGTAGCTCTGAGGTGAGACACCAAAGATCCACTTAGTCAGGGATTGAAAGAGAATCGATAGACCAATCGTTACCATGATGACTGAGATGATAGGCTCGCCAATCATAGGACGCAGTACAATCATCTGCAGTAACACACCAAAGACAGCCATAAAACAAAGAGTTAAGATGAAACCGAGAAAGAAAGGCAATTGGAAGTAGGTCAAAAATGCCCAACATACCCAGGCACCCACTAACAAAAACTCCCCTTGGGCAAAGTTAACAATTTGCGTCGATTTATAGACAAGCACAAAACACATGCCCACCACACCATAAAGCAGGCCCACAATGAGGCCATTGGTGATCAATTGCAGTAATAGTTCAAAATTCATGATGCTCTCCTTTGCTCAACACTTACGTTGGCGGCTAAATCAGGGCTTCCCACTGTGGCCACTTGTAGCTGTGTTTTAATCCGTGACTTGGTGCCATCTTGGAAGGTAATAACGGTGTCGATATCGACATGGTCGTCATCGTTATAGATTGAATCGATGATCTCGCCATATTTATCTGCTATCACCCCTCGGCGCACTTTACGGGTACGAGTAAGCTCGCCATCATCGGCATCTAGCTCTTTGTATAACAAAATGAATTTATTAATTTTCTGGGCATCTGGCAGGCTGCTATTGACCACCTCAACCTCTTTGGTTAACTGCTCATAGACTTCAGGCAGCGTGGATAAGTTGGTGTAGTTGGTAAAGGCCAATCCCTGCTGTTCAGCCCACTTGGATACAATGCTAAAGCGGATACATAAGATGGCAGACAGATAGGGCTTGTCTTTACCCAAGATCACCGCCTCTCCGATAAAGGAGGAGAACTTGAGTTTGTTCTCAATATACTGCGGCGAGTACTGAATACCGTTGCTGGTTTTAGCTAAGTCTTTGATGCGGTCAATCACCACTAAATGACCATTGGGTTTGAAATACCCCGCATCACCGGTGTGCATCCAACCCTCCTGAACATCTTCGTCATAGGCGGCTTGGTCGCCTAAATAGCCGCAGAACATCCCCACGGTTTTAGCAATCACTTCGCCAACGCCTTCGCTGTCGGAATTAATCACTTGCAGCTCTGCCGTGTCAAAAGCAACGCCAACCGAGTCATAATCCACATCATCTTCATGATGTATGGTGTAAGCGCCACACATCTCGGTTTGCCCATAGAGCTGCCTTAACGGCACCCCAATACTCTGGAAAAACTTGAAAGTATCTGGCCCCATGGCTGCGCCACCTGTAGCGGCTGACTTTAAAAATGAAAAGCCGAGCCTATCTCTCAACGCTTTCATTAAGATGATGTCGGCCAATGTTGAGCGCTTCCCTTGAGCCAAACGTTGTTCCGCGCGGGCCATGGCGAAATCAAATAGTTTCTGTTTCAGTGGTGTCGAATCCATCATGCGCGCTTTAACGTCGGCTAAAATCCCCTCCCATACTCTGGGCGCTAACAAAACAAAACTTGGGCCAATTTCACGTAAGTCGGCCATCATGGTCTCTTGCTCTTCGACAAAATTAACGATTTGTCGCGCGATCAATGACTGACCCACCGCATAGACTTGCTCCATGATCCAAGGAAGCGGCAGTACCGACACATAGTTGTCGCCTGGCGCACGCGGATCGGCGCGCAGATAGGAGCAGCAATGCTCAACAAACTTGCCCCCTTGCAGTAATACAATTTTAGGCTTTGAGGTAGTCCCGGAAGTGGTGCAATAGATAGCAATATCGTCAGCCTTGCCCGCATCGACTAAATTGTCATACAAACGCGGAGTTTGATTGTCTACCTCTTGACCAATTCGATAGATATCTTCAATACTTATCAGGCGCTTATCATCATATTTTCGCATGCCACGTGGGTCACAGTAGACGATATATTTTACCGCTGGGATCTGCTCGCCCAGCTCCAGCAGTTTATCGCACTGCTCTTCATCTTCTGCCACAACAACCTGAGCGTTGCTGCGATTGAGAAGGTAAGCCACCTCTTCATGCAAAGAGTCTTGGTAGACCCCTAATGAGAAACAGCCCATGGCATGGGCTGCGACCTCGCCCCACACCCACTCAGGGCGGTTGTCACCAAGCAGTGCAACGGTTGCCTTTGCGGAAATACCCAAGTGATTAAATGCTAAAGCCATCCACTTCACGCGGTTATGGTAGTCTTGCCAGCTGAACTCACTCCAGATGCCAAACTCTTTCTCGCGCATCGCAATATCTTTACCCCAATTGGCCGCATTGTGACGTAAAATCTTAGGAAAGGTATCTAATGTGCCCATCTCAAATGCAGCTGCCGATGTGTGGTTTGACCTACTCATTATCCGACCTCTTGTAATTGCTCATTGTCATCAAGCCCCAGATAAGCCTGCCTTACATGCTCATTGGCCATCACCTCGTCAGGTAAGCCACAAATGAGCTTTTTGCCAAAGTCGAGCACCATCACCTCATGGGAGATATCCATCACCACGCCCATATCATGCTCAATCATTGCGACGGTCACACCGAACTCTTCATTCAAATCTAAGATGTAACGCGCCATATCCTCTTTCTCTTCAAGGTTCATGCCTGCCATGGGTTCATCTAATAAAATTAACTTGGGATTAAGTGCCATGGCGCGTGCCAGTTCCACCCGTTTGCGTAGGCCATAAGAAAGCGTGCCAGCTACCGATTTACGAACGTGTGAAATATCGAGAAAATCAATAATCTCTTCGACTTGGCGACGGTGTGCCAGCTCCTCCTTTTGGGCTGGCGATGCCCAATAAAGCGGCCCTGTGAGCCAGTTGTTTTTCATTAAGTGATGGCGGCCCACCATGATGTTGTCCAGCACTGACATGTGGCCAAAAAGGGCGAGGTTTTGAAAAGTGCGCCCGATGCCAAGGTCGGCGCGATCGTTCGGGCGCATATGGGTAACATCTTTGCCGTTAAAGTGAATGCTGCCATGCTGTGGCCGATAACGGCCTGAAATACTGTTTAGCATCGACGTTTTGCCCGCACCATTAGGACCAATAATGGAGAATACGGCGCCTTGCTTTACTTCGAAACTGACGTCGGTAAGGGCTTTTACACCACCAAACGCCAAGGAAATTTGTTCGACTTTTAAAATGGTATCGGTCACACCCATACTCCTTTGAACGGCGTTGCCGTTACATCCATTTCGCTATTGTTGTGTAGAGAAAATGCTCGACTTGCTATCACACTGGGCAGCGCAGGCCAGTCAAAAAATGGGAGGGCGCTATTGAGCCGCCCTCCTAACGAGTGGGTTAAAGGGCGTAACGCATAGATAGCTGAGCATAATTGGAGTCGACATCTTTATCGCCAATTTCAAAGTTGCCCACCTCAATACCTATGGCTAATGCCGGGGTAAGGTTTTGGAACAAGTTAACGCTCCACTGACTACGCTCAGCGGAAGTGATATCGGTTTCAACACGACCGTAAAGCACTGTGCTTCTTAACGTGTCGGTCCAGTAGTGACGATACGCAGCGAGATAAGAGGTAGTAGTTTCAACTTCTTCATCCACCAAATCTGACGCGGCACCGATGCCGACATAACGTCCGACCTCACCTTGGTGAAATTGAAAGCGTAAATCGTCTTTACCAAACGTCTTGATCCGTCCAGCAATTGAACCACCAAAGGCGGTTTCACTATTGCCAGCATTGGTGTTTAAGCTGCGACCTAGGGCTGAAATAGACACATTACCCCAGTCGCCTTTGAAGTTGTAACGAGCGATAACATCCGGCAAATCGTCATTGGCAGTATCACCACCGACACTTTCAGGGTTCTCTATCGATACTTGGAAGCCGCCCATGTCATAACGAATTTGCCCCTGGCGAATAAATGCCAGCCCCACTGTCGCGCCGGCAAAATCGGCGGTTTCAGGAATGGCACTGGTATTCATAAAGGTGGTCCAGGTTTGTCCTGCGGTCAGCCCTTTATACTTAATGAATGCATGGCGCAGACGCGGATTAGCCGAGTTGGACACAACCTGATTGCCACCGCCACCGAGAAAATCCATTTCAATAAAGCCCATCACATCGCCATGCACATATTTGGTGTTGAAGCGTGATTCATTGGCAAAAATACGAAATTGTGAGGCATCCTGCTCTAGCGCGGTTCCCGTGCCGATCCAAAAGTCTCGATAAGCGACATCGCCTGATACATAACGGGCGTCCACCTTAAGGTAGCCGCCAAACGATAGCTTACCCTCTTCACCAACGTCGAAGTCGTAACCGGCCATCGCAGAACCAGCCAGTAGACAGAGTGAACTTGCAAGTGTGATCTTTTTTATTGTTGAAATGAGCATCTTTATATCCCCTGTTTTGTCTGACTCCAAGATGGAGAAATTGCAGGGTTGGCTCAATTGGGAATAGGTATTAGTTAGAGAGTATTAATGCCTTAGGCGTAATACCAATCGGCTAATCCGTAAGACTTACAACCTAAGATCTACGACTTAAGTCGGTAGTCGTGACCGAGGCAACAATGGGGAAATGTGGTATGTTAAATTTCATAACAAACAAGGAGGTTAGTGGGTAACTCCTTATAAGAAGAGTCGGAATGACCTATGTTTCCTAATTGGCTTTTAGTCACCATTAGCATCAGCTATATCGGATTACTGTTTTTGATGGCCTTTTTGGGCGACAGATACCGTGAAAAACTGTTTAGCCAACAGCACACCATCATCTACTCCTTATCACTGGGTGTCTACTGTACTTCTTGGGGATTTCTCGGTACCGCTGGGCAGGCAGCCAGTAACTCCTTCTCTTATCTGCCAGTTTATATCGCACCGATTTTATTGTTTATTTTTGCCTGGCCTTTTATTCAACGGGTGATACGCGTCTGCCTTAAGCTCAACATCACCTCGATAGCCGATCTTTTGGCGGCGCGCTTTGGTAAATCGCCGTTGCTAGCGGTAGTGGTTACCTTTGTTGCCTTAGTGGGCACTCTGCCCTATATCGCCTTGCAGCAAAAAGCGATCGTCAACTCCTATGAGATATTGCGCCAAGATCACCTGCTATCATCATGGCAATTAGGGTTAGTGGTAAGCCTTATTTTGGCAGGGTTTACCATAGTGTTTGGTGTGCGGGCTATCGATGTCACCGAGCGTCATCCGGGCATGATGCTGGCTATCGCTTTCGAGTCTTTCGTCAAACTGGTGGCGTATTTGAGCATAGGCATATTTGTCTCCTTCTATTTGTTCGACTCGCCACTGGAAATTTGGCGTAAAGCGAGTGAAACCTCGCCTATCACGACCCAATTTACCTACCCAAACCTTATCTCTATGTTTGGCCTACTGTTTATTGTAATGTCCGCCTTTCTCTGTCTGCCACGACAGTTTCAAGTCCTCATTGTTGAGCTTAAAGATCAAAAACACGCCCTTTGGAGTCGCTGGACCTTTCCGCTGTATATTTTGGTGTTTGCTTTTTTTGCCACACCACTGGGCCAAGCGGGGAACCTTCTTTACGGCGATTCACTACAAAGCGACGCCTATGTGTTATTTTTGCCCGCATTCAGCGGTGAAATATGGCTCGGTCTATTTAGTTTTTTAGGGGCCATATCTGCGGCAAGCTCAATGGTGATTATCTCGACTATTGCCCTCAGCACCATGTTAAGCAATGAGGTGGTGTTCCCGACACTGTTTAAAATTAACAATATTCAAAGTGCTGACTTTCATAAGTTTCGCTCTCATCTTCTCAATATTCGTAAAGCACTAGTGCTGTTTGTTATTTTCCTAAGTTATGGCATGTTTCTCATCGCCCCTCCTGATACGTTAGCGTCACTGGGTGAGGTGGCGTTTGGAGCCATCGCCCAAATTGGTCCGGCGCTGTTTGCGGCCTTCTTATGGCGCCGAGTCACCTTAATTGGGGTACTCATCGGGATCTCCTCTGGCTTTGGCCTGTGGCTAGTGCTGAATCTGTTACCGCAACTGGGCATGTACCCACATCCCTTTGCGGGCACCGAATATTCAATGACCACCCTAGCGACCTTAGTAGGCCTATTTGTAAATATCACCGCTATCTGGCTGGTTTCCTCCTTTACTCGTCAAAGCGTGCACGAACAGATGCAGATAGGTCACTTTTTTGAGCGCACCGAGCTAGATAAACTCACCCCAGAAGTGCCCAAACATGTTAATCCGACCGAGCTAGAGTTATTGGTTGCGCGTTTTGTGGGCAAAGATAAAGCCGCACAAGGCTTCTACACTTTTTTCTCCTGCCAGCCTAACCCGATCCTTGATAAGAATAGTCACAATCAAGCGCTGATCTCCTTTACCGAAAATATGCTGGCCAGTGTAATGGGCTCAGCCTCGGCGCGCTTAGTGATCTCCTGTGCGCTGCACGGACGAGATATCGCGATAGAGGATGTGGCGCAGCTAGTAGAGGAAGCGTCAAGCCACCGTACCGCATTTAGCCGCTCAGTGCTGCACAGCGCTATTGAGAACGCGGGGGAAGGGATCTCGGTTATCGATAAAGATTTGAACCTGGTGGCATGGAACCAGTATTACCTTAAGCTCTTTAACTACCCAGAAGATCTTATCTATATCGGGTGCCCCGTAAGGCAGCTGATTGAATACAACCTGAGCCAAGGGCAGCACTACCCACATAATTTAGAGGAGCAGGTGGAAAAGAGGCTGACGTTCTTGCGCCAAGGCAGCCACCATAGCAGTGAACGCGTGCAAGCCGATGGCAAGACCATTCGTATCCAAGGTAACCCAATTCCCGATGGCGGCTTCGTGATGATATTCTCCGATATCACCATGTACCGAGAGGCGGAAAAACTTCTCAAAGAGAAAAACCTCGACCTAGAAGCCCGAGTGTTTGAAAGAACGAAGAAACTAGAACAGACCAATCTGCAGCTAGCAAAATCGAATGAAGAGCTGGCTGAAGCATTACAAAAAATTGAACAAGCCCACCAAAAGAAAAGCCAGTATCTTAAAGCTTGTAGCCATGATCTGTTACAACCCTTGTCTGCCGCACGCCTATTCTCATCAGCCTTTGTACAAAATGGACAGCTGTCGAGGAAACAGAAGCAACAGATTGGCTATATTGACAACTCACTGCAAGTGGCCAATGAACTGCTGCTGGATCTCAACGAAGTGTCGCGCATTGAGAGCGGCACCATAGTACCAGAGATAGCCGACTTCCCACTGCAAGAGGTGCTCGACTCTTTGGTCGATGAGTTTAGTGCGCTGGCGACTCATTCCCAGGTCGAGTTTAAATGCGTCAGCACCCGCGCCTGGATCCGCAGTGACAAAGTGCTGTTACGGCGAATTTTGCAAAACCTTATTAGCAACGCATTTCGCTATGCCGGAGAAGGAAAAATTGTCTTAGGTTGCCGTCACCGTGGCGACCAGTTTGCAATACAGGTGGTGGATAATGGACCTGGGATCCCCGATGAAAAGCAGTTGGAAATTTTCGAGCAGTTTACCCGCTTACAGCACTCAGGTCATGATGGGGTCAATGGTTTAGGCCTTGGACTCAACATCGCACAAGGTTTAGCTGAGCTGATGCAGCACAACCTGAGCCTCTCATCAAAGCTAGGTAGCGGCAGTATTTTCAGTTTGCAACTGGATAAAGCGCCCCCACAACAACAACTAGATACCATTGCCCCAAAAGCCGACATATTGACCCTCAATGGCGTTCATGTGCTCTGTATCGACAATGATCTGAACGTATTAGAAGGGATGAAGGCGTTACTAACAGGCTGGAAGTGCCATGTTTCTACTGCATCAAATCCTGATGAAGCAAACAAGGTCATTAACCAATATGGTTCAAAAATCGATATCGTCTTGGTCGATTACCAGTTAGAAGATAATCAAAATGGGCTGGATCTGATGGCGCAACTGCAACAGAAATTAACCAAACCCGTTCCCGCTATCCTAATCACGGCCACCATAGATGAAAATGTGGTGCTGCAAACCAAAGCGCTTGGGTACGGTTACCTGCGTAAAATCATAAAACCTATCGCACTGAGAGCCGTAATGAGCGCCACATTAGCCAATAGCCTGCACACCAACTATTCGGCGCAAACACCTAGCTATTGAGCATAATGAGTGCTTAGAGCAAGGTGTTTGCAAGCACAACGAGTGTCTATATCTCGACATGGCAACGAAAAGCAGCGACAGGTCTACTCAACCTCTGCCAATAAGGAGACTTTGTCGAGGTAGAGTTGGCTCATGGCGATAACTGCCTGAGTACGTGTATGAACCCCTAGCTTTAGGAAAATCGCACTGGCGTGAGCTTTAACCGTTGCTTCCGACAAGCCAAGTTCATAGGCGATTTGCTTATTTAACAAACCGTCGGCAAACATCATCAAAATACGATGCTGCCTTGGCGACAGGCTCGCAATTTTACTGCTGACACTATCGAGTGTGACAGACGCTAAATCACTACTGTTGACGGGTGACCATTGCTGCCCTGCCAGTACACTATTTATCGCTTTGACCATCTGGTGTGCCGACGTGGACTTAGGAATAAACCCTGCGGCACCAAATGACATGCTCTTGCCTACGGTTACCTTATCCTCTTGGCCTGAAATCACCACAATGCCAATATGCGGATAGGTATTGCGAATATTAACTAACGTATTAAACCCATGTGCTTTGGGAATATTCAGGTCGAGCAGTAACAGGTCTGCATCATCATGTTGCTGTAAGATTTCATCCAATGCTGTCACGGTTTCGGCTTCAAACAAGGTCACATTGTCAAATTGGCTAGTTAAGATATTGACCAATGCTTGCCTAAACAGTGGGTGATCATCGGCTATTATTATTTTTAGTGGCGGTATCATGTTGTATCCCTCAAATGTACGCCAAATCAGTCTACTCCAACGCTTATTATTATCAACTTGGGCTATGACACTCACGCACCAGCAAAAAATAGTAAATAACATTTAAATAACAATAAAGTAGCGACAAAAAAACAATAAGATTTATCTCAGTGGCCCAAGTAAACATAGACTTATTAACTAGGGTCGCTGCCAACTTTCTATGTTAGGTAGGGGCTTTCTGTCACTATTCAAGCAAAGGCTGATGTACTTAGGGTAAAAAAATAGCCCCTAAAACCAGAGCGATGACTTGTAGAACAAGCGGTGGTCACATATTCTAAATTAGTAGTAAGATGAAATATGTACACAGAATAAAAACGATATAACTTTTAGAAACATAAGGGGCGAATTTGCCAGACAGAACGGCTTTAGTATTAGGCGGTGGTGGCGCAAGAGCGGCCTATCAAGTGGGTGTGCTTAAGGCGATAGTGCAAAACTATCCCCGCAACCATGGCGTGCCTTTTAAAATCATCTGTGGCACCTCTGCCGGCGCTATCAACGGGACCTCTATTGCCACCCATGCATCTTGCTTTCATTTAGGTGTACGTAAACTTGAGTGGGTGTGGCGTCACTTTGATACCCATAAAATCTACCGTTCCTCTTTCGCAGGGGTATTTTCACACTTGGCTCAGATGGCTTTAATGGGGCTGCAAGATGAGAAAATTAATCCTGATCCTGGTAGCCTGTTTGACAACGATCCATTACGTGATCTACTTAATCAGTTAATCAACTTTGAGCGCATCGACAGAAATATCGGCAATGGCGCACTGCATGCTTTGAGTGTCGACACCTCTTGCTACAACACTTCACGGTCAGTGACCTTTTTTCAAGCCAGTAAAGAGATAGATGATTGGCAACGAGCAAGACGTTGTGGTTTACGAACTCACCTAAACACCGACCATCTACTTGCCAGTGCGGCAATTCCATTAGTGTTTCCCTCAGTTAAGCTTAATCGTGGTTATTATGGCGACGGTTCGGTGCACCAATTGGCACCGCTAAGTAGCCCTATTCACCTTGGCGCCGAAAAAATAATGGTGATTAATTTAGAGAGTCGTCATAAGCAAGTGCACCAGGATTTAGAGCATCATCCCAAAACGGCAACCATAGCTGGCCACCTGCTCGACACTATCTTTTCTGACACACTAAACAGTGATTTAGAAAGATTACAGCGCATCAACGGAACAGTGAAGCTGATCCCTGAAGAGGTTCGTCACCAAGCAGCGCTTAAACCTATTGAAACACTGGTGATAAAGCCAAGTGAAGATTTAAGCATGATTGCCGCTCAACATTACCAAGATATGCCTATGGCTGTTAAAGCACTGCTGAGACTGATTGGCATTAACCAACAATCAGACTCGAGTATCGTCTCCTATCTGCTGTTTGAGCGTAGCTATTGCAGCGCATTGATAAACCTTGGCTACCTAGATGGTTTAGCACAAATGGATGAGATTAAAGCCTTCTTTAATATTGATTAGCCGAACCTTTGGTGGCGCTAATATAATGCGATGCGGCAGCCTCCCCCCATAACTGATAACTCGCCGAACTTGGGTGGAATCCATCGCGAGCCATCGCCTCGTCATTAACAGGCAATTGTAAGTCAAGCAGACAACAGCGAGTATCGCCGCTGGCCAACTGACGTAATTTACCATTAAACGCTGCAGCTCTTTGCCCCAAAAACCAGCCCAACAAACTTGGAAATGCGGGGAATACACCTAAAGGTGGGACTGGTGTTAACACAATATGTGCATTAGGCGAGTACTGATACAAGGTATCAATCAGTGCCCGCTGCGCCAGCAGCCAACGGTTTACACTGATTGGGCTGAGCACATCGTTCACCCCTAGAGAGACCAGCACCAAATCAAACTCATTAGATTGCATCACCTTGATGCCATGCCCTGATCTTAAGTGATTTAAGGTACTGACGGTCGTCGCACCAGAGCGTGCTACCAGTGCCCAGTTGAGCGAATAATATTGTGCTAAACATTTAGATAAACACCCAGATAAGGCTTTATCTTGGGTATCTACGCCCACCCCAGCAGCGGCTGAATCTCCCAATATCAATAAGTTAAGCGGCATACCATAACCCCCTTTACCAGAACGTTCGCCTTCTGCTTCGGGCAGTCTTAATGTGTTCCGTTTAACCCATAGTGCTTGCACTAAGAGTATCGGCCACAGTAATAGTGCAACAAACTGGTACAAAATAGCTTTCTCCAAAACATAAATAATGGGTTGAACACGGGTTACCTGCGCAAACCTTATCTCCCCCACCGTAGAAGGAAGACTCAACATAAAGGCGCTATATCACTGTTTTACCCCTGCAACAAATAGTGTTCTGCCTTCTCAATACGCCTCGGCTTACCTAAAATAATCAATATATCCCCAGGACGAACCTGCCAATTAAGCTCAGGACTTTCTACCTCTGCGCCCGCCCGACGAACCGCTCTTATCTCGACCCTGAGTTTCTCCCACGGGATATCCCCCAAGGTTTGGCCAACCACATGAGCGCCTTTGGGCAATGCAACCGCATGCAGAAGTTCAAGCGTGAAGTCTGTCTCTTCGCCGGAAAAAAAGCCGTGCAAATACTGATAATGATTCCGCCGTTCATACTCTAAACGCTTAAGAATACGCGATAGTGGCACACCACATTGAAATAGCACTTGGGATACCAACATCAAGCTGCCCTCCAGAGATTCAGGGATCACTTGACTCGCACCAGCTTGCTCTAGCTCCTCCATCCCCTCATCATCGCGAGTGCGTACCAAGATGTTAGCGTCAGGCGCCAATTGCCGACACAAAGGCAACACCTCATCAAGTACCCGGCTACTACTAAAGGTAAGAACAATCAGCTTGGCCTCTTTGATCTGCGCCTGTTTTAAAATCGAGCGCTTTGCAACGTCACCAAAATAGACTGGCTCGCCAGCTCGTCTCGCTTCTGAGACTCGTTTAGGGTCTAAATCTAACACCAAATAGGGAATGGCCTCAGTTTTCATAAAACGCGCAATAGTTTGCCCTACACGGCCGTAGCCCAAAATGAGCACCAACTCATTGCCATGATCAACGGTCGGGATCTCCTCATACTCAGCCTGCTGTGGTTTAACACCGTGCAATCGCCGAGCAATATCCACGCTATTTTTTACCAGCCAAGGGGCTACTGCCATAGACAGTACGGCCACCATGACCAATTTAGTACTTAAATTAATATCGAGCAGCTCATAATTAACCGCCAACGCCAGTACCACAAAACTAAACTCACCCACTTGGGCCAAACTTATCGCACTGGATACCGAGGTTCTAAAGGACTCTTTAGCGGCCCTTAATAAACCATAAACAATTAGCGCTTTGGCGATGATCACCGCCACCACTAGCAGTAACACCTGCCACCAGAAGGTGATCACTAAACTAAAGTCAAGCAGCATGCCGATGGAGATAAAGAACAAGCCCATGAGCAGATCCCTAAAGGGTCTGATATCGGCTTCAAGTTGACGCTTATATTGACTCTCACCCAACAGCATCCCCGCCATAAAAGCGCCCAATGCCATGGATAAGCCTATCCACTGCGTAAAGGCTCCGGTCACCAATGCGACAACGAGTGTCGATAATACAAACAGTTCATTAGAGCGAGAGCGTGCCACCTCATCAAAAATTTTAGGCAAGGCCCACTTACCAAAGGCCATCAGCGCAACAAAGGCCAAAACCCCTTCCGCCATGGCTAAACCAATGGCACTCCATGTGAGTGTTTCTCCGTTTGATGCCAGCAATGGCATAAGGATCAGTAGCGGTACGACGGCAAGGTCTTGAAACAACAATACACTGACCGACAGCTCACCGTGGCGGCGACGTAACCATCCGCGTTCGTTCAGCAGTTTAAGGACAATGGCCGTGGAAGAGAGCGCGATAGCCGAACCGACAACGATAGATTCTGTTAACGATAAACCGATCAACAAACTGATGCACATCGTCAGGACGGCAGTAACAAAGACTTGAGCGCTACCTAAGCCAAATACGGTTCGGCGCATTGCCCACAATCGCGGCAGTGAAAACTCAAGCCCCAAGGAAAACATCAATAAAACGACGCCAAGTTCGGCGACAGAATGAATCTGCTGTTGACTAAACCAGTTGAATAGTGAGGGGCCGCTTATAACCCCTGTCACAAGATACGCCAAAATGGCTGGCAAGCCTGCACGACGAAAAAGGGCAATAGAGACAATCGCTATTACCAACATCAATAAAATCTTTATGAGAAAGCTATGTTCCATTACTGCTCCAATCGACAGACTTTACGTGGTGTTGTTCGGTTAAGTGGTTCCCCTGACCAAGAGGATTGCTTGGTGGCTGATGTTGGGAAACCTTGCTTTCGTCAAAATCCTGACGCGCGCAAGTAAACCTATAACTAAGAGATTAACTTAATGACAAATAAAGACAAATTTAAATTTAAAGTTTTAGGCACGATATTTGCTTAATAGAATATATCTTCAGTCCGATTTATTGTGGAGCAAACACTATGGACTTTGCCTTAGCGACAGAATTTTCACCTGACGAGTATCGCTTTCAACCAGAGTATCAACATGCTCGTCACACTGAGCCTAACTTAGTGTCTATGATGCAGCAGTTGCACGAAAGTTTAGATCCTCGGACAGTCTTTGCCTGCTACGGCAAACTGATGGGTCAATATCTGCCTGTCCATGGCGTTAAACTCCACTGTAAAGAGTATCAGCTAAGCTGGGGCAGTGAGCAAGGTCTGCAGATTAAACAAGCAATAGGTTTTGCCGGTGAAAAATATGAACTCGCCTATCAACTTATTGCACCACTGGTGCCATCACAGGCTGAACTACTCTACCAGATGCAAGACTTACTCTTGTTACCGCTGTTTAACGCCATCAAATATGATCAAATGGCAAGACAAGCGATGCACGATGCCCTAACAGGCTTAGGTAATCGTCACTACTATAACGAAGCAATCACTAAATCATTAGCTAGATCACAACGCCATGGCGAGATGATCTCTTTGGTGATCTTGGATTTGGATAACTTTAAGAAGCTAAATGACCAATATGGACACTTAGTGGGTGATGATGTGTTATCGACCTTTGGCCAAACATTAAAACAGGCGATTAGAGATACGGATCAAGCCTTTAGAATAGGCGGTGATGAATTTTTAGTCATAGTCGAAGGTGATACCTTAGCAGCGCGGATTTTGTGTGAACGGGTATTAGATATCATGAACCATCACCCACTGCTCAACAAATTTAACGTACAAAGCAGTCTCGGTGCAGCCCAGTGGTGCAGTGGTGACACATCGCAAGATCTTTACCTGCGCGCGGATAAAGCCTTGTATCGTGCAAAAGCATCAGGGAGAAGATGCTATAAGATTGATGGTCAAGCATAGTGAGTTAACCTAAGATGGTTAGCTCACGACTCTGCTGAACACTATTTAATAACGTAGGACAGTGCGTAAATACTCAGGCTTTAACCCGCACTCACTATTTTAGTTGGATATCGAGACCCATTTGGTCTGAAGCGGCAACAAACTTCCTCTCCACCCAGTAACCGATTGCAGCCACTATGCGCTCATTAAAATAGAGCAGCGGCACGCTATCACGTTCCCAAGGCGGCACGTCAAACTCCTGCCACAACTTCTTTAGCTCCCGTCCCTTATCGCGCATATGTGGATGACATCTGAGCGATCCAGGCACAGCAAAGCGTACACTGACCGTTTCACCAGGCATAGGCATGCGCACTCTCACGCCTTGGGAAGCTATGAAAAACTGCAATTGCCGCTGCGGGTCAATTTGTACCCTGGTTGCAACATCTGCTAGGGGCAAAGTGGTTATATCCACCATCAGGTTACTCAGCGCTACATTGCACCTAGGCTGATACTCACTTAAATAAAGATAGTGACGAAACCGACGTAACAATGTGGCCTGAAAACGGATCTCAACCTTGGCATCTGGTTTAGCATCAAGCAGTTGTGACAATGCTTGTTGCAGCTGAACAACCGATGGCATTGCGTGTCCTTGAGACTCAATAAAACCACGCAGTAGCTGGGCACGCCAAAGTGGACGCTGAGCTGCCAGCAACTTGAGGTCCAATACGGGAAAAACCCTATGGGGCAGATTGACTAACATTGCAGGTAAGCGAGCGCCCACCTCTTCATCAATCAGTGCCTGTTGATCGGCACATAGCTGAGCGCTACGGCTGGTGGTGGCCGCAATAGCTGGCCAGCGCGACTTTAATTGCGGAATGACATGCAGCCGTAAAAAGTTGCGGTCAAAGCGACTATCGGCATTACTCTCATCTTCTATATGCGCCAACGCCTGCGCGCTGGCAAAAGTTTCTATCTGCTCGCGCTGAATATCCAGTAGCGGCCTGACTAGCCAAAAGTGCTTACCTAAGCCTTGAATGGTCCCCATCGCAGCGAGACCTTTGGGGCCGAGGCCACGTTTAAGGGCTAATAGTAACGTCTCAAGTTGATCATCTTGATGGTGAGCAGTCAGTAAGATATCGCCGGGCTCCATCACGCTTTGTAACGCGCTATAACGTGCCTCACGTGCAGCCGCTTCAATACTGACTCGTGGCCCACTGTCTACTTGTACCCGTTTCACCACAATGGGCAATTGATACTGCTTGGCTCTGGTTTCACAATGCGTTTGCCACATTGCAGCATTGTCACTCAAGCCATGATGGACATGCACCAATAAGTAGCGATACTCAGGGTGCAACTGCGCAAATTCAGCTAAGCCATAAGCAAGCACTTCAGAGTCGACGCCACCACTGTAAGCAAGCACTAACTGCGTGCCTGCCACAGGTCGATGCTCAGCAATGAGCTGTTCAATCTGCTTACAGGGGGAAAAACTCGGTAGGGCCATGTTAGAACAAGATCCTGACTTTATCCGAGCCGGTTAAGGTCTCTAACGCCAACATCAACTCATCGGTAGGATTTACCCGCCAATCATCACCTAACTTAAACTGCGCTTTTGCCTGTGCTTGAGCATAATTGATCACAACTGGCACAGTGCCTGATTTCCATGGTTCGAGAGCGGTTTTAAAGCCTTCAAGCCATGTGGAGTCGATGGCTTGCGACTCAACGTCTATCTCAACCGCATGGGCGAAATGACTGCGCGCCTCCCCCATATCAATAATGTTACGTGCCGTCATACGGTTACCGCCAGAGAAGTCATCAAAACTAACCTCCCCTTCGATAATCAAAATACGGTCTTTCTCTAATAGGTGACCAAACTTCTCAAACGCTTCGGTAAATAACATCACCTCAAGGCGGGCACTTTTATCGTCTATCGTCACCAGCCCCATCTTAGAGCCTCGTTTGGTCATCATCACTCGTGTTGCTATCACTAAGCCTGCAGCCTTCATCGTTTTGCCGCGCTCGGTTGGATGCACATCCTTCAATCGGCCAGAGGTGTAGTGCTTAAGCTCTTTGAGGTACTGATTAATCGGGTGCCCCGTAAGGTAGAGTCCTAAGGTCTCACGCTCCCCTTCTAGCCAAATTTTATCAGGCCACGGCGTACACTCAACAAACTGCTGTTTGCTGTCCTCTGGCTCACTATTGAGTAAGCCAAACATGTCGTGCTGGCCAATGGCTTCGGCTTTAGCATGTTGATCGGCCGCGCGAATAGCCTCAGGCAGTGTTGCCATCATCGACGCGCGGTGTGGCCCTAAGGTGTCAAGCGCACCTGCACAAATCAGCTTTTCTATCACACGTTTATTAAGCTTTTTCAGGTCTATACGGGCACAGAAATCAAACAAATCGGTAAATGGGCCATCTTCTCTGGCTTTAAGAATTGAATCAACCGGCCCTTCACCGACACCTTTAATCGCGCCAATGCCATAGACAATATTCATCTCGTCATCGACCGTAAAACGGAACAGACCTTTATTGACATCGGGTGGTAACAGAGGCAAGCCCATACGCTCACACTCATCCACTAAGGTAACTATTTTATCTGTGTTATCCATATCGGCAGACATTACCGCTGCCATAAACTCCGATGGATAGTGAGTCTTAAGCCATAACGTTTGGTACGATACTAAGGCGTAAGCAGCGGAGTGAGATTTGTTGAACCCGTAACCGGCGAACTTTTCTACCAAATCAAAGATCTTCATCGACAGATCGCCGTCGACACCGTTATTGACAGCACCCTCTTTGAAAATACTGCGCTGTTTGGCCATCTCCTCTGGCTTCTTCTTACCCATTGCACGACGCAACATATCCGCGCCGCCAAGGGTATAGCCAGAAAGTACCTGAGCAATCTGCATCACCTGTTCTTGATACAAAATAATGCCGTAGGTGGGCTCAAGCAGGGTCTTTAACGACTCATGCTGATATTGTGAATCGGGGTACGATACCTCTTCACGGCCATGCTTACGCTCAATAAAGTTATCAACCATGCCTGACTGCAGTGGCCCCGGCCTAAACAGGGCTACCAGTGCAATCATATCTTCAAAACAGTCGGGTTGCAGACGCTTAATCAGATCTTTCATACCACGGGATTCCAGCTGGAAAACGGCGGTGGTTTCATAACGCTGCAATAACCTAAATGAGGCAGGATCATCTAGTGGAATGGCTTCAATTCTTACCGGCGGTTTACCCTTTTTCTCAAGGCGCGGATTAACCATCTGCAGCGCCCAGTCGATAATCGTTAAGGTTCTCAGTCCCAGGAAGTCGAACTTAACTAAACCTGCGGTTTCCACATCGTTTTTATCAAACTGGGTCACCGGGTTTTGACCTTCAGAGTCACAGTAAAGCGGCGCGAAATCGGTGATCACCGTAGGTGCAATCACCACGCCCCCCGCATGCTTACCTGCGTTACGAGTTACCCCTTCTAAGATGCGACACATGTCGATAAGGTCTTTGACCTCTTCATCGGCGTCATAGGCTTCAGGCAGCGCCGGTTCTGCCTCAAAGGCTTTGGCTAGCGTCATTCCAGGTTCTGCGGGGATCATCTTAGAAATACGGTCGACAAAACCATAAGGGTGACCGAGTACTCGACCAACATCTCGTACCACCGCTTTCGCCGCCATGGTACCAAAGGTAATAATCTGTGATACCGCATCACGACCATAAAGCTCTGCAACATGATCGATCACTTCATCTCGTCTATCCATGCAGAAATCGACGTCGAAGTCGGGCATAGATACACGTTCAGGGTTTAGAAAACGTTCGAAAAGCAGGTCAAACTCTAGCGGATCAAGGTCGGTAATTTTAAGCGCATAAGCGACTAAAGAGCCTGCACCCGAACCACGTCCTGGACCAATAGGAATATCGTTATCTTTACCCCACTGAATAAACTCCATTACGATCAGGAAGTAACCGGGAAAACCCATGTTATTAATTACCGTAAGCTCGATGTCGAGTCGTTCGTCATATTCTGGACGACGTTCTGCGCGAACATGTTCATCAGGGAAAAGAAACGCTAACCGCTCTTCAAGGCCCTTTTTAGAGACCTCGACCAAGAAGTCTTCGATAGAGAGATCGCCCGTTGGGAAATTAGGCAGAAAGTACTCGCCCAGACGCACAGTAACGTTACAACGTTTCGCAATCTCTACCGAATTAGCCAATGCTTCGGGAATATCTTCAAACAGTTCACACATCTCCTGTTCGGAGCGGAAATACTGCTGTTCACTATAAAGCTTTGGCCTACGCGGATCGGCTAACGTAAAACCATCGGAGATCGCCACGCGGATCTCATGGGCCTCAAATTGTTCAGGCTGGAGAAACACCACTTGGTTAGTTGCTACCACAGGCAGATCTTTTTCACCCGCAAGATTAACCGCCATATGCAGATAACGCTCTTCATCGGCGCGGCCAGTACGAATGAGCTCAAGGTAGTAACGGTCAGGGAAATGGGTCTGATAAAACTCAACCAAAGAATCAACCTGGCCTTTATTACCTTTCAGCAGTGCCTTGCCCACATCACCATCTTTGGCGCCAGACAATAAAATCAAGCCCTCACTGTATTTTATCAACCACTCCTGATCGATAACCGCCCGGTCTCTGATATGACCACGTAAATACGCATCACTGATCAACAAGGTCAAGTTTTTGTAACCTTGGTTATTAATGGCCAATACCGTGATAGAGCAAAACTCGTCATCAAATCCTGGCGCTAACATCGAAAAGTCAGTTCCGATAATAGGCTTAATCCCAGCACCATGGCAGCCACTGTAAAACTTCACCAGACCACAAAGGTTGGTTTTGTCTGTTAGCGCCAATGCGGGCATCTCAAGCTCGCTGGCTTTGGCTAAAATTGGCTTTACTTTAGTAAGGCCATCAGACATAGAAAAATCACTGTGAACGCGCAAGTGCACGAAACGAGGTTCTGACATAGTTGATAGTTTCTTAATTATTTGGGCAGGTAGTCGCCCTTTGAGATTAACAGAGTCACGCTTTACACGCTAGCCCAGCAAACCGTGAGCTAGCCATAAACATTGGTGACTATTGCGCGTCGAGGCGCTCTTTTACCGGGCGAAAACTTTTACGATGTTCAGCCAATACTCCGTATTGCGCCAAGGCTTCAAAATGCGCTTTAGTTGGGTAGCCCTTATGCTTAGCAAACCCAAACTCTGGGTACTTAACATCTAAGGCTTCCATCTCTTTATCACGCACGACTTTAGCTATAATCGACGCAGCACTAATGCCAGCAATCAGTCCATCGCCTTTTATCACCGCGTGGCTTTCGACACCGCCCTCTATGCATCCCTTAGCACCAAAGTCAGGGACTCGATTGCCATCGACCAGAATTCGATCTGGGCGTGCGCGCAGCCCTGCAACAGCACGCTGCATCGCCAACATGGTTGCGTGCAAAATGTTTAGCTCATCAATTTCAGTGGGTGTCGCTCGCCCTATAGAGACATCTAAGGCTTTTTCATAGATCTCATCAAATAATTTTAAGCGTTTTTTTTCACTAAGCTTTTTTGAATCATTCAAGCCTTCAATTGGGTTATTGGGATCAAGTACAACTGCAGCAGTGACTACATCGCCCACCAAGGGGCCACGCCCCACTTCATCGACACCAGCATAGTAACCAACGCACAAGGTACTGACTTGCTCAGGGGTGATATCTTTAAAAATGGCCATGCTAGGCTCCTGAAATCAGTGCTGTGACGGCATCAGCAGCGCGTTGGCTCGCATTACACTTAAGCTGCTGGTGCATCTGTTCAAATTGAGCGATAAGCGGTCGGAAATCACTGTCAAGTTGTGCAGACACGGCTGTAGCAATTTGCTCTGGCGTACAATCGGACTGGATTAACTCCGGCACTAAATCCGTATCGGCTAATAAATTAGGCAGAGAATAACGATCGATCTGCATCATGCCTTTGGCAATTTTATAAGTAATTGGACTCACGCGATAGGCCACCACCATCGGGCGTTTGACCAACATCGCCTCAAGCGTTGCTGTACCTGAGGCCAATAAAATCATATCGGCGGCCGCCATCACAGTACGTGATTGCCCTTCGACTAAATGAATCTCTAAATCAGGCGCAAACTGCGCCAAAGCAGCTTCAAACTGTGCACGCCTTTTTGCATTAACTAACGGGGTGACAAATTTAAGGTCTGGGTAACGCTGACGTAAAATTTGCGCCGCTTTAACAAAGGGCTCGGCAAGCTGTTTTAATTCGCCGCCACGGGACCCTGGCAGGATTGCCAAATACTCATCATCGGCTTCAAGCCCTAAGGTTTCGCGAGCTAAAGCTTTATCACTGATCATGGGGATATCGTCGGCTAAGGTATGACCAACGAAAGTACAAGGCACCTGATGTGTATCGTAAAACGCTTTTTCAAATGGCAATAATGACAACACCATATTGGTCGCTTTAGCAATTTTGAAGATACGTTTAGGTCGCCAAGCCCATACTGATGGGCTGACATAATGTATCGTCTTAATGCCGCGTTGCTTAAGCTTTAATTCCAGACCGATATTAAAGTCAGGCGCATCGATACCAATAAAGCAATCTGGGTTTAGCGCAGTGATCTCGTTAATAAGCGTTTTACGCACTTTTAAAAGACGTGGTAATCGCGACAACACTTCGACCAAGCCCATTACCGCTAACTCTTCAAAAGAAAAAATAGACTCGAAACCCAGTGCATCCATTTGCGGGCCACCAATGCCAACAAATCGTGCATCAGGGTATTGCTGTTTCAGTGCCTTAATCAGCCCGGCACCTAAGATATCGCCAGAGAGCTCCCCTGCGACCATGGCAAATATTTTCTGTCTATTTTCACTCATAACGTCATTCTTTTACTGTAATACCAATTGCTGTCATAAAAAAAAGCCCGTTAAAACGAGCTTTTCTTTTTATGGGCATATTCTTAACGAATAATGCCACGGCTAGAGTTAACGACAAAGTCCATCATCAACTTAACTTGTTCGTCCTGGGCATCATCACCCAATGCAGCTACCGCTTCGTCGATGGTCAATCCCTTACGGTAAAGACTCTTATAAGCACGACGCACCGCAAGCTGGCTCTCTTTAGAGAAACCACGACGTTTAAGTCCTTCGCTGTTCAGGCCACGTGGTATTGCTGGCTGTCCAGACGCCATCACAAATGGCGGTACATCTTGCAGAATTAATGAATAGCCTGCGGTAAAGGCATGAGCACCAATATGCACAAATTGATGCACACCTGTCATCCCACCAAGAATAGCCCAATCACCAACATGAACATGGCCAGCAATAGAAGCATTATTTGCCATAATAACGTTGTTACCGACCACACAATCGTGGGCAATATGCACGTATGCCATAAACAGGTTATTAGACCCGATAATGGTTTCGCCCTTATCTTGGGTGGTGCCGCGATGAATCGTAACTGATTCACGGATCACGTTGTTATCACCAATAATAAGACGTGTCGGCTCGCCGGCATATTTCTTATCTTGGCAATCCTCGCCCACAGACGCGAATTGGAAAATTCGGTTACCTTTACCGATAACGGTAGGTCCCCTAACCACCACGTGTGAGCTTAGATGACAATCATCACCAATCTCTACGTCTGCACCAATATAGGTCCAAGGACCAATGGTTACATTGGCACCGATTTTTGCGTCAGGATGTACAAAAGCTAACTTATCAATCACTTGCTAATCTCTCTACGAGCACACATGATTTCAGCTGAACAAACTAGTTCACCATCAACCCGAGCTTCACCAGTGAACACCCCAATCCCGCGGCGCTCTTTAATCATTTTTACTTCGAAATGAAGTTGATCACCAGGCTCTACCACACGCTTAAAACGTGCTTTGTCGATCCCAGCAAAATAATACAATGCATCATTTGACGGTGCATCGCTCATGGTTTTAAACGCTAATAAACCAGTAGCTTGCGCCATCGCCTCAAGGATCAATACGCCAGGCATGACAGGCTGAACCGGAAAATGGCCTTGGAAAAATGGCTCATTGATCGTGACGTTCTTAATCGCGTGAAGCGTTTCACCTGGGGTAAAGTCTAAGACTCTATCGATCAACAAAAATGGATATCTATGGGGTAAAAACTTCAGGATCTCTTTGATATCCATTGTATTTAATTGATTTGACACTCAATAACTTCCTTAGCCGCCAACTGGCAGTTAATCATCTGATTTAACGTTTTTCTCTAACTTTTTAACGCGCTGGAACAACTCATCTAACTGTCTAAAGCGAACCGTATTACGGCGCCAGACTTTGTTTTCCATCGCAATTGTAGCAGAAGAGTATACACCAGGCTCTCTGATAACACTCGTGACGTTTGTGCCACCTGAGATGTGAGTACCATCTGCTACCGATAAGTGTCCTGCTACAGCACAGTTGCCACCGACAATGCAATATTTACCTAAAGTAGTGCTGCCAGCAAAGGTAGAACTCCCTGCCAGCGCCGTGTTTTCACCAATAATTACATTATGTGCAATTTGCACTTGGTTATCGATGATCACACCATCATGGATTTCGGTATGCTCAATAGCCCCTCTATCGATACTGGTACAAGCACCAATCTCCACGCGGTCACCAATACGAACGCCGCCAGTTTGGGGGATTTTAATCCATTGGCCACGCTCATTGGCATAACCAAAACCATCAGAACCAATAACCGTACTTGAATGAACGATGCAAGACTGGCCTAAGTGCACATCGTGATAGATGGTCACATTAGCCCAGAGCATTGAATTTGAGCCAATGATGACATTTTGCCCGATAACACAACCCGCACCAATTTGGACATTCTCACCAAGGATCACGTTTGCACCAATAACAGCATTCGCACCAATGGCCACCCCCTCACCTAAGGTTGCACTGGCATCGATAACCGCAGATGGATGAATCGATTCCGCAGCACGTGGCGTGGTATCCAGTAACTGCGCGACTCTGGCAAATCCTACGTAAGGGTCTTTTAGTACAATGGCGTTACCCACAAACCCTTGTGCCGATTGAGGAGACAAGAGTACAGCCGATGCTGCCGTCCCCTCTAACTGACTTTGATACTTAGGGTTTGCTAAAAAAGAGATCTCACCAACTTGCGCCTTTTCTAGGGTAGCAACTCGAGTAATCTCAACCGAATCATCACCTTGTACTTCTGCGTTTAGGTATGCGGCGATCTCTTTTATTGTATAGCTTTTCATCTATCTTTAGCCTTTGCTCAACGCTTCAACAACTTTACTGCTGATATCTGAAGTAGGCTTAACATAGATAACGGCGCCACGTTGGAACACCATGTCATACTGTTCTTTCTCTGCAATGGCGCTGATCGCTTTTTGAACTTTAACTAATAGTTTGTTCTGCTCTTCACCATTACGACGACGCCAATCTTCATCAAGCGCCTTGCCTTTAAGTTGAAGCTCGGCTTTTAACGACTCCATCTTACGCAACATGTCAGTTTTTTGAGTTTCACTCATTAGCGCTGCATCACGTTGCTGCTTTTCTAGCATGCCACGAAGGTCATCTTGCATCTTTTGCACACCAGCAAAACGATCACCGAACTCAGTTTCTAGTGATTTTTTCACTTCTTCGCGCTGTGGTAGCTGCTCGAATACCGCTTGCATATCAACAACGCCGATCTTCTCAGCTTGTGCTGCTAGCGGAGCACCTAAAAGAACCAAAACCATCATTGCGCGATTAAACATCTTATTCAAAATAAACTCCTTATTGTCAGCAAAACTTGCCGAATACTTTTTAATTAAATTAATTCTACTTTAGAAAGTTTTACCAATGTTGAACGAGAAGATCTCTGTTTCGTCATCTTCATATTCTTTGATTGGCCAAGCAAGACTAAATACCATAGGTCCCATTGGCGACAACCATTGCACACTCATCCCCGCAGACGCACGAATACGCCCTGGATCAGAGTAATCCTGCAGCTTAGCAAACTGATCGGCTGGCAAGAAGCGATATGAGTCATAGTCAAACTCGGTGTCCCATACGTTACCCGCATCGACGAAGAAACTGGTACGTACAGAGTTTGTGTAAGCCTCATCGAGGAACGGCGTTGGTACAATCATTTCCAGCGTCGCTGTCGCGATAGCATTACCACCAATAGAGCGACCTTCACTCACTGTTACCCGATTTGGGTCCCCAGGCAAACTACAACCGTCACCGGATGGATCTGGCGAACAAGGTTCGCTACCACGGTAGAGATAGAAAGAACGAGGTCCAACTGAGTTTGATTTAAAGCCACGTAATGAGCTGCTACCACCTGAGTAATAGTTTTCCCAAAACGGTAGAATCTGGTCATTATCGTTGAACTGACCATAACCGTTACCGTAGCCTAGACGTGCTTTGGTTAATACCACAAAGCTGTGACTGCGAGTAATTGGCCAGTAAAAACTGGTATCAAAATCGGTTTTGAAATATTGCAGATCTGAACCTGGTACCGTCATCTTACCGCTTAAACGCTGCGATGAACCGTCGGTTGGGAAGGTACCACGGTTAAGCGTACTGCGAGACCAGCCTAGATTCATTTCAAAGTTATCAAATGATAAATCAGCATTAGGATCGCCCGCGTCACGATAGATATTATAGAAACGCAGCGCTTGTTCATAGGCTGATATTTCTGAAATTTCGTTGTGACGATAACCGATACCACCGTTAATACGGTTGTATTCGTTAATCGGGAATCCTGAGTTCAATGCAATACCATAAGAGCTATTCTTATAACGCTCTAGGTTAGCCTCATTTGCATCAAATTCGTTCCAATAGATATTTCCCCCCAAACTTACACCATCTTTGGTGAAATAAGGGTCCGTATAGGAGATATTGACGTTTTTAGAATACTTGTTGGTGTTTAAGTTAATACCAGCCTGGTTCCCCGTACCCAAGAAGTTACTCTGCTGTACACCAAACTGCAGGCTTAAGCCTGACTCGGTACCATAACCCACACCAGCGTTAAATGAGCCCGATGGCTGCTCCTTAACCGCAAAAGCAACATCGACTAGGTCATCAGTGCCAGGCACTTGAATTGTTTGTGTATCAACCGTCTCAAAATAACCTAAACGGTTTAAACGCGCCTTGGACTGCTCGACTTGGGCTGAGTTTAACCAAGCACCTTCCATCTGACGTAGCTCGCGACGCATCACTTCATCTTTGGTCACTTGGTTACCAGTAAAGTTAATGCTGCGAACATAAACACGCTTGCCTGGTTTAATATTAACGTTAAGGGCGACCTCTTTGGTCTCATCGTCAATTTCTGGATAGGTTTTCACTTCTGGGTAGGCATAACCAAAACGACCAAGGTACTTACCATACATCTCTTCGGTAAAGGTTACATCGGCACCGTTATAGGTATCACCCGCCTTGATAGGTAAAATGGCTTCCATCACCTTTTCACGGCCCATCAAATCACCAGTCAGGTTAACTTCTTTAACCTTGTACTGCTCACCTTCATCGACGTTAATAGTAATATATAAGCCTTTACGATCAGGTGTCATCGCCACTTGGGTCGAGGTGACATCAAATCGGATATAACCGCGGTTATGGTAGAAGGTCTTGATGGTCTCTAGGTCAGCTTGAAGCTTCTGTTTTTGATAGCGACGCTCACCAAAGAGGTCCCACCATGCAACATAATCTTTCAGCTCAAGCATGCCGATCAGCTCAGCATCAGAAAACACCGTATTGCCCACAACGTTGATCTGACGAATTTCAGCGGCTAGACCTTCGGTAAACTTAAATTTAAGCTCAACACGATTTCGAGGCAGATTGATCACTTGCGCTTCAACTTTCGCGCCATATTTACCAACGCCATAGTAGAAATCTTGCAGACTCTTCTCGATACCGCTCAGCATAGTGCGATCGAGAGACTCACCGACTTTAACGTCGCTGCCGTCTAAACTTTCTTGAAGCTGCTCATCTTTAATATCTTTGTTGCCTTCGAAAGTTACAATACTGATCGTTGGCCGCTCTTTAACCGTCACCACCAGTACATTGCCATCGCGGCTTACGCCGATATGCTCAAAGTTAGTTGATGCATACAAGCTCTTAATTGCTTGTTGCAAGCGCTGTTCGTCAACGGTATCACCCACCTTAATGGGGATATTCAATAGTGCGGCACCCAAAGCAACACGTTGTAAACCTTGCACTTGGATATCGGTGACTTCAAATGGCTGGAATGTGTCGGCCCAACCGTTCCCTGATAAAGACGCACCGACTAATATCATCGAGGCAAAAATTTTATTCAATCTCATAGAGCACTTCTAATTATGTGTGTGTCCTTGCTCAGAGTCGGGAAAAATCATTGAAAAGGGCGATACTCATCAACATTAGCAGCATAGCTGCCCCAAATCTGAATCCAATTTCCTGCACCTTTTCGGGTACAGGCCTGCCTGTGATCACTTCGATGAAGTAATATAACAGATGCCCACCATCAAGCACTGGCAAAGGCAATAAATTAATAATGCCCAAGTTTACGCTGATTAATGCTAGGAATCCTAAAAAATAAACCAAACCATAGTTAGCACTACTTCCCGCACCTTGTGCAATAGAAATAGGGCCACTCAGGTTTTTCACTGACACATCGCCAGTAAACAATTTGCCAATCATCTTAATGCTGACGACGACAAGTTGCCATGTTTTATCGGCGGCGACCACAAAAGATTCGCCAAAGCCATACTCCAACTGCAAGCGCATCTCTTCAGGCCAAGTGGCTTGTGTCGGTGCGACACCGATAACCCCCTCTAACTGACCATCGACACCTTCTCGCTGCCCAGGTGTCACCGATAAATTAATCTGTTCGCCATCGCGCCGTACGGTTATCGAAATCGCTTTGTTAGCAGACGCTTTAATCTGGGCAACAAAGTCATCCCAATCACGATAAGGCTGTTGGTTAATCGCCACTAACGTATCGCCAACTTGCATACCGGCAGCTTTGGCTGCGCCATCATCACTCACCAATCCAAGCACGGGGGTGATTTCAGGCCTGTATACGCCTAAGCCAAGTGAAGTGATGGGCGACTGTTTTTCTGGGTCAAACTTCCAGTTACTGGTATCGAGTCGATATTGTCGTTCTTCTCCCATCAAACCAGACATGGGTGCTAAGGTAATATCGATATTCTCATCGCCAATATGCCCAACCAAGGCATAAGTAACCTCCTCCCAGTTGCGCACTTCTCGATCGCCAACAGCAATAACCTGCATAGGTTTATTGACTTGAATCACTGCTGCGGGAGTGTTCTCTTGGGTCGATTCGATAATAGGTTTTAGCGAAGGGACACCAATCAAATACATAATATAAAGCGCAAAAATCGCAAAGACGAAATTGGCCATGGGTCCTGCACCCACAATCGCAATACGCTGCCAAACAGATTTTCGGTTAAACGCTTGTGACTTTAATGCCTCTGGCACCTCTTCTACCCGTTCATCGAGCATTTTTACGTAGCCACCAAGCGGTATCATCGCCACGACATATTCAGTGCCATCTGCACCGACCTTACGCCAAATAGCCTTACCAAAGCCAATAGAGAAACGCTCAACTTTAACGCCACAGCGGCGAGCGACCCAAAAATGACCATATTCATGGGCAGTAATGAGTATGCCTAACGCTATGATAAAAGAACCTAAGTTCCACAAAAAGTCTAACATCTCACTCCCTTTCTATTGCTTTAGCTGTTGTACTTGTTCAGCCGCAATACGACGTGTGTGCGTATCTAACGCTAAAATATCTTCGATACTGTTTAAACTAGGCTGCGCTAATTTGGTTAAACAATATTCATTTATCTTGGCGATATCGGTAAATTTAATAACACCATTTAAAAATGCGTCTACCGAGATTTCGTTGGCAGCATTCACCACTGTGGTCGCTTCTTGTCCCTGTGCACAAGCATCAATTGCTAAGGCTAAGCAGGGAAAACGATTGAAATCAGGTTCCATAAAGCTTAACTGTCCGACTTTGAAAAAATCTAAAGGTTCAACGCCTGCTGAAATTCTTTGCGGATAAGCCATACAATGAGCAATCGGTGTACGCATATCAGGGTTACCCAACTGCGCGACGACCGAACCATCTTTATATTGCACCATCGAGTGAATGACACTTTGGGGATGCACCACCACTTTGAGCTGTTCTTGGCTGGCATTAAATAACCAACGAGCTTCAATATACTCAAGCCCTTTGTTCATCATGGTGGCGGAGTCGACTGAGATTTTACGCCCCATCGACCAGTTAGGGTGTTTACACGCTTGTGCTGGTGTCATGACATCAAGTGATGCGATTTCCGCCGTTAAAAAGGGACCACCCGATCCAGTGAGCAAAATATGTGAAATACCCGCATCGGTTAGTTGGCATGCACCAATCTGCTGTTGCACCCGCTCAGGTAAACATTGAAAAATGGCATTATGCTCACTATCAACCGGTAATACTTGCGCGCCAGAACCTTGCATCTCATCGATGAATAGTCGGCCTGACATCACCAACGACTCTTTATTTGCCAGCAGCACTCGCTTGCCAGCTTTCACCGCAGCTAAGGTTGAAGGTAAACCCGCCGCGCCGACAATCGCCGCCATCACTGTATCGACTTCAGGCGCACTCACAAGGGCTAATAGCTCATCCTCGCCGCTCGTCACCTCAATATTTAATGCTGCCGGTAAACGAGACCTTAGTGCTAACGCCGCATCACAGTCCACCATATGGACGATAACGGGCTTATGAACCAAGCAAAGCGCTAGCATCTTGTCGACGCTAGCATTAGCGACCAATGCATAGGCCTTAAAGGTTTCAGGATTTTTTTCGATAACACTTAGGGTACTGGCGCCAATAGACCCCGTTGCCCCTAAAATCACCATATTTTGCATGGTTACATCCAAAATGCGATATAGATCAGCGTAAACACAGGTAACGCTGCAGTCAGACTATCGATGCGGTCAAGAACACCACCATGGCCTGGCAAGATAGTACCTGAATCTTTAATTTCAGCCACTCGTTTGAACATACTTTCAGAGAGGTCACCAAGGGCAGAGATAAGCGCTACAAATAGGGTGACACTAATGACCAGGCCAAGCTCTTGTTCTGGGGAAACCATCATAATCCCCGTGACAACGACCATGGTTGTTAATAGACCACCAATCAATCCCTCTATGGTTTTCGCTGGACTAACATTAGGCATAAGCTTATGTTTACCCAAGGCTTTACCTGCGAAATAAGCACCTGTATCGGTAGCCCATACGGTTAACATTACTAAAAAGACCAGCGCGCCACCATAATATGGCATGGCGTCTGAACTGAGCGCTTTCAATGCTATCAGCGCAGTAAAGCAGGGAATAAGTGTGAGTTGGCCAAACATTGATTTCAACATGTGGCTCTTGCCCCAAAAATTGGCGCTTTTGGGAAACGATAGCACCAAGAGTAACGAGATAGCCCACCACATGGCACCAATGATCATGATGGCTAAAAAGATGGGGTGAAGGTTACCTTTAAACCATATTTCATCCGTAGGCACCAATACGTTGAGTGCAATTAGCAACACGGCAATGGTGAAAGTAAAGCTCCACTGAGTGACGGTGCAGCGCTTATCTATAATGCGCCCCCACTCTTTAGCTGCAATCAAAAACACGGCAACTAAAGCCCATGAAAAATACTCCACAGGGAAAAAGAAAATGGCCCCCATGACTAATGGGATCAACCAGACTGCTGTTATTATTCTATGTTTTAGCAAAACTTTCCCTCTTTAAAATTATTGCTCAGCTTGCAACGTCTCTATTTGCGACCCCGTTAATCCGAAACGGCGCTGCCGAGTAGCAAATATGGCGACGGCGTCTTTAAACGCTTGCTCATCAAAATCTGGCCATAACACATCAGTAAACACTAACTCTGCATAGGCGGCCTGCCATAACACAAAATTACTGATACGGAAGTCTCCTCCGGTGCGGATCATTAAATCAACTTCCGGCTGATTTTGCATGCATAAATGCTGACTTAATGCCTCTTCGGTGAACTGACTGCTGTTCATTTCACCAGATTCGACTTTTTTGGCCAAGGTTTGGGCCGCTTGCATGATATCCCAACGCCCACCGTAGTTGGCCGCAACATTGAGCACAAGACCCGTGTTGTCTTCTGTCTTTGCCATTGCCGAGGCGATCTGCTTTTGCAAACGCTCAGAAAAACGGCTGATATCACCAATGATATTGAGGCGAACACCATTTTTATGCAGCAGCTTAAGTTCCCGTTGCAGAACCGTAAAAAACAGCTCCATCAACAAACTGACCTCTTTATCTGGACGGCGCCAGTTTTCACTTGAAAAGGCAAACAATGTCAGCGAACCAATGCCCATCTCACGTGCAGTACTTACTGCCCGTCGCACGGCCTTTACCCCAGCTTTATGCCCGATTACACGTGGCTTGCCCTGGGACTGTGCCCAGCGTCCATTACCATCCATGATAATAGCAACATGCTTAGGTATAGACTGCTTTACCAGCTCGCAGAGTGCTTCATTAGAAAACTCTGAGCTAGATTGAGGTTCGATTGACATCTATTACAACCCTTTAAAATAGCAAACGCCGTGTAGTATACCCCTACACGGCGTGTTAACTCTAGTAACGAAGCAGGGAGATTAGACTTCCATCAACTCTGCTTCTTTTGCAGCCAAAATCTCATCGATCTGCTTAACGTGTGCATCGGTGAATTTTTGCACTTCATCTTCAGAACGGCGCACATCGTCTTCTGTACACTCTTTCTCTTTCTCTAACGCTTTGACATCTGAGTTTGCATCACGACGTACGTTACGTACCGCGATACGACCATTCTCAGCTTCTGCACGAACGACTTTGATCAGATCCTTGCGACGCTCTTCTGTTAGCGCTGGAAGAGGAATGCGAATCGTTGTACCGGCAGACATAGGGTTTAGACCAAGGTCTGAACTCATAATGGCCTTCTCAACAGCTGGGATAAGTGTGCTATCAAATACCGTTACAGCAAGTGTTCTTGAGTCTTCAATTGACACATTACCCACTTGCTTAAGTGGAGTCATTGAACCGTAATAAGAAACCTTAATTGAATCTAATAAGCTAGGGTGTGCACGACCAGTACGAACTTTCGCCATCTGGGTTTTAGTCGCTTCTACACATTTACCCATGCGTTCTTTCGCATCTTGTTTGATATCATTAATCACGTTAATTATCCTTTTGGGTTACTCAATTTTTTTACTCGGGCTGGCACTGCGCCATCCCGATATCTATCTGGTTTATTCGGCTGATTTTGCGTTACTGCTTCGAATCATAGTGCCTTCATGATCGCCCATAATAACACGGCGTAGCGCACCAGGCTTGTTCATATTAAACACTAAAATTGGCATGTCGTGATCTCGCGCAAGTGTAAATGCCGCAAGATCCATCACTTTTAATTCTTTATCTAAGACTTCATCATAACCCATCTCGTCATATTTAACGGCTTCAGGGTTTTTCACTGGATCGTCTGAGTATACGCCATCCACTTTAGTGCCTTTGAGTACCACTTCAGCTTCAATTTCAATGCCACGCAAACACGCTGCTGAATCTGTAGTACAGAATGGGTTACCTGTACCCGCTGCGAAAATAACAACACGGCCCGATTTTAGCAAGCTAATCGCCTCGGCCCAGTTATAGTCATCACAAACACCTTTTAATGGGATAGCAGACATCAAACGAGCATTGACGTATGCGCGGTGCAATGCATCACGCATGGCCAAACCATTCATAACGGTTGCTAGCATTCCCATATGGTCGCCAACAACGCGGTTCATGCCAGCTTTCGCCAAACCTTCGCCACGGAAAAGGTTACCGCCACCAATCACAACACCTACTTGAATACCAAGCTCTACAAGCTCTTTGACTTCTTGCGCCATGCGGTCAAGTACTTTGGGGTCAATACCAAAGCCCTCTTCGCCCATTAGGGCCTCACCACTTAATTTAAGAAGAATACGTCGAAAAGCAGGTTTTGGATTTGTGCTCATAGTTATTTATCCTGATCAATGCGATGGGTAACTTGCCAATTATATAGGAAATAATGCGTATTGCGGAATCTAATTGACATAACAAAACCGCAGCGATTGCTGCGGTTTTGGGGGTATCTTAAAAGCGGCGATTACGCCTTAGAAGCGGCGATTTGCGCTGCAACTTCAGCAGCAAAATCTTCTTCTTTCTTCGCGATACCTTCACCAACTTCTAAACGAATGAAGTTTGTAACTGTTGCGCCTTTCTCTTTAAGAATCTCGCCAACAGTTTTCTTTGGTTCCATGATGAACGCTTGACCAGTAAGAGAAACCTCACCAGTAAACTTCTTCATACGACCAGAAACCATTTTCTCAGCGATCTCTTGAGGCTTGCCTTCGTTCATCGCAATTTCGATTTGAACGGCTTTCTCTTTTTCAACAACATCAGCTGGTACGTCACTTGGGTTAACGTACTCTGGCTTAGAAGCAGCAACGTGCATTGCGATGTGCTTAAGAGTCTCTTCGTCAGCTTCACCAGTTACAACAACACCGATACGCTCACCGTGACGGTATGTTGCAAGGCTAGCACCATCGATGTATTCAACGCGACGAACGTTGATGTTTTCACCGATTTTAGCAACTAGTGCAACACGAGTTTCTTCGAACTGTGCTTTTAGATCTTCAACAGTAACTTTAGAAGCCGCTGCAACATCTAGTACTGCGTTAGCAAATGCTAGGAAGTTTCCGTCTTTTGCAACGAAGTCAGTTTGACAGTTAACTTCTAGTAGCGCAGTAAAGCCTTCACCTTGCTTGATAAGGATTGTGCCTTCAGCAGCAATGTTACCCGCTTTTTTAGCAGCCTTTGCAGCACCGCTCTTACGCATGTTTTCAATCGCTAGCTCAATGTCACCATTGGTTTCAGTTAGCGCTTTTTTACAATCCATCATGCCAGCGCCAGTGCGCTCACGTAGTTCTTTAACTTGGGCAGCAGTAATTGCCATTGTTAAATCCTCTATAGGTAAATCTACAAATCAAATGATAAAAAACAGGGGCCTTAGGGCCCCTGTTCACCAATCATATATCTTGGTTAATAAGGGCGATGAAATTCATCTCGCCTTATTATTCAGCTTCTACGAAACCGTCTTGCTCAGCTTGAACAGCTAGGTCTTGACCGCGACCTTCTTTAGCAGCTGCAGCAACAGACTCAGTGTACAGACGGATAGAACGCATAGCATCATCGTTACCAGGAACGATGTAGTTGATGCCGTCTGGAGAAGAGTTAGTATCTACAACAGCAACAACTGGAATACCTAGGTTGTTAGCTTCTTTAATAGCGATATGCTCATGATCAGCACCGATAACGAAGATAACGTCAGGTAGGCCGCCCATGTTCTTGATACCACCAAGAGACTTTTCTAGCTTCTCAAGCTCACGAGTACGCATAAGCGCTTCTTTCTTAGTAAGCTTGTCGAAAGTACCGTCTACAGACTGGCTTTCAAGGTCTTTAAGACGCTTGATTGATTGACGAACTGTTTTCCAGTTAGTCAACATGCCGCCTAACCAACGGTTGTCAACGTAGTACTGATCACAAGAAATTGCTGATTCTTTGATTGCTTCGCTTGCAGCGCGCTTAGTACCTACGAAAAGAACTTTACCTTTCTTAGATGCTACGTTGCTGATGAACGCTAGTGCTTCATTGAACATAGGCACAGTGTGCTCTAGGTTAATGATGTGAACACCGTTACGTGCGCCGAAGATGAATGGCTTCATCTTTGGGTTCCAGTAACGAGTTTGGTGACCGAAGTGAACACCGGCTTGAAGCATGTCGCGCATTGAAACTGTAGTCATTTTATTACCTTAAAATATTAGGGGTTAGACCTCCACGCATCCCATATCTCCGACCTAATTAGGCACCCCGAAGAACGTGTCGATACGTGTGTGATTTAGTATTTAATAAATGCCATGTATAATGGCAGCCATATTCACTTTTAGCCCTATGTCCTCAGACAAAACAGACTAAGAGTCAAACATAACGGCGCGCTTTATACCATAATACCGGCGCAAACACAAATTTTTAGCGTAGAAACGTACCTAAAAGTGCGGCTACCGACATACAAGAGAAAGCTTAATGAGTATAGTGATAAAAACAGCCCAAGAGATTGAAAAAATGCGCGCCGCGGGCAAGCTGGCGGCAGAAGTTTTAGAGATGATTGCCCCCCATGTTGTTGCTGGCGTGACGACTAATCAGCTCAACGATATCTGTGCTAAATACACTGAAGAGCAAGGTGCGATCTCTGCACCACTCGATTATCACGGTTTCCCTAAATCAATTTGCACCTCTGTCAATGAAGTGATCTGTCATGGTATCCCTAGTGACAGAGCCCTCAAGGATGGTGACATCATCAATATTGATATCACTGTTATCAAAGATGGTTACCATGGCGACACGTCAAAAATGTTCCTGATTGGCGACGTCAGTGCCAAAGATATGCGTCTATGCCGTATCGCTCAAGAAAGCCTCTATGAAGCCATTAAGAAAGTACGCCCTGGCATGAAACTGGGTGAAATTGGTACGATTATCGAAAAATTCATCAAGAGCAAGAAAACCGGCCTTGAAAAGTACAGCATTGTTACCGATTACTGCGGTCACGGTATTGGTGCTGGCTTCCATGAAGAGCCACAGGTGATGCACTATAAAAACAATGATAAGACTGTGCTGCGTCCAGGTATGTGCTTTACCATTGAACCTATGATTAATGCGGGTCGTCATACAAGCGTGTTAGACAAAGAAGACAACTGGACTGTGACCACATCTGATGGAAAAAACTCAGCTCAATGGGAACATACATTGCTCGTGACCCAAACCGGTGTTGAGATCCTTACTTTGCGTGCAGAGGAAACCATTTCTCGGATTATCAACCACAAGAGTTAGCCCCTTAACGCGCAAAAGCGGACCAATGCGTCCGCTTTTAGCACAGTTAATTCGAGGAATGTAATGAATACAGCGCTATCAGCCAAGACCGCATTAAAACAACAAAATCAAGAGTTATTGGAGCGATTTAGCGCAAAAGAGTCCGTTACATCCTTGGTGAGTCAACGATGTCGATTTGTCGATGAACTACTGATAGAACATTGGCAATCTTATCAATTGGACTGTTATCCCATCGCGTTGATCGCTGTCGGTGGCTATGGCAGAGGGGAGTTGCACCCGCAATCTGATGTCGACCTGCTATTTCTTATTGACGACAGCCTTCCTAAAGAGGCCGAAACCCAGCTTGGTAGCTATATCGCTTTCCTATGGGATGCAGGGCTTGAAGTGGGTCACAGTGTTCGCACGATAGATGAAACCATCGCACAGGGTGCGCCAGACATTACCATTGCCACCAACCTATTGGAAGCGCGTTTGTTGTGCGGTCCTCAGGCGATGTTTAACACCTTGTATGACAGAGTGCGTGAGCCGCTATTTTGGCCCGCTAGTGAATTTTTCATCGCTAAGCGCGATGAGCAAACCGCACGACATGCCAAAGCCAGTGCCTTTGATCTGGAGCCTAACCTAAAATCTTGCCCCGGTGGATTGAGGGATATCCAGACCGTCAGTTGGGTCGCCATGCGCTACTTCGACGCCTCGTGTATTGAAGAGTTAGTTGCCCACGGATTTTTAGAACTCGATGAGCTTGAAGAGTTACTCGAATGCCAAGGCTATTTATGGCAACTGCGCTTTGCACTTCACTTAATCTCTGGCCGTGACGAAAACCGCCTCTTGTTTGATCTACAAAGGCAAGTTGCCGAACTCATGGGCTTTAAAGATGGCACAGAGTTAGCTGTTGAACAGATGATGAAGCGATATTACCGCACCGTAAGGCGTGTCATGGAGCTTAATCAAATGCTGCTACAGCTGTTTAAACGCGCCACCTTAGGACACACAAGTGCGTTAGAGATCAAAAAGATTAATGATCACTATCAACGCCGTGGCGCTTTTATCGAGTGTTTGCAACCAGAGCGACTCAATGATCCTGTTGAGTTGATGCAGCTATTTTTACATGTAGCTAAAAACTCCAACATTAAAGCTATCTACGCACCAACACTTAGGAGCCTACGGCGCGCACGTCGCGCACAAACAACTCCCTTAATGGAAAATGAGCTGTGCAGAGCCGTATTCTTGGAAATCCTGCGCCATCCTCGCGGTATAGCCTCACTGTCGTTAATGCATAGCCATGGCATACTGTCGGCCTACTTACCCGCTTGGCGACGTATTGAAGGCCAGATGCAGTTTGATCTGTTCCATGCTTACACGGTCGACGAACACACCTATAGATTATTGCGAAATATCGATCGTTTTTCTCAGCCTGAACAGAAAGATGAATTTCCGTTAGGCTCGGTATTGATTAATCAATTGCCAAAGAAGGGCTTGTTAGTGTTAGCGGCAATTTTCCATGATATTGGCAAAGGCCGCGGTGGCGATCACAGCAAACTGGGCGCTGTCGATGCGCAGGCATTTTGTGATCTACATGGCCTCAACAAACACGATGGACGACTCGTGAGCTGGCTAGTCGAAAATCACCTCGTCATGTCGGTAGTGGCACAGCGCCGAGACATCTCAGATCCTGATGTTGTCGCGGACTTTGCCGACAAGGTCCGCGATGCGGTCCATCTCAGCTACCTCTATTGTCTCACCGTCGCCGATATTTGCGCCACTAACGAGAAGACTTGGAACAACTGGAAAGGCTCTTTGTTAAGGGATCTCTATTTCTCAACCCAAAGGGTGCTTGCTCGTGGAAAAGAGAAGCCTGTAGATATTCGCGCACGGGTGCGAGAGCACCAAGGAAAAGCAAAGAAAGAGCTGCTACGTCGTGGTATCAAAGAGAAAAGTCTCGATCTGCTTTGGCAGCGCTTTAAGGCCGACTACTTTCTCCGCCATCAACCCAACCAAGTAGCATGGCACAGTGAGGCGATACTCAAACATAAGCACGATGAAGCACTCGTATTGATCTCTAAACATACCACTCGAGGTGGTACTGAACTGTTTGTCTATAGTCCAGATAAGCCTAAGTTATTCGCTACAGTTATGGCCGTTTTGGATAACAAGAATATAAATGTTCATGATGCCAGTATCATGACCTCAAAAGATGGTTATGCACTGGATTCTTTCGTCATTTTAGAGCAAGATGGCAGCCCTGTTTCGCAATTGTCGCGTATTCAAGGTTTAAGAAAAGCCTTAGTGAAAGCGTTAAGTAGCGATACAGGCAAACTGCCAAAATTTAAGAAGCTACCACGTAAGATGAAGCCCTTTAAGGTGCGCACCCAAGTGAGCTTTTTACCTGCCCGTAAGCAAGGCACCAGCATGATGGAGCTGATCGCACTTGATAGCCCTGGATTGTTGGCTAAAGTTGGTGACATTCTCTATCGTTGCCAAATAACGCTACTAGCGGCCAAGATCACCACTATCGGTGAGCGCGCAGAAGATTTCTTTATGTTACAAACGGCAGATGGACAACAGTTAGATCAGACACAACAAGATGAGCTGAGTGCGGCACTAATTCAAGCCCTCACTGAGCCCAGCAGTTAAGTTTTTTAATCAACAGTCATAAATAATGATAATTGGGAGATGTTAATGGAGGCTTTACGCCAACGTATTGAGGCAGCTTTTGAAGCTCGCGCAGAAATTACCCCTAGCTCGGTTGACTCAAGTGTTCGTGCCGATGTAGAAAAAGTTATTGCTATGCTAGATAAAGGCGAAGCACGTGTCGCCGAAAAAATCGATGGCCAGTGGCATGTACATCAATGGCTAAAGAAAGCCGTTCTGCTCTCTTTCCGTATCTTCGATAATGAAGTTATCGATGGCGCTGAAACCAAATATTTTGACAAAGTTCCAATGAAGTTTGCCGATTATGATGAAGCACGCTTCAAAGAGGAAGCAATCCGCGTTGTGCCACCAGCAGCCGTACGTAAAGGCTCCTACATAGGCAAAAACACCGTGCTTATGCCGTCATACGTAAACCTTGGTGCCTATGTCGATGAAGGTACTATGGTTGATACTTGGGCAACTGTTGGTTCATGTGCGCAAATTGGTAAAAATGTACACCTCTCTGGCGGTGTTGGCATTGGTGGCGTACTAGAGCCATTACAAGCAGGTCCAACCATCATTGAAGATAACTGCTTCATTGGCGCACGTTCAGAGATCGTTGAAGGCGTTATCGTCGAAGAGGGGTCAGTCATTTCTATGGGCGTTTATATTGGTCAAAGCACCCGCATTTTCGACCGTGAAACCGGTGAAGTTCATTACGGTCGTGTTCCTGCAGGCTCTGTTGTCGTGTCAGGTAATTTGCCTTCTAAGTGCGGCACTTACAGTTTATATGCTGCGATCATCGTTAAAAAGGTTGATGCTAAAACACGCGGTAAAGTCGGGATCAACGAGCTACTACGTATCGTAGACTAATCAATTGAACCGTTGATTAATCGCTAAAGCCAAGCTTCTCGCTTGGCTTTTTTAATGGTGCAATTCAGACTCAAATTCATATGATTGTGCATTAGCGAAGGTTTTCCAGGTTACCGCCCCTATTGCCTTGCCATCCAACACTACCACAAGAAACTCATGGGGCTCTCTATCTAGCTGGTGTTTAGCATCTTTTAATATAGTTTTACCCGCCACAATGGGGAGGTGATGGCTCATCACTTGATGAATTCGTTTGTTTTCAATATTGCGATCAACCGTTCTTTCTGCGGCGGTATCGAGTAACGGACTGTGCCATAAATCCAAAATACCTTTATCTACAATACCAACCATTTTGGCGCCAGTCTCATCACGAACCACAGCAATGTTGGCATTGCAATCACGCATTAATTGACGAACTTCACCCAAACTATTATATAGCTCCACCTCAATCACAGGCTCTAACTGCAGATGACAAACACACGGCACATTTTCAAACTCATGGCCCGACAGCATATCTAAACAAACATCGACGATCTTTGGCTCAAAAAGGCTACCTTTGCCACTTTCTAAAATTTCAGTGAGCTTTTTTATCCCCAATGAAGGTCGATAGGGTCTGTGGCTCAATACTGAATCAGCCACGTCAGCAACACCAATTATTTTGGCTTCCAATATAATCTGATCCCCCTTTAAGCCTCTTGGATAGCCTGAGCCATCCAAGCGTTCATGGTGCTGTAGAATCATCTCCTTTATTGGCCAAGGAAACTCGACCTCATCAATGATATCTGCGCCCTGCTGTGAGTGCATTTTCACCAATGCATACTCTTCACTGGTCAGCCTTGAAGGTTTTGCTAAAATTTGAGCAGGGATACCAAGCTTACCAATATCATGAATAAGCGCCCCAAGCTTTAGCCCTTCTAATTGTTCATGTTGTAACCCCAGCTTTTCACCAATTAAATAGGCGAGTTGAGAAACCGATTTTTGATGACCTGCGGTATAGGCATCTTTTAACTCTACCGCTTCCGACACAGCGCCAATCAGTTGCACTAAGGTGTGAGATAACCGTTCTCGTTGACTTTTTATGACCTGTGATTGTTTCGATAGCACCCGCATGGAGCGAGGTAGCTCAACACTGTGCCAAAGAATCGTTGCAAACACGCTCAAGGATTTAGCATCAACTGGGGTATATGGGGTCTCTCGATTGCCCACACCGATCACGCCAACAATGCGATTACGATAAATAATAGGCACACTCATGTGGCGATTCAGCTCAAAATGTCCTTGGGGCAAACCTTTTTGATTTTGTTCATGACCATAATTGTTATGGATCATCGCTTCGCGGCTACGTATACAATCCGCCCAGATCCCCGCCTCATCAAGGTTTTGATGTTTTTGTTCAGGGATAGCACACATGGCCAAAGCTGAATTGGACCAAGCCGTTAAAGTTAATTGTTTACTTTTATCATTATATAAATGCAAGTAACCGATTTCACTATAAGTCAGCGCAATAGCTTGCTCGACTGCCGTTTGGAAAACTAATTCAGGCTTTGACAGCATCACAGCTTCTATTTGCGTCAACCATTCATCACTGGATTGGATTGCATGGTGGTAATCAGGGTGGAGTTCCATCAACCATTTATCATCCAAATTGATTTCACTCACCACTACACTCCATATTCCCTGCTTATCTGGTACAGGAGTGAATACACCTTGGATACCAAGGCCCTTATCATCAACCCAGTGACTCGTCACGCTCTCATGCTCAGATAGCGCCACGCTTGTCACATCAAATGAAGAGAAACACTGGCAAAAATGTTGATTGAGAACATGGGAGATGGGTTTATTAACCAAATTAAAAAAAGCTTCACTGACACTCTTAAGCTCAAAGTCTTGGTTGACCATCGCCCAAGTGATCACTGCGCTCTTCGGTAGATCCGCTGGCTTTAAAAATAGATCAAACTTCTGATTGCGCATAGAAACTCCTGTAAAATCACATCCCTGTTATCTATTCAGTATGACTTACTTTATTAATTCGTGTATTTTGCAGACTAAAAAATCAAAAAAATATCTCTTTATAGATATATATGTTGAATATGAGTGGCAGTAATAGCGAATAAATTGGCGACGTTTAAGCGTTCAAATTGTGGCAGACACAAATTGTTACCCACAGACACACCCTGATCCACACCACATATCAAGATACATTTGACTACAAATGCCTAACAGCTTTTCACCTTGATAAACGCTTTACTGATAATCGACCCCAATGAAAAACCGCTAGGAGCAAAACATGAAAAAGTTACTTATCATTGCCGCTATCGCATCAGCACCGTTTGCGTTTTCAGCCAATGCTGCAATGTCGCCTCAAATGGAAAAAACATTAGTTGCTGTCTGTAAAGCAGGTGCTAGCAACAGTATGATTGAGTTTAGTAGCACGTTAAAAGAGCACCGTATAAATAAGCAACGGGTATTTCCCCGTCTGGTTTGTAACGACCAAAGCTTTCATCAATTTGCATTAAGCCAAGGTGCGGATAGAACCGCTAAAAAAATCGCCCCTTATGCTACTGGTACGGTAACAATTAAAGATATTGCTATGACTTACGGTGATGATCAAATCATGTCGGTAAATTTTTGATTAATGTTATCCTTGTAGACAGCACTTTAGTGTTAACCCAAAAGAGCCTCAAGGCTCTTTTTTTATGCCTAGACAAAAAGCCTAATCAGGCATAACTATACCAAGTTACGACACTAAGACTCATAGATAGACATGCTTTGTAACCTCAAGATACAACAAGAAAGCATTCATAAAAATCGATACATTTCAGCACAAATTCAATACAGCTTTCCAATTCAACAAGGGGTTTAATAGAGACTAATCCAACCCGCTAGGAGCAACACATGAACAAAGTATTAGTCGCAACAACATTCGCACTCAGTGCGTTAAGCTGCAATGCGTTCGCCGCAATGGATAGCAAAATGGAGCAGACTTTAGTTGAAGTATGTCAAACTGGTCTAAGCGATGATCTGCATCAGTTCAGAACAACAATCACTCACCACCACATTAATAAAAAGCAGGTTTTTCCAAAACTGGTCTGCAATGGGCAAAATTTCTATCAATTTGCTAAATCCAATGGGGCTGATCGTATCGCTGCCAAAGTACGCTCCTATATGTCGCACCAAGTCTCAATTACCGATCTGGCTAGTGCGGACAAGGACGAACAGTTATCAGTGACATTTTCTACAGCAAAGTAATGGATATGGCTAAAACAAACACAGCTAAAAGCAAAAAAGGCGCCCTCGGCGCCTTTTTTGCTTTGCAGATAATCTAAAAAACTACCGTCTTATTACCATACACAATCACATCTTCTTGCATAACTAACTGTAGTGCCTTGCTCAACACACTTTTTTCAACGTCGCGACCACACTTAGCCAACTCTTCGGCGCTGTAGCTGTGATCAACAGGTATCACATCTTGTTTAATAATTGGGCCTTCATCCAAACAGTTATTCACAAAATGTGCGGTCGCGCCAATAATCTTAACGCCGCGCTCCCATGCTTGACGATAAGGTGCCGCACCAATAAACGCAGGTAAGAAAGAGTGATGAATATTGATAATACGATTCGGGTATTGCTCAACAAATTCAGGAGTCAATACACGCATGTATTTGGCTAATACAAGGTAATCGGGCTGATGACTCGCAATAATCTCTAACATTTGCTGTTCATGGTCATGACGAGTCAATCCGTCATGGGACACATAATAGAAAGGGATATCAAATTTATCAGCCAGTGGTTTCAAGGTATCATAGTTGCCAACAATCGCTGTAATCTCAACGTCAAGCCCACCGTAGTATGCTTTCATTAAGAGATCGCCTAAGCAATGTGCTTCTTTGGTCACCATCACCACAATTCGTTTAACGCCCTTTTCAACCAATTTGCAGTGCCGCTGAGGCGGTAAAACCTCATCGATATCAGCAAGAAATTGAGTCTCGTCAAAAGCACCTTCTAACTCAGTGCGCATAAAAAATCGCCCCTGAGCATTATCGACAAATTCACTATTTTTTATGATGTTGAGTCCGTGTTGATAACAGACACCGGTAATCTTTGTAATTAATCCTGGTGCATCGGCACAATCTGTAATTAAAACCTTTTGTTGCATGAGTCCCTACCCTCTTTGAAAATTAATCTGAATTGTGCCTATCGATAAAACGCTGCATTAAGCGCCTAATACTCTCGGCCTTTGTGCCATAGACGATCTGTACGCCATTTCCCATCACAACGTATCCCTTTGCACCTAAGTCGCCAAGCAAATTTTTATCTATCAAACTGGCTTGTTTTACACTTATCCTCAAGCGTGTCAGGCACGCACCAAGGTCGACAATATTGTCTTTGCCCCCGAGCGCATTAATAATAGAAATGATGCCCACCCGTCGCTCGGTATAATCTGCCACTCTCCCGGGTGTTTTTAAATTAAACGCTAAAATTGCGCCCCTAAATACCAAGTAATAGATCAATGCGGTAAAGGGGCCTAAAACCCAAAACCATTCTACATTTCTCGACTGACCCAGTAATAGACTAAAATCAACTAAGCCATGGGAAAACACCACACTATGATGAACATCCAAACTAATGGTGACCGCATAGGCTATCCCCGTCATAAGCGCATGAACCAAAAACAGAACTGGCGCGACAAACATGAAAGCAAACTCTATAGGTTCTGTAACCCCGGTTAACCAACAAGCTGTGGCCGCTGATAGCATGATACCTGCGACTCTATTTCGCTCACTTTTATCCGCACAGCGCCATATTGCCAGTGCTGCAGCTGGTAATCCCCACATCTTAATGAGGTAACCTCCAGCCAAATTCCCCGCTTGTGGATCACCGGCTAAATACCGTGCTACTTCGCCTCTCACAACTTCCTGGTCCGTCACATATTGCCCCATCTCCAAGTAAAATGGGGCATTCCAGATGTGATGCAAGCCTAAAGGAATAAGCAAACGCTCAACCGTGCCATACAACGCAAATGCAAATGCGGGCTCTTGGTACACAGCCCAATTAGAGACGTGTTCAATCTTCACTGATAAAGGCGGCCAAAGTAGAAGAAATAGGTAAGCTAGGGCAATAGCAAGCGGAATCATCAATAATGGCGCACTGCGTCGACCTTCGAAAAATGAAAAGACCGAGGGTAGCCTAAGGCGTTCACTTTGCTTAACGGCCAAGCAAGTCAAGGCACCGACCAACATTCCCCCCGCAATCCCTGTATCTATGGTCTGGGCTCCCAAAATCGTTTTAGTGGCTAACTGGTGAATACCGACCAAGGCAGCAAAACTTGAGAAAAAAACGCCGTAACCAAATACCGCACTGAACGCAGCAATGCCTTGATCACGACAAAAACCGATGGCAATGGTTACCGCAAACAACATCGGCATCATCGAAAAAATCAAGTTACCAACGGTCAACATTAGGATCGATGTTTCTTCGGAGATAAACGGAATGGGGTTGGTGGCTAGACCAATCATGACCCCTGCCGCAGGTAAAATAGCAATAGGCAATAACAGCGCCTGACTGAGGCGCTGGGCAAACTTAAACCAGTGACGACTGATCTGGTTTAGTCGACTTGATTTTCGTCGATCAGTTTGTGCCATTCCACTAACCATGATTGTGCAGCCACCTCTGGTTCCATCGTTTCGCAGGCATCGATTTTAAGTAACTCACCGACTCTATTTGCACCCAGTTCCGTCAACAGTTCATCAAATCGAATCCCGGCGTGACAGAAGGTTTCATAGCTAGAATCGCCTAATGCAATAACACCATAGTTCAACTGAGGTAAGTAGGGAGCCTCCCCTCTAAGGGTTTCAAACCATAGGTTGATATCGTCGGGGATATCCCCTTGACCAGTGGTCGAGGTCACCACTAACAACCACTCATCCTGAGGGGGGACAAAACCGCTAAGTGACTCAGGCTGTATCAGATTCACTTCCCAGTCCATCGTCAATAGCTGCTGTTGCAGGGTTTCCGCGACAAATTGTGCATTCCCATAGACAGTCCCAAAAACCAGATTCACTTTTCGCATGTTTTACTTAGCCCTTAGCAAATAATTTTCATATAATTTAAACATACTTTATTGAAAGCTTGATGGCTACACTAGGTTATTGAGTTTCAAGGATCATTAGATGCGCCATTCAAGCCGACAGAAACATCTAAAGCATGTGCACCGTAGCGCACACATTCGCAGAATGTGCTATTTCAGAACGGTACAATCACTCTCCCTAACCAACTCTCCCAGCATGACGCTCAACGAAAAAAACCTTAACCCTATGTCAGCGATAAAAGATGACTATGACGTCTGTAAGTAAACAGCATTAAGCATCAACAGATGAATTGACTCGGCGCTGCATCTAAACCAGCGTCTAAGTCCGAATCGCCCCAGCCTAACTGGCCAAATAATTGTAGCCATTCGGTTTCTAATTCAGCCTCAACACTCATCCGCTCACCCGTTCTCGGGTGATTAAAGCTGAGCTTCTTAGCGATTAACCACAATCTATTTATGTCGAAATGTTCCCTAAAAAAGCGATTTTGCTTGCCATCTCCATGGGTTGTATCACCAAGAATAGGATGACGTAGATGTGCCATATGGCGACGCAGTTGATGCTTTCTTCCTGTATGAGGGGTTAGGTGCACTAAGCAATAACGGCTAGTGGCATAGCGACCCGACGGAAAAGGAATTTCACAGGTTAATAATGGCTGATAACTGGTTTGCGCCTCTTGTGCGGCTTTATTTGGATCAACGTCTTTGTCACCCAGTTCGTCAAACTCTTGTTTAAGTGCATAATCCAACAATCCAGCTTCAAGTATATGTCCCCTTACCAGAGCCAAATAGTGTTTCTCTACCTGTTTACTCGCAAACTGCTCACACAACACATTCGCCATCTCACTGCTTTTAGCAAATAACAGCACACCTGAGGTGGGTCGATCAAGGCGATGAACAGGGAATACATGACAGCCTACAAGGTCACGGGTCATCTGCATCGCAAAAAAACGTTCTCTGCGTGCTAAATAACTACGATGCACCAATAATCCCGCCGGTTTATGGATCACAACAATATCATCGTCTTCAAACAGTATCTTTATCTCAGGCGGCTGTAGCTGTTCATCAGATAAGCTGTCAGGCATGGTTTCGTCAAACTCAGGGGGGTTATCTTGGCTCACTTAAACGCTCGTCTAATTGGTAAATAATGGTGATTAACGGCTTCATCTTGGGCTGCTGTGACCATAAGTGTTCGGCCATCGGCCCTAAGGCGATATTCTGGGGCAAACTTGTACGTTCGATCACAATGATAGACATCTTCGGAATAAAGATGAATTGCAACCAGTGTTCAAATGGCATTGATTGGCAAGCAAAAGGCGTAGGATCTGACATCGCCTCATCTGAAGGCGGTTTATTTGCCCACAGCCCTAATGATTTAAGCTCACGCTCTATCAACAGCAACTGCTTTTTGGTGAAAAGGTACAACATACTATTATTCGCTTACCGATTGAATTTTATGAACTCAGCACAAAACCAAGTTTGTTTGGCTATTTTGCGGCAAATTATACCATCTGTGTAGACTTCTCCCTATAATAAGCGCCATTGAAGACCCCTATCGTAAACCAACGGCAAGTATATGACTGAAATCACCACTTTGACTCAATTTCTCAACACCGCTAACACTCAATTTCATGTGTATGACTTGGGTCGTCGGGTGCAACATATCGATATGCTAGCCTTTGCACAGATAGAGCAGCTTAATACTCCCTACCCGTCACCAATTCAAGGGCATGCGCAATTTGCCATTGTCTTTTGGGATGCATCAGAGCAACACTATATCTGGTTTCTAAAGCTGCCATTGGATGAGCGCGGTTTACTCTCTCCAGCCCCCCGCACCCAATTTATTCGTATGGTACTTGAAGCACTTGGCAGCGACCCAACTAAACCTATCTCTAAAGAAGATCAGGATAGATTAGCTAACCACCCCTTTGCATTTAAACCTTCCGCTGAAAAACTTGCTCTGTTTAACGCCTTGGTGCGCAAACAGTTGGGCCAGCCCGCTTCACCACAATATGAATTTGCCTACCAATATTTATCAGGTCAGGTAAACCCGCAACGATGGCAAGATGTTGGCCTTCAAGGTATCGCCGATATTTGTGCACGAATCAATGAACTAGACCATTTAGATCAGATAAAAAAGAGCTTTGATTTTGCGCCAATTGAAGTCCAAATTGCCCTCTGTCAGCAACTAGAGCATATCGCCATACCTGACGATGTTGCAGCGGTATTGTTGCAAAAACTCCAACAGGTTCAAGCTGAACATAGAGGCTATTTTCTGCGCGCATTAGCCGCTCAACCTAAGCAAGCTCAACAAGCCATTGAGTACCTAAATCAGCAAGAGGCGCTCGATGCTAACATGTTGATCACAATAGCAGGCCGTAACTGGACCGCATTAAAGCAGGATCAAACCCGCACTATTTATCTCGAAGCCTTAGCAAAGCAGGAACAACACTTCTTTAACCAAATTTTTGCTGATATTGTAGCAATACCGGCAATAAGAACAGAGATGCTGATGACGCTAAGAGATCCTAATCGCAGCGAGCAACTCTCCAAAGCCATAGGCGGACTTTTTAAGGTAACGAAAGCATGATGACAGACTTTTTACTCATTGCCGCATTGGTGGTTATTGCCGCTTTCTTTTGGCAATTGAGACAGATGGCAGAGCTTAGTCGTGTATTTGCCAACCGTGAATGTAAAAAACAACGTGTGCAGCTTTTAGCCATTGCCATGGAGTCTGCCCGACCAAGTATCGGTGGCACTAGCGGACTAACCTGGAAAGCAAAGTACCTGCTTGAGTTTAGTACCGACGGCATCAACCAGTACCAAGCCCATATTTGGATGCATGGCAAGACAGTGCACAAGATGCAATGGCCAATATTTCCTGAACCTGAATGGTTAGATGCACCAGAAGCCAGAGGTACTGTTGGCGGCAGCTGTGGAAGTCGCAGTGGTGGTGGCTGTAAATCCGGTGGGTGTAAATAAGCGTAAGACATTAAAAATAATAAAGAAAAAGCGCGGCTTCCTGAGAAGCCGCGCCTTCTATCTTTTTGTTAAGCTTTCCCGCTATTATTGTGCTCCCTGCACCATCCATGCGATCAAAATGCTCCGTGCATCATCCATGCCCTCTATCTTCCTTGTACTTACGTACTTTCCCTTTGCTTGGTTATCCATTTACCAAGTTTGCTCAATCCTTAAGCATGTCCTAGTTCATCCATGAGAATCCGTTCAATACACTCCGTGTATGCCACCTGTCCTAGGCAGTAAAGTGTCATCCTTGATGATTTGGCTATCCTTAGTCATTAAGCATTCATCCTGAATGCACATCCTTGTATCTCCTGTTGGGTTAACACTCCGGTTAACTCAATAGTCTTCCTGACTTTGTCCCTTATTCAGTCTTCCTGACCGAGTCCATGATTAGTCATCCTTTACTATTCATCCTTGAACACAAACAATTCTAAAGTAATCACAACACTTTTCTATCACTCAACATATAAATAATCTGACGTAGAGACTAACCAACACCAAACAAAAAACCATAAGACACTGTATTAAAAAGATTTAAATCCATCACTTAGATATAACCCTTCTCTTTTCGCCCTTATTTCTCACATCATTGTGAGAGATCTCTTACAAGATACAGAGCAGTATGTGAGTTCTGTGACATAGGTCATCGATATGAATGACAAAAACACACTAAAAACGTACTTTTTGTGACACAGTAGTCACTGTCAACATTCAAGAAACAGAGGTTAACTCCTCACGATTGGACGCCGCGAAAGTTGGGGGAGAACTGAGTTGTGCCGCATAAAAAACTGGCAAAAAATAGTGGTTTGCGCAAATCAATCCACTATAACTGCCTCTAAAAAGGGCCGTGCCCCAAAAGGTAAGTGAACAGAGATGACGCTACAATCGCTGTTCATTAGGTGACTACCCCCCTTTTATTGTTTGCTTCTTCCAGTCAACCACTGGAACAACATGACCCAGTCGGCTAGAAGACTGTAAAGAGGGTATTGAAACGTGGCAGGTCGATTTTTCTCAAATACAAAGTGCCCCACCCAAGCAAATCCATATCCCACAATGGGAGCTGCCAACAACAGATAACCATTACCCAAAATCATGGCAGCAAGTAACAGCAGTAGAACGAGTAAGCTCCCTACATAATGCAATGCTCTACATACAGGGTGCTGATGTTGCGATAGATAAAAAGGGTAAAATGTTGAAAATTGCTTATAGATTTTGCTCACTTTCTTCACTCCGATAGAATAAAAGCTCACCTTCTACATCACCAATATCAAGCTTATCTATTGCGGCAAAGCCCATTTTAGAGAAAAGGTGGCCATGGCTTTCTTGTGTCACATACACGCCGATTCCATCGAGTGCTGGTTGTTCATCACACCAGCTCATCACAGCCTTAACTAAGTGGGAGCCCAAGCCTTTATTCTGCTCAATGGGGGTTAATGCAATAAACTGCAAAATGCCGCAATGGGAACTTGGTAGGTGCTCTAAAATTGAGGCCTCTTTTTTCATCAATGTCTGAGTGGATTGCCAGCCAGTACTCAACAGCATTTTTAGACGCCAATGCCAATACCGCGCTTCCCCCAATGGAACTTGCTGCGTGACGATACAGGCTAAACCAATCAAGCGTTGATCATCAAACAAGCCTATCAGCGCTTGCTCTTGTTGCCAGAGCGTATTGAGTTCTTCGCGTATCGCTCCTCTGAGCTTCTGCTCATACTGAGCAATATCCCCCTTATTGAGGGCAGCAATGAAGAACGGATCGTCATGGTAAGCGTTATAAAGGATAGACGCCGCGACACGTAAATCTTCGGCGGTTAAATACACAGCTTTATATTGTTCTTTTGTCGCTTCTGGTGCTGCTGTATGCATCACTGTATTCCCTGATCTATATCAACATTCACCAATGTAACAAGCTTGTAAAAAAGTGCAAACTTTAATCAATTGGACACCTTAGTAATATGTTCCATTATTAAAAGGGTTGATCATTAGACATGAAGGAAAAAAATGGATAGAACATTACCAGAACTGACTAACTTGTTTGCACAACTTGGGCTAGCTAACCATCCGCAAGCGATTGCACAATTTATTAGTCAACACAGAATCAGCGCAAATATACATATTACACAGGCTAGCTTTTGGAATGAGGCACAGCGCCATTTTCTGCAAGAAGCGCATGAACAAGATGCTCAATGGACCGAAATTATCGATCAGCTAGATGCGCAATTAAGAGACTAATAACAATGAGCTTAGGAAGACGCTGCCGCTAATTGAACATCCTATCCTTGGTCATTCAATATAGCGGCTCAGTGAATTACATCGCGGCGTAGGCTTTAGGACCCCAACCTACAACAGCGTTGTTGGTTAGTACCACTGGCGTACACTCATCTTTGGTGGTGGTGCCATCGCCTCGAACTCTTTGAGTGCGATAATAGAGCACATATATCTCTTTATCTTGCTTAACATAGGCCTCATTAAAATCTGCAGTACCCATTAATGCCATCACCTGCTCACGACTCATTCCCATGGTTAGCTTGGCTATATTTGCACGATTTTGATCTTGTACACGCTCCCAAGAATCAGTGTTACTCCACTGCCCCTCTCCTTCACCGATGTTTAATACACAGCCTGAAAGACCTATACTAGCAACACTAACTAATACTAAGCTTAATAATTTTGTTTTCACTTTAACTTCCTGTTTATCTATTATACCTAGCAGCGTTAAAGCAAAGCTTGTGCCAAACAGTTATCGCATTGTTTTATATAGACTTAGCTTATCTATTATTAGGTGTGGTTTAAATATATTGCTAATTAGTGAGGAAATTTACTAACTATGAGTCCCATCGAACAGGTCCTTGCTGCGGCTAAGTCAATCGCCTCGTCAGGCAAGACTCCGAGCCTAGCGCTGATAAAATCTCGCCTAGGTAAACAGCTCCCAATGCCAATATTGGTACAGGGATTACAACGCTTTAAAGCGCTATCTAAAGAAGAGGTTGCCGCGCTGGTATTTGACTCCACAAATGTAGCGAATCAGGAAACTGAACAACCGACACCGCACTCTATCGCAACCTTGGTAACGCAAGTAACAGCGTTGCAGTTACAACAGCAGCAACTTATTGCGCGTATCGAAATGTTGGAAACAGCGCTAAACAACCGAGATAACCATTAATGCACGTCATTGAATTAAGATTTGAATGCTTCGATAACACCACTATCTCCGCTGCGGAGCAGGCAATAAACGGCTTACTTGAAGCCTATCGCGCTAATGGTCAAGTACTAGGGAGAGAATTTGCGGTCGCCTTTAACGATGGTGAATTTAAAGTGCGTCTACTGATGCCAGAAAAGAGCAGTTTAGCCAAACGCTATAATAGTCCATGGGTTGAACGTGCTTTGCAGAGTTTAACCGATGCTAAACTACTGCACCCGAGAGAGAAATATATTGGCCAAGATATTAATTCTGAAGTCAGCAGTACAGAACCTGCCAGTTGGCAACTGCTATACACTAGCTATGTTCACATGTGTTCACCACTGCGAAATGGCGATACGTTACAACCTATTCCACTTTACAAAATCCCAGCCACTTTTAATGGTGATCACAAACGCGTGATAAAATGGCAAACTGAGTGGCAGGCCTGTGATGAGCTGCAAATGGCGGCCGCAACTCAAGCAGAGTTTGCGGCACTGGCAGAGTTAACCCTTTGTGATAGCGATCTATTTCGCAGAGGTTGGGACCTACGTGGGCGAATTGAATATCTGACTAAAATCCCAACCTATTACTACCTATACCGCGTTGGTGGTGAAAGCTTAGCCCATGAAAAGGCGCGTTCATGCCCTAAATGCGGCAATAATGAATGGCTACTTGAGGAGCCATTACTTGAGCTGTTTCACTTTCGCTGCGACGACTGCCGCATCGTGTCAAATATCTCTTGGGATCACCTATAACTCGCAGGGCTAACGCTTACCCAGTAGATTTTGCCACATTATTTTAAAGCGTTGCCAAATGCCTGGGTGGTCTATGCTTGCCATAGACTCCTCCACCACTAATTGCGGCGGGCAAACGCGCGGTGTCAACACGCTGATAAATGCATCAAGCGTGTCGGCAAGCTTTATTTGTGGCTCATCTCCGGGGATCTCAATCCAGACCGAACCATCCTCATTATTGACGACTAACATCTGATCACCCTCACCCAATACACCAATAAACCATGTCGCAGGTTGCTTCAGCTTCTGCTTCATCATTAGGTGACCAATCAAGTTTTGTTGCAAATAATCAAAATCATTATCATTCCATACCTGCAACAGCTCGCCGTCTCCCCATTGCGAGTTAAACATCAATGGTGCCGCAAAATAATCACCATACAGATAGTTGATATCCTTGTGCAGTGTCATCTCTAACGCGTGGTCGATATTATCGAACCTGCCTTTGACCTGACGCTTTACCGCTCGCCATGTCACCGAATTTTTTTTAACCTCATCCATCCCCTCGTGATATTCACCCTCGATACAATCAGATTGTTCGCCATGAGGGTAATACCGAGGTAGTTCACCTAGTTTGTCCATATAACTTTGGTGATATAACGCGAGAAATTTATCTAAAGCAGGTAAAGAAGACACTTAGCACAAGCCCAAAATTCAAGTATAATATTCGTCTATTTTGACATGGAAAAACGATTGATGACACCAGTTCATGACCCATATAGTAACGCTCCAGCCCTTTCAGAGTTAACCCTTGGAAAATCGACCGGTTATCAAGCTGAATACGATGCATCCTTGCTACAAGGCGTACCGAGAAAATTAAATCGTGATGCGATTGCTTTATCGGCTGAACTCCCCTTCCATGGTGCCGATATCTGGACCGGTTACGAGCTCTCTTGGCTAAATGCTAAAGGCAAGCCAATGGTGGCGATAGCTGAGTTTATTCTGGATTATCAAAGCGCAAACCTTATTGAATCCAAGTCATTCAAACTCTACCTTAATAGCTACAACCAAACTCGCTTTGAGTCTGTGGAGCAGGTACAGCAGACCTTGGCTAAAGACCTGACGGCATGCGCCGAAGGTGAAGTCGTGGTGAAGATCCTTGAACCCAAGCAGTTTGGCGCCCAACGCGTGGTTGAATTACCCGGAACTTGCATCGACGACCTTGATATTGAAGTTGATAACTATGCATTTACCAGCGACTACCTAATCGATAGTACCGATGACAAAAGTGTTGTGGCAGAAACGTTAAGCTCAAATCTCCTGAAGTCTAACTGCTTAATTACTTCACAGCCCGATTGGGGCAGTGTGATGATCCGTTACCAAGGTCCTAAAATTGATCGAGAGAAACTACTGCGTTATCTCATATCATTCCGCCAACATAATGAGTTTCATGAACAGTGCGTTGAGCGAATATTTGTCGATCTTAAGCAATTTTGTCACTGCGCCAAACTTACGGTTTATGCTCGCTATACACGCCGCGGCGGCCTTGATATCAACCCATACCGCAGTGATTTCGAAAACCCACCAGAAAGCCACCGTCTTGCACGCCAATAGACTTTGTTAAGTTATTAATGGCCCAGCAAATGCTGGGCTTTTTATTCATGATCTTCATTTTCTGACACCAAGAGCGATTCTCTCCGTCTCCAAAAGCTGCATCCCTACATTAGACAGTTACGATAAATACCTATTTAGGAATACCTCTAATTTAGTACAAGCTTATGATCTTTATCACATTTATTGACACAGAAATGTAATCATCCTGCAACATTGTTTTAGATCAAAAAATCAAACCGTTATCAGCTCTATAACAGCTGCAAGCACTGATGAAACAAAAGGATCACAATAAATGAAAGTTCATGCCCTAACCTTAGCCGTACTCGCGAGTTTAGCATCAAGCAGCACCGTATTCGCTGAAAATGTCGACCCACTAAAAAAAGCATTTATCGATGACTCAGCCGTAAAAGTTCAATTCCGTCTGCGTTATGAAGACGTAGATGTTGCCAATGTCGATCAGCAAAACCAAACTACATTACGTACCCGTTTAAACTATAAGACAGGTGACCTATACAACCTGTTTGCAGTTGCAGAAGTCGATGATGTACGCTCAACTGACAACGAAGCACTCATTGGGGACTATAAGTACACTCAAATCAACCAAGGCTATATCGGCTATAAAGGCCCTGCGAACACCTTGGCTCAGCTAGGTCGTCAGCGCATAATACTTGATAATCAAAGATTTGTTGGTGGCGTTGGTTTCCGTCAAAATGAACAGACCTATGATGCGTTTTCAGCAAAAAATACTGCTGTTGAAGGCCTAACCGCTTATTACGCCTATGTTGCTACTGTAAACCGTATTTTCCCTGAAGGCTCAGGTAAAGAAGAGCATGACAACGAAACACACCTTATCAACGTCAACTACAAAGGCCTTGAGTTTGCCAAATTAACGGGTTATGCCTACCTTATCGACAACCAAGATGTCGCCGCATTCTCAACTGACACCTATGGTGTGCGCGCTACCGGTGATGTAAAACTTGATGCTTTAAAATTAAGCTACGAAGCGGAATTTGCCCAGCAATCTGAAGGAAGCGATAATCCAGCAAGTTACAGCGCGTCATACTACAAACTGGGTGCAGGTATCAACTTCGATGCTTTTGGCGCCAAAATTGGCTACGAAGTGCTAGGTTCTGACGATGGTAAAGCAGGCTTTATTACCCCTCTTGCGACCTTACATGCCTTCAATGGTTGGACAGATAAGTTCTTATTTGGCGGTAAAGGTAACTGGGAAAATGGTCTAGTTGACACTCATCTCATCGTGACTGCAAAACTTGCAGGCCTAAAGCTACTCGCTAAATATCACAAGTTTGATTCAGACTATGGTGACATCGACATGGGTAAGGAGTGGGGTGTTTCGGCTACCTACCCATTTGCCAATCACTACAGCGTGGGTGTTAAGTACGCCAGCTTCAGTGGCGCCGATGAAGGCTACGGTTTCTCAAACGATACCGACAAGCTTTGGCTCACTTTCCAAGCTAACTACTAATCGTCTAAGCGTTTAAACCCATGTGGTTTAAGCGCAACACTCCCTAATTAAGCAGGCAAGGTTATTTATGCCTGCTTTTTTCTGTCCATTACACACTTTTAAATAACTCACTTAGGCTGATCATTGTGCCACGCAGACATTGTGTAGGCCGATTAATACACACCGCAAAGCGATAATATTCATCCAGATGCGCCAATGTCACACTCCAATCATCGCTGCGCTCTGCGCTGTCTCGATACTGCATCAGACTAATCCCTCGGCTCGCTTCAATCTTGCCTAAACCGTCAATCAACAAACACTGACGGCTAACGTCATCAAAGCTGAAGCCAAATGACTTTAAGGATAGTGCTAGGCCTAACCCTTTCGCTTTGATATACGACTCTTTTAACGCCCACAGATTGAAAAAACGTTCGCGCTGCTCAGCCGTTGGCAACGCCAGCAACCCATCACGCTCCTGCTCAGTGAAATAGTGATTTAAAATGGAGTAAATATTGGTCGTTGAACGCCGCCTCTCAATATCTGCGCCCAGCTCGATATCGGCGTCGCCATGAGTAATGGCAAGTAGAAGGTAATCGCCACTATGACTGATGTTAAATGCGATTTGAGTGCGCTGAAACAGATCGGCTTGTAGCCTAGGTTTGCCTTTGTCACCATAGTCAAACCGCCATTGACTTGGTGTTATCTCAACTCCTAATGTCATAGCATAACGGGTTAACAAGGCACGTAAGTAACCTCTAACCAGTAACCCTTTTTCTTGCGCCTCTTGGCGTGCATAGCGCCTTACTTTAGCAAGCTCACCTTCTGGTAACCAAAGCGACAACTTAGCACGGTCAGTTACAGACAAGCCATCATCAACTAATGGGCAACAATATACGGCAATGTCGTTGGTGACCTTATCAACTGGCGGTGTCAAATTGATTGCTCTTTAAGGAGGGTAAAGCGCGATTTTAACAGCATGAAGCGTCTAAGCAAATATCTCCAAAATTGATCACTGCGGCAATCGCAATTAAAAACTCCATCTCATCTGGCCAAAGACAACTGTCGACGCAGATTGGCCAAATAAACTCTCTGCCTTACCATCGAAACGCTGGGCGATAAGTTGCAATTGCCAGTCATTAGCGAGCGAATAACTGACGCTAGCCCCCAAGAAATAGGACCCATCCTGATAATAACTCCCAGAGGCACTAAGGCGGCTTAATGATGATACATCAAAGCTCACTTCGCCATAATAGGTCCATTGGGTATAACTCAGTGTCCGGGCATTCACAGGTAAGTTGAGGTAGAGCAATGCATTATCAGCCTTAGTCGGTGCTGAGATATAGAGCACAGAGCCTCGTATCATCCAGTTACGCTCGCTAGCAAAACTGTAGTCGCTCTCAAGCGTGGCCACATGGGTTGCTGATAATTGCTGCGTAGGCGAGATTAACTGCATCGACAATGACGAGTTTAACGCCTGGTTGAGCCGTGGCCAGCTATCATAAATTGGGTCAAAATAGCTCCACTCTCCTCGCACTCCCGCCCCTTGAATATCTGCGGCAAAGCCGCCGCCGAACACCCTATCAATCCCCGCTTTCCCTGCTAGGAACTGTATGTCCCACCCGCCATGGTTAAATAACATGCGCGTCGCGTAGCGATTGAGATCCTTATCTTGGTTAGCGTTATAAACTAACTCTACACTACTGGCAAACCCCAGTTTACGGCTAACCATCACCGCATCAGCACCTGCTCGTTCCTCATAATCAAAATCGTAAATAGAGTAAGCATTAAAAATATCATTGGGATTCCACAATGTGCTCATCGCCCAATTAATTCGAAATCGCCCCAATTTAAGCTGCCAATCTGCATCGGCATTAAAGGTTAAATATGCCCTATCAAGTTGGCTGTTGCCGACCCAGCCATCGCTATCGAGCCAGTTGGTCGACAGGTCGAAATAACCACTATCAACGCCCACCAGCTTACCGTAGGCTGGAAACTGACTGGAATCGCCATAAAAGAGTCGATTACGCATCCCCAAATTAACGCGCAGTTTACTGTCAAAACGATATTCAAAGTTGAAACGCTGATGAAGCAGATGATCAAGCAAACTATCACTGCCATCAGGATGAGTGGCTGTGGCCATATATTTAACATAACCGGTTAGATCCCATGCTTTTTGAGGGGCAAGCCCGGGGATGGGCGATGCACTCAATGGGTAAACCATGCAAAGACTCAGCAGGCTAGCAAACCGATAGTGGTTCGTTTTCACTGCTGTTTGTCCTCAACAAGCTGACCATCGTCAAAAACAATCACTCGCTTGGCGCGTTTTATCACCCGTTGATCATGGGTGGAGAAAATAAAAGTGGTGCCCTCTTTTTCATTGAGTTGTTGCATAATATCAAGCAGTTCACTGGTACTTTTAGCATCCAAATTTGCGGTAGGCTCATCTGCCATCACAAAGCGTGGCCGCGGCGCTAATGCTCTGGCAACAGCTACTCGTTGTTGCTGGCCTCCTGATAGCTTGGCAGGCACCTTATGTAACTGGTCTGTCAGCCCAACCTGATTTAGCAATTCTGTGGCCCGTTGCCGACACACTTGCTCGCTGTGCCCCTGAAGTTGCATCACAAACTCCACATTCTCTAACGCAGTCAGCACAGGGAGTAGGCTGTAATCTTGAAAAATAAAGCCAACATGATCGCGGCGAAAAGCAATTAATGCCTTGTCATCTAACAGACAAATATCGTTATCATCGATGCATACAGCCCCAGAGGTAGGGGAGTCGATGCCACCGATCATATTGAGTAACGTGGTCTTGCCTGAACCCGATGGCCCCATTACTGCGACAAACTCCCCCTGCTTTATACTCAAATCTAACGCTTTAACCGCATGCACTGGAAAGTCACTTTCCGGGTTGTAAACTTTACTTAGCTGACGAATTTCGATACTCATCGCATCAACTCCTTAATGCTTATGTGACATGGCATCAACAGGCCGCTGTTTTAAAATTTGCCGTGCAGGATAGAGTGACGCCAAGATGCTGACCAACACCACAGTGACAAACACCGCGACATATTCATTGGCGCTTACTGTTGGGTAAAGCGTGGTGTCGACACCAAACGCCCCTAACCCTTGAGCCATACTGCCTAGCGGAATGCCAGTGTGTCCCAGCAGCGTGACCAGCATTAAACTGGCCAGTAATCCAATCGTTGCGCCCGTTACCCCTAAAAGCGTCGACTCCATTATAATAAGACTGAACACCTTGCCTTTTACCATGCCAATAGCCATCAACATTCCTAGCTCTCTGGTACGTTCAAACACCGACATCAGCATCACATTAACAATACCGAAGCCCATTGCAGACACAAAAATGATCAATATCACTGCATTGGACGCGCCCATCTGCGAAATGATGGTCGCCAGCATCGGCTGCACTTGCTGCCAATCTCGCACCCTGTTGCCACTATCGCTCAACAGGCTCAATTGTCCCGCAAGTTGTTTTGCCACGTGATTATCCATATTATTTGATTCATTGAGCACAATAGCTATTTCATGAATGCCCTTAACCCCTGCCAGTTTGCTCAAATCGCTGCGCCGCACGTAACTGTTTGCTTCATCAAAGCTGCTCGAAGGCGAGTTAAAGATGCCAGCGACACGAAAGGCAGCCCCCGTGACGTCTTTGTCGGCATTACTAAACGTCAGAACGACTTTAGACCCCAGTTTCAGTCGCAGGCGCTCTGCGGTCTTTTGTGATACGACAATCGGATGTCGTCCCGTTTGCGGCAGCCAACTTCCCTGGGTAATACTGCCAACAATTGGGGTCACTTCAGCTTCGTGCAAACTATCTATGCCGTTAATGCGTATACCGCGATTAGCACGGGCCGAAGCAATCATGCCATCAACAAGGAAGCGCGTAGAAAAAGCCTTTACCTGTGGCATCCTCTGTAACGCCTCAATTAATGGCTGCGGGTTGATTAAAGTCTCGTTGATATCGGGGTCATCGAGATAGCGCTGGCTTTGGATCTGAATATGACTAGTTTGCCATGCAATGGCATTATCAATCATGTTGCCATACATGCCCGACATAAACCCCATCATCGCCACCACGCCCATCAAGCCAAATACCATGGCACACACCATGGTTGAGGTACGAATTTTGTTACGCCATAGGTTTCGCCAAGCCAATTTAATGACCATTATTATCCCCCTTCAGCGCCGCAACCAACGTTAAATGATAAGCACGCCACAAAGGATAAAGCAGACAAACACTCATCAGCGTTAATACAATGAACACCTGTTCTGCAACAAGCCTGACCGAGATCAACATTGGCATAATTGGCTCCCAGCCCATCTCCAACATCATCCTTGCTGTATCTCCCGTCAATTGGATGGGGTGATAATAAAAGTACCCGATAACAGGTAGACTCACCGCTAACCCAATAATGACACCAAGCACAGAGATAAAACTCGACTCGATAGCGATAAGCAGCAGTAGCTTACGCCGTAATAATCCCGTCGCTAACATGACACCAAATTCACGCTGTCTCTCTAAGGTCATCATTAAAATGGTGGCAAACAGTGCAAAGCCAACAATGCCATAAAGCAGATACATCATAAACACGCCACCAGCCTTATCCATGGTGATCTGTTGCGCCATCTCAGGGGCTAACTGTTGCCAGTCTCTAACATTTACCTCGGCGCCATACAAGGTTTGTAATTCAGCCTTTATGGCCGGGATCAGTGACAATTCGTCGCTGTGCAGTACCCAAGTAGTAACCTGCTCACCAGTAGAATAAAGCGTCTGAGCCAGTGACAACGGCATATAAACCAGCTGTTTATCTAGCCCTGCTAAGGGAAAGTGCAATATGCCTTTTATCCGATAGAGGCCTGCCGCCGTTTGCCCGCGATAACCCTGGCCATACAGCACAATTTCATCGCCAACCCCCAGAGATAATGCTTGAGCAAGCCCCTCACCAACCAGTACCGACTTATCGTTAGTTGCTATAAACTCACCTGCAACCAACTTACTCGCTATCCCTGAATATTGCTCTTCTCGCTCAGGTAACACACCAATCACCATCACCCCTTTTGAGCGTTCACCCGCCGAAGCCAGCGCAAAGGATTCGATACGCGGCAGTCGATAACTTACATGGGGCAGCGCCGATGCCAGCGAAATAAAGTGTTCGGTTTGAGGCAGGAGGTCTTCGATGCTTTGACTTTGATCAAATTCAGGATGTTGTAGCTGTATTAACCCAGTCGAAAAACGCGCGCTATTGTCGATATTGTATCGGTAACTCCCCTCCTGCATGCTACGCATAAAAAGTGACAAAAACAGCGCTAACGCCAGCGACAGCGAGGTTAATAGAGTGCGCCGCTTTTGCCGCCATAGATTACGCCACGCGAGTTTCACCAACATAATTAATCCCTTAAGCGATAATTAATCCCGTAGTGCTTTCATCTGCTGCTGTGAGAAAAAACTGTCATCAATAGCGAAATTAAACTGCGCCTCATGGGTAATAAACTCGGTTCTTTGCCCCGGTTTATCCGCAGGAATCATCGCCATCTTGGTGGCCAACACTCGGCCACCCAATGACTTAATCTCCGAGGTTTCTAAGGTATTAACCAGCTCGTTAAACTCATCATAAAACTCAACGCGGCGCTGCAGAAAACTGGTAGTAGAGATCCACAAACGAACCTTATTCCACACCACTGGCGCATCGGGTTTTGCCAACGCATCGATAATATAGCTATTATCTCCATCAACTGTTTCTTGCCCGACAATCTGATGGTCATAGTCGACGACAATAGAAGATTGATTAATCAAATCATCATTGGTGAAATCCGAGCCCATCCAAGATTGGCTTAGCATAGAGGGAGCGATTTTAATGACACGCTCAATGGAGGGGATCCAGTTCCACATCTCCTTAAAGCGCTTAAGTGATGCGCTCCCTTTATCTTTAGCTGGCGCGGTCACCAGTACCAGTGACAGGTCTTGTCCCTTAGTCCAACTTTTCATGGTCATTGAACGGGTCCAATCGGGACGGATAATGTTCATGGTTGCCACACTGTAGCTGGACTCTCCTCGCATCTGTTTATCTGACTGACGCACAATATCTTGCGCCTCTAACACACGCTCATCTGCAATAACCAGTTGTGCTAAGGTCAATAAGAGCACACATGTAAAAAAATGAACCATCTTCCCTGAAATCTTATTCATCACCCCTCCTATTATCCCTATTGCACAGAGAAATTTTGCATCTACTGTAACTATAACTGATTGAACAAAAACGAAACAGGGAATGCTCAGAAAATAAGCTCAGGGGAGAAAACATAGAAATAGCACCATTCCCTCACTCGACTAACCAGTAGTCATCACACCAATTTGGCACACAATAAAGGGCACAGACCGCAGAAAACAGGCTTTATCTAAGCAAGCTTAAAATAAAAAATTAATACGACTAATGTGCTAGCCAAGGCCACTATAAATTGTAGGCCCGCTCGGCGATGTTGTTTGGAATACGCAAGCACTTGAGGATGGGTAATTTGACTAAATAGCGGATGGTTTTCAACATTAAACAAAATAAAAGGCGCTTTAAACCAAGCTGGTGCGCCCAACGCAAACCAGATCCTCGGCTCATGATGTTTTATCGCTTGATAATAGCGCAGCTCAATAACACTGGTTCTGATGACTAACGCTGCCAAACACAAAGCTAATACCGTCAACATTGCTCACCGCTCCATATCTCGTGTTAACACTATACGTCTTGGCAACATAACACTAAAAAAGCGCGATGGGTCAGCATCACGCTTTGTTGGCTTTAGAAATAAACTTATTTTTTACAAGCTTTCATGGGGACCAAAAACCTCGTAGTGCATGCGGCTACTGTCGATACCTAAGTCCAATAATTGCTGCTTAATAGATGCCATAAATGCTACCGGCCCACAGAAATAATAGCGCGCGTTGGGTTGGATCTTATCGGCAACTTTCGACAGGTCCATAGTTCCTTCAAATTGATAATCTTCTGCAGGTAAGTCTTGGCTGTTTGGCTGGCGATACCAGACAAAACGCGTTAACTTATCATGGTGATGAATTTGGCTATTGATATAGGACTTAAACCCGTGTAACTCGCCGTTGTCACAAGCATGGAGCCAAGTGATGTTGGCGTGACTGTCGTCAGCCAATCGATAATTAAGCATGCTCATCATAGGTGTTAAGCCAACCCCTGCAGAGATCAACACGACTGGGTTTACCTCTTGTGTATCCAAGAAAAAATCGCCCGCTGGCGGGATCACGGCAAGCTCATCACCCACCTCATAACTGTCATGTAATAACGAAGAAACCTGGCCACCGACTTCGCGCTTCACACTAATGCGATAAGTGCGACCATTAGGCGAATCTGAAAGTGAGTATTGACGTATCTCTTGGTTCTCTAGTCTCGGGTGGTTTAGATGAACACTTAGGTATTGCCCTGGCAAAAAGCCTACCACTGGTTCACCGTCTACAGGTGTCAACTCAAAAGAGGTGATCACGGCAGACTCAATCACTTTGGCACTGATGGTAAACTGACGGGTCCCCTGCCAACCGCCTGTTTGCTCGGCACTATTCTGATAGAGCTGGGCTTCACGGCCAATAAAAATATCGGCAAGAAAACCGTAAGCCTTGCCCCATGCTTCAAGCACCTCGTCGGTAACAGCCTCTCCACCAAGCTCCTTAAGCGTTGCCAGCAAATGTCCGCCGACAATTTGATACTGCTCTGGTGTGATCAAAAAGCCGGTATGTTTGTGGGCTATACGCTCAACGGCGTCAGTTAGGGCACTCAGGTTTTCTATATTTTTAGCATAAGCGGCAACCGCGTTAAACAAGGCAACAGGCTGGCCACCTGTGTGTTGGTGGGCTAAATTGAAGGTATCTTTCAGCTCAGGGTTATGTTCAAACATCCGCTGATAAAAGTGAGTGGTTAGCGCCGGGCCGGCAGACTCGAGCAATGGGATTGTACTCTTAACAACATGGATTGTGTGTTGATCCAACATAGTGAACGGCTCCTAACATGCAAATATTATGTTTGTTTATTTTTTGCGATAATAAAGATGCATTTGATTTAGATCAATAAATATTATTATAAATTGTGTTGGACACGATCGTGATCACAAAAGAAAACGGGTTACTGCGCCAAGAGCACCACAACCTTGTGACGATAAAATGGTTAGCGAGCCTCGCAGGAGAGAAGCGTCAGTAAACAACAAGGGGGATTAGGCCAGCCATCTACACTCGCCAAATACCAAAATACAAAGCTTAAGCACTTGCATATTAACAAGTGCTTTTATGCAGCAACTTATTCAGGCTGACATGCCGCCACAAAGGTCATTTCAACTAAATAACTAGGGTCAGCAAGTTCCGCTTTAACACAGGCGCGACTTGGTGCACAACCTTGAGGGAACCAAGCGTCCCATTGCTCATTTAAAATCGCCAAGTGCGCAAAATCTGTCACATAAATAGTGGTCGACAATACCGATGATCTATCGCTGCCGACCTTCGCTAAAGTCGCTTCCGCTTGCGCCAAAATCTGCTTAACTTGGCCGTGTATGTCTGCACTGGTGTCTGTCGCAATCTCGACAAAATGCGCGATGCCATTAAAAATGGTCGCATCAGACCAGCGCGGACTTGGGTTAATACGTCGAATATCCATTTAATACCTTCTTTAACAAAATAAAGCGGTATGATAACTAAGTTTAGCGGCATACATCAGTAAAAATACGCAAGCCTAGCAGTTTAAGCCGCTCAGCAGTTTGTTAACATCTGTCGATTCATTCATGGCAAAAAATAAGGAGATCATTCAACATGCGCCAACTATTTCCGCTAGCACTGCTGCTCTATTCTGGTATCAGTCATGCCACTATCGCGCCGCAAACATTAACCGAGATAAAAGCCATTCAATTTAGTGAGCCCAATATTGCCACCGCCGGCTTACCCACCCCTGCACAGTTTGTGCAACTTAAAGAAGCGGGCGTCGATCTTGTGATCAATCTTATTCCACAGGGAAACCCCAACGGCCATGACAACGAGCAAGCACTGGTCACCGAAGCTGGTATGCGCTACGAAGGAATTGAAGTGGACTGGGAGCAGCCACGCTTAGAAGATGTTACCCGTTTTTTTGAAATAATGGATGCCCATAAGGGCCAAGATATCTTAATCCATTGTGTGGCTAATTATCGTGCATCGGCATTCTACTACCTCTATCGCAGCACCAGAGAAGGCGATGGTGAGCCAGTGTCAATGCAACAGGTGATGAGCCCATGGGGAGATTTAGACAGTAGCTTGCCACAGTATCCACAATGGCAGCAGTTAATTGAACAAGTAACAGCCCAAAGCGCACAATGACACTCACAGCGTTAATACATAACGAGCAAGCAATTAGCCTGCTCTATTTGTATTAACGCTACGCCTCTCTTTTTGATAACAACTCACCCTGGCAGTTCAATCGTCGCCAGCTTCTAAAGCAAGGTTGCCTTGAGGGATCATTGTCATGCCAGGCTCGTAGCAGGTAACGCGGTCACGGCCGTTAGCTTTAGATTGATACATAGCGATATCGACTCGAGTCATTAACGGATCTAAGCTGAGATCCGCTTCAACGCTGGTGCACACACCAAAACTGGCTGTAAGCGCAAACGTTTTTTGTGACGAGTAATTATCAATTTTTGCAACGGCTTTACGACACCGCTCGGCTAGCGCCAATGCATCAGTTGCGGTGCAATAGGGCAAAAACAGCGCAAACTCCTCTCCCCCCATTCGTACAAATAGGTCTTGCTTACCGGTTAAGGGCTTGATGGCCGCGACCACTTCTTTAAGTGCCCAGTCACCCGCACTATGACCATAATTATCATTAATTGACTTAAATAGATCTAAATCAAACATGATCACACTAAACGCACCACCATGGGCTAAAACGTCTACAAATGAAATTTCAGCCGCTTCTTGACCTGTGCCACGGTTCAATATTTTGGTTAACTGATCCAGCTGAGATAGGCGCTTATATTTGCGACGTTGAAAAAACATATTCACGGAAAAAATCACCAACAACACCGAAAGACCGATAATGATGGTTGACACTAACCTCTCTTGCGAACGCGCTAAATCGACTAGCTTTTGCTGCGCGGTGTATAGCGCTCTATCTTGATTAAGCATCTTAATTTCACGAGTCTTTTCAGCGTTCTCAAATTTAGCCATTTGATAAGCGTAAGCTTTCGCTTTAGTTTCATTGATGAGGTTTTCACTCAGTGTCTGATACTCAGCTAAATATTTGTATGCCTGTGAATAGTCACCGCGTTTTTCAAGCACTCCTACCATGGCTTTCGTTGCACGTTTTTTTACTTCGACATGACTAGGAACGTCGGGTAAAGAGATCACCCGTTGTGCATAAGTCACCGCGTTATCGTACTCAGAAAGAGATAAATATGTTTCCGCCAGTAAAGAGTTAACGTCATTAATTTCAAGTTGATACTGAAATTGCCGATATTGGTTCAGCGCCAATTGAAACTGTTTTAGCGCATCACTATATTCACCAAGTTCAAAACAGGCACTTCCAATGCCTTTATTTGCCATGGCGACAATGAGTGGAATATTGTGCTCAGCACAATAGGAGCGAGCAGCAGTTAAAGCGGATTTTGCTTCTTGATAATTCGACTGTTTTAGCTCTGACACGCCAATATACAACTGCGCATAACATTGCTCTTTCGCCGATATGCCTCGACTTAACTCAAACGCTAGCGTCGCATAACGCTTTACCTCATCAAACACTTGCAGATCAAGATACAGATTAGCAAGCCTCAAATAAGAGGTCATCTTAATCGTGATATCATCAATCTCCTCGATTCGGCTTAAATTCATAGCCATCGCTTCGAGAGCGCCCTGATAGTTTCTCAGCGCCATCAACGCCGTTGCTTGATAGAGATATATAGAGTTAAGCAAACTTGCAGAATGAGTAAGCTGTTCAGCTTCCACAAGCAAACTATAGGCTTTAGCATATTCGCCTTTAAACAGTTCTTTATTGCTTTCTAAAGAGAGCAACCTCGCGTGTTGCTCTCTTGTCAGAACATTAACATTTTCTTTTAATAAACGGATTAAATCAGATGACTTAGCTGGCTCGGCAATCAAAGAGGCTTTTAGCTCATCCAAAATTGAATCATAATCAATTGCAGCAGCAAAGGCTTGGCTATGGGCCAAGCAAACAATTAAAGCCAGGATTATCGCTCTGAGATAATACATATCTTTTAAAAGTCGTTATTTGCTGTCATTGGGATTTGTAATGATCATATAAGATTTAGCATCAACTGAATCACCAGATAGCTGTTTTAACTTAGTCTTATCCCCAGTTAATACCGCTTGTATCTCTTCATCACTAAGTCCATTAGCTTTCATCACACCTTCAGGGTCTTTTTGATAAGCTTCCATTAGCGCTGCATCGGATCCTAGCTTCTCAAAAAAATCACTTAACTTAGACATATCATTCTCCATTGTTATGTTTTTACATTATCTACATTGCAAGGCGGTGATTCAGTGCTAAGCCCAACCACCAATTAAATCCTAACTACCCTAAATCCGCTTCACTGATCCCCAGTTTCGCCAAAATGGCGTGATTCACCGTCAAGGGTTGTGAAGGGGGAATAAGTAAAGTCGTAATGGCTGACAGTGACGCAAAAGGCAGCTCCCTCAATGGCAGTTTATCTATCCGCGGTGACTGTATCGGCAGATTGGGGGCTTCATAAAGGATTATTTCATGATCAAGGGGATACCACTGATTAAGCTGTTCGACTAACACCTGTAGTCGATCTGAATTGGTATGAAACTCGGTTAAGGTGTGCTCGCCTGCAATCCCTATCTGCCACAAGAGTAAATGGGTGGTGGGGTCAGGAGTATGGCAATAGAACATAAACTGACTTGCTTCAAAGCTCTGATGGCCCGAATTGCCAGGATCAATTCCCACGTCAGCCCAAAGACATGCTTCGGCAGAGATACCCGGTTCCATCTTGGCGCTATAACCCTCTTTACGGGCACGCCTAATAGCAAAATGAGAAACACAAGCAAATACGCCGGGATGACCATAAAGGGCGCAGACCACCTTTTTGTTCGCGCGCACCTCGGTCAAAATTGCTTCGACCATCTGCTCATAGGTATCGCGGCGGTTTTTAATTTCCCCAGGTTGAGCGTAATAGCACTGCAAAGAGCGCACATCACCATTAAGTTTTTCAAGCCAACTGAGTGCAAAACCATCGGGAACCAGTGAAAACACCACATCGGCATGCTCAATGTGGCTTTTGCTGATCACGCTAATCTGCCCAGCAAGGTTAAGCCCGGTGCCTACGCACACTAAACTGCCCGAATTATCCGTTTCCGTCATGCCTAAACACTTTCCATTATCGTTTTTATTATTCATCGAAACTGTCATGCTCAAAATAGCAAGTAAACGATGCTTGCAAGCAAGCGTAAACCTAGAGCAATGTTGATGATATTAGAGCATTAACTTAGCACATTTACCATGAATGCAAACAGATCAAAGCAATTTCCTAACAACTTTTTGATCCATGCTAAACCAAACCGTTACAGTGAGAAATGCAAACTTATTTCACCAAAATGAAACTTCCCTCCTTGCTTTTGGTCTGACCTAACAATTATCAATCTAAATTTGGGGCATTTAATCTTGACCAATATGAACAAATTACATCAGCTCAATCCCCTAAGCCTATTGTAATACTCAACACTTAAGCTGGACTGTCACCTTGTGATTGATGGTTAGAATAATGGAGCGCAGCGATGCGTCGGTTGCACCCAAATACAGCACAACCGGGCAGTGATTAGGCAAGATGACAATGACTACAAACCGTGGGATTAAGCCTTATGGCTCGCCCCGGGTTCAGGTTAATTAAGCTGATACCCAAAAAACGTTTTCCCCTTAGAGCTAGCAGGCAACTTGAAACAAGCCAGAGAAAACAACAATAGCGCTTGTCAGCGAGGGGAATGCTTGGGTATTATGGCCGACAGATTTTTAGGACGTAGCGCATTCAATGACTATAAAAAAACATAGTATTACCCTTTTAGGCGCAGCTGCGCTTTCTCTATCACTTAGTGCCTGTAGCGTTTTCGATTGGCTCATTTATAAGCCAGACATTCCGCAGGGCAACTACATGGAAACTCAGCAAGTTGAGAAGCTTCGTGTCGAGATGACCAAAGAGCAAGTAGAGTACATCCTAGGTCGTCCGGTACTGCGCGACAGTTTTTCCGACAACACTTGGTACTATGTTTACCACTATAAAAGTGGCCGTGATGCGAGCATCATCCATAAAGAGCTTATCCTGCATTTCGATGAAGATAAGTTAAGGCGTATCGACGGTGATTATGAATTATCAGCCGAGTTTAACACCCCACTGGATCAGAGCCGTTTACCTGAACTCAGTGGTGAAATTTCAGATAAAGGCGACTTAGTGCCATTAAACCCTGAATCTCGGCCCGATGCGAAGCCGCTGATTGAAGAAAAGAAGCCGCAGTCGCTCAACGAAATTAAATCTTCTGAATAGCATCATAGCGATTTAGTTGATACAAAAAAGGTTCTTCAGCTTATGCTCAAGAACCTTTTTATTATCGAGATCTAATGACCCATACACTGAAAGTTTTTATTAACCACAGCCAGCATTAACGATCAATATTAACTGCGGCCACCGGTAACTTTATTGGCTCTGCCCTCTTCTTTAGCCTTTTCCGCTCGTTTACGACGAACATCCTTAGGATCGGCAATCAGTGGACGATAGATTTCAACCCGTTGACCGGGTAACAACACCTCATCATGTTTTACCGCGCGGCTAAATATACCTAACTTAACTTTTTCAAGGTCAATTTCTGGAAAAAATCGGCACATATCGCTTTGTTTAACGGCATCGATACAACGAGTTCCAGGGGGCACCATTACCGAAATGCGTTTCTGTTGGTTAGGTAACGCATAGATCACTTCAACGGCAAAGTTTTCTTGTTCAATCATGAATACTTGACTTCCTTACTCTTGCCTAGGACTTGTAAACAACTTTAGCACGGCTAGTAAACGCCGATACCATAGAGGACATTAACTCTTTAAATACGCGACCAAATGCCATATCGGCAACCGGGCTAGAAAATTCAAAATTAAGTTGAAAATCCACCTTACAGGCATCTTCAGTTAACTCGGTAAAGATCCATGTGCCATGCAAATGTTTAAACGGACCATTTTCTAGTGCCAGCTCAATAGACTTGCCAGGCTCAACTTGATTACGTGTGGTAAAAGTTTTGCTGATCCCCGCTTTAGACACATCGACAGAAGCCAACATGGTTTTACCATCAAACTCAAGTACCTTGCCCCCAACACATCCAGGCAAGAATTCTTTATATGACTCAACATCGTTAACCAGTTCATACATCTGCATCGCACTAAAACGGACTAACACACTGCGGGATATCTGTGGCATCTGTTTGTTTAACCTAAATAGCGTTAAAGATTACTTAAAATCTGATTGAGCGATTTTACCACGCTCCCAGCCACGGGTCACCTGTGGCTCAAGGCTGGATAAGCTGGATGAAAAAACATCAAATCGACAACTAAACGCCACAAAATCGCGAAATAATGTCGTCAGCCAATTCCAAATTAGCTAACCGCGCGTATAATAGCCCGCCTATGGCTAAGAAAAATGCAAAAAAATCAAAGAACCCACCAGCAACGATAGCGCGTAATAAACGTGCGACCTTCGATTATAAATTTGAAGAGAAATTTGAAGCTGGCTTATCCCTCATGGGATGGGAAGTGAAATCGATCCGAGTCGGTAAGGTTAACCTGTCTGAGAGCTACGTGTTCTTACGAAACGGTGAAGCTTATCTATTTGGTTGTACTATCACACCACTCAACACCGCATCGACCCATGTAGTGTGTGACCCTATGCGCGACAGAAAGCTTTTGCTTAACCGCAAAGAGCTGGACAAGCTGCAAGGCTTGGTCGACCGCCAAGGTTACTCTATTGTGCCGATCTCAATGTACTGGCGCAAAGGCGCTTGGGTAAAAATTGAGATTGGTTTGGGTAAAGGCAAGAAAGAACACGATAAGCGCGACGATACCAAAGAGCGCGAGTGGAAGATTGAAAAATCTCGTACCATGAAGAAAGCCGTTCAACAGTAATTAGCGTAAGCTTGCTGTTTAAACAGGTAAAATGGTCGGATAACGAACAATCAATTGTAACAACATGATTTATCCTTGGTGTTAGAGGATTTAGCAGGTTACAATCACATTGTACTTGGGGGCGATTCTGGATTCGACAAGATTCACGAAACCCTAGGAGCATGCCGAGGGGCGGTTGGCCTCGTAAAAAGCCGCACAGTTATAGTTGCAAACGACGATAACTACGCTCTAGCAGCTTAGGCTAGCTAGCCATCTTGCTCACGTTTCTCAAATGGGCAGAGTAATAAGATGGTCACCTTTACATTTGATAGCGAGGGAACCACGTTCAGGGGTGAACCGCGAAACAGTACTGAACTCGCCAATTGCAATCCTGTCTTTCGGAGTGTACTTGGTTAACCAAAAGAGAGACTAAGCATGTAGCGCCGAGGATGTAGGCTTTTTGGACGCGGGTTCGAGCCCCGCCGCCTCCACCAAATATAGGAACAAAGACGTCTCAGGACGTCTTTTTTTCTGCCTGAAATTTATAAAATCAATGACTTAGCGTCCATTAGCGTTTATTGCCATCCCATAGCAGCTTGAGTTTTATGTCACACTCAATGTAACATCGAAGCCAAATCCCATAATCGTGTTACATTCATGGCCAATACCACTAAGCAACTCACAGCAACGCAAGTTGCAAACGCTAAGTCTAAAGAGAAAGAATACAACCTTGCAGATGGTCGTGGCTTATCGATTAGAATAAAGCCGAGTGGCTCAAAATTTTGGCTACTCAACTATACCCGCCCTGTTACGAAAAAACGTACTAACCTTGGCCTCGGCACCTACCCAGATGTGCCGCTAGCAGAAGCAAGAAAGCGCAGAGACGCTGCCCGAGAGTTGCTTGCCAAAGGCATAGATCCTCAATATCACCTTCAGCAACAAGAAGAAACAGTTAAAACGGATGCAGCTAATACCCTTAAAACGGTTACTGATACTTGGTTCGAAGTGAAAAAACAAAAAGTATCAACAAATCACTCAAGAAAGCTTTATCGCAGATTAGAGCTATACCTATTCCCTGCCCTAGGTGAAACACCAATCAGCGCCTTAACCGCCCCACAAGTCATTCAAGTGCTCAAACCATTAGAGGGCAAAGGACACGTAGAAACTTGTAGACGTGTGATCAGCTGGCTTAATGAAGTGATGACCTTTGCAGTTAATACAGGTGTAATTCACTCCAACCCGCTTATTGGCATAGCGGCTGCGTTTGGTGTCCCAGAGAAGCGTCAAATGCCCACAATCAAACCTAGTGAGCTACCTGAATTTATGCAGGACTTATCTTATGCCAGTATCAAGGTGACAACTCGCTGCTTGATTGAACTTCAATTACATACGATGACCCGCCCAGCGGAAGCCGCTATGGCTAAGTGGGCTGAGATAGATTTTGATAAAAAGCTATGGGTGATCCCTGCTGAGCGCATGAAGATGAAGCGTGAGCACATAATCCCTTTAACACCTCGAGTTCTCGCATTGCTAAAGCGCATGCAGCCAATCAGTAGTCACTTGGAATACATATTCCCTGCTGACAGAAACCCGAACAGACATACCAACACTGAAACCGCCAATATGGCGATCAAGCGTATGGGCTATAAAGGCCGTTTAGTGGCTCATGGCCTTCGAGCATTAGCCAGCACTACACTGAACGAGCAAGGCTTTGATGCTGAACTTATTGAGGTATCACTGGCTCACGTAGATAAGAACACCGTTCGAGCGGCCTACAACCGAGCAGACTATATCGAACGACGCAGAGAGCTTATTTGTTGGTGGAGCGAGCATATCTGCCGGTCAGGACAAGGCTAGAGTAGCCAAAATAATTGACCATTCATTTCATGTAATGCTATTCACCATAACTATTGGTCACAATATAAATTAAAATCGTTAACGACAAGGGTATTTGGGTATCGAGTTTTGGCTTGGCGTTCTAGCTGACTTGTAAATTCAGTTAAAAAGTCGCAGTAAGAGCCCTGCTTTTCACCTATTTCTTTTGAAAATAAAGATTCTAACTTCTCAATTAGAATTGTTAAACTAGGCCGGCAAGTTCCATCCCAGTAGCTTCTCAGCATGTAGTACTCATGTGCCCTAAGTAAGAGACCGAAGATCACCCATATAGGAAGCGTCGTAATTAGAGGTTTTAAAAATGGCTTATCATTGGCTTTAATTACAGGTTCAGTCGCAATGTAAACAGCATCGATATATTCAACTAGACAGATACTTTTTTTAGTGTCGTCAAACCAAGACTGAAAATGCTCCCTACGGTCAAGTTCTTCTGGGGCGCTCGCCCAATGCATGAGTAACTTACACGTACTTGATAGGTTCGCCTTAAACGTAAACGCTGCTTGATTAACTGCATTTGATGTAATTGCAACAGTGAAATTATTGATGCGCTTCTGATCTGTCGTAGCCCAATAGTCTTCTAAGCTTTTTATGCTTGTAAGGTTAAGATACCGTAACCAGTTAGCTTTGTCGCTGAACAGCGGAACGCATACAGCGGTATGGACCTGCTCTGTAATTACTATCAACTTATCTAACTTTATACCATGATGACAAAAACTATCATGTAAACCCAACCAAGGGAGTATATCCTCTAGCTGATTTTCTTCTTTATAAGCCACAATATCTATTGGTGTATTACACATAAGCAAGATGTGCTGCATTGCGATATGAGGGGAGAATCCCAACTTCCAGTCAGAACTTTCCGCTAGGGGTATGACGGCGCGTAATGCCTCACCATATTGACCAGCAAGTGTTTTTTCTAGCAGATCTTGTGCTCTGATGTCATCGCCAACCAACTGCAATACAAATAACTCGCGAAATACCGAGTATGCTTCAAATAGGGATTGGAGGTTATAGGGTTCCTTAGTAGGGAAAACTGGGGCATCTGGTTGCAGTGTTACTATCGTCGCGCAGTTTTTCGTTTTAATAAGATAATCGTCGTGACTCCCACCAATAGATAGCCCAGACCGCTCAGCACACCAGTCAAAGGCTACCGATAACATCTTAGCAAAGGTGCTCCTAGTTATATTGGTGTTAGGTATTTCATTGCCATACAGGTAGTCACGCAGATCTGCAATCAGGTTAAGGTGCTCAAACACGTGATTCAAATAAGCTAAACGAACAGCTCCAAACGTAGCAGTACTTCTCGCCGCTTTTTGGCCTGCTTTCTTCCACCACTCCCACAGATTTAGCCCTCTCTCAGGGAACAAGCCAAATCGTGCCAACTCTTGCGAAAGCCAACTGACATCACGTGACCACACTTCGCTTAATCGCCAATAAAGCACACCAGCTAAACTGCTTGTCATTAATTGATGGTGAGCAAATTCATGTTCTTCTGCTAAAAATGTAGCTTTTTCATTATTGGTAAGGCGCATCCAGCGCTCATGCTTCGAACGTAAAGTACCACTCATTTCTTCATTAACTTTGACTGATGTGGCCAACGAAGCCCTAATACCGATCAGATTAGCTATAAAGAGATAACTACCATTGTTACCTGACATCACTAGTCCTCGTCAGGGTCTTTAGGATTATCTTTGTTTTTATCTTTAACCACGTATTGTTGTTTCTTGTTTTTCAACTCAGTTAAAAGATAACCTATGAAAATAGAGACTAGTTCATCTTTCACGGTGTCCCAAATATCCGCTCCAAACTCCAACACCAAATTTAAAACATCTGTCGCAGATTTATTACCAGCGGAAGCCATTGGATAAATGTTGAGACCTTTAACAAGGTTTTTGTTCTCATTAATAAAACTTGCTAAATATGCTTTTACCTCTTGGTCGGTGCAGTAGATGATTAGCTTAACCTGTTGATTATTGTTTATCTTCTCTAGTTCAATTATATTGGTCACTATGGTTCCCATCTGTTATTTATACTTTAGTTTCAGCAGCTTATTAGAAGCAACTGTCAGAAATCTACATATCGTAAGACAAATAAGTACATCCAATGAGCATGTTACTTAAAACTATGGACTTGGTCTGTGAGATAAAAGACGAAATTACCCGCGTTGATATCGGACTCTCACAACCCAATAACCTAGATGAACAAGACCCCTGTCACAAGTGATTCGCTGAACTTTTCATAGCTACCACTTCGAGATAAAGTACGCACCTGCCAAAGATAGAACTCGCGTAACGATAAGTCTTTAATACCGACAGTTTCACGATATGCCTCTCCATTTGAAATTAAGGCTGTTCCACAGTTTCCGCCAAGATATCTTGGCCTCGCAGATCCCCACCCTGCATTCCAATAACTTAATTCTGCAACGGTTTGAGTCCCTACCTTGACTTCTAAACCCCCGTCTCGAGGGGTGATCTCTGCTTCATCCAAATCAGGCAACGTCGGAAAGAAAAGCCGTGACGGATACAGGTCGTGCTGGAGATAGCCAATCCTATTGAAGTCGAGCGATCCTGCTAAAGGCCAAGCCTTACAATTCTCATCCACCAGTTTTCGGAAAGTCGGTAGCGCTAAGAGAGTAGTTGTACAGAGCGGTTCTGCATAAGTACTGGGAAACGTTGTCCCTCGACTCCAAAAGTCGTTGAGATAAGCCGGCAGTTTCGCATCGTCAATTAAGCTTCCTGAACTCTGAGACCAACGAACCATAGATACCTCAACACATCGTTCCATCGACATGACAATTGGCGAATGAAAGGCAATCAGTTCATCACTAGGACACGTTACATCGACTCTGGCAAGCAGTGATCGCAATGATGAATCTATCGACTCTTCATCTCCGTCGAAATCTGTCATCTCAGGGAACCAAGAAGGACGTTTAGGCCTTAGGAAAGCCAACGAGGGATGAACTGGCATCGCCAAAAGCGCTTTCTCATTCACCAATTCTAGCGGCATTCCCCAGATTTCTTGCGCTACAGCCAATGTACGAAGGTATGAAGAAATGGCCCGAATCGCTGCGCGAGCAGAATACTGACCGACAAAATCATCTCCTAGAGAACGAGTGAAATACCATGGGTCACCTTGATATGGTGCATCTGGGTATGCAGCTTGGTTCTCAACCCACTCAAAGGCCATCTGCCGAAGGAAAGGAAGCTGAGTAAGGGCTTCTAAGTTACTCATTGTTGTATGGAATACCCTCGGTAAATCAGCCCCTTGAACACCGTCAAAATCATCAGGAATCTCGAAGCTCTCAGGCACTTCTTTCAAGCCAGAGTTACTGGCTTGAATCGATAACCCAATATTCTCAAGCAACAAGTCCGAAAGCGGTGATGGTCTTGAGATATTTTCAGACAGTGACGTATCAGGTGAATAACCATCCCCCTGCACTGCTATCCAAAAAATGCATAGAATCTCTATGACTTCTGCCTCAAGTTTTCGTGAACGCAGCAGTTCAAGCAACACTGATTCGGTATTTACCTTCGCTGTAGGCTCTCCTAGTCGGGCGGCCAATTCCAGCATAACCCACCAACGTGTTGACGTATTAGGCCATCCGAGGCGAGCAACAAGGATACTTAACTCGTCCATCAATCCTCCAAAACAGAATGGGAAACAAGTTCTGCTGCCCATAAAGGAGGAGTCAGAGCTAGAGTTCGAGTATCCTCAATGACACAGTTAACCATACTCTCAGCAAACCTCACAGCTTCCGCAACACGCCCTTGCTTAGCGTAAAAATAAACCATATTCTCATTAGGTGGTACGCGAGACGGATAAGGATCATCGAACATCCCGTATGTAGTCTCCATCACGAACTCATCACAGCGCGTTTGATAATATTGGGCAACAAGATCAAACCTTCTGAGAGTCTCTGTCTCATCTTCGTACCCGTAAGCAGCCCATCCACCATTAAGGATCTGCGCACGGACAAGATATTTCCATGCTGAATTCTTTCCGCTCAACTGTCGTTTAGTTTGAAAGGCGATGTTCGAGAGATGCTGGATATCCTTGGATCTTCCCTCTGATGACAAAAGCAAAGGTTCAAGTGTTTCGAGCAACCTCCGGCCTTGCTTTTTCGTAATCCAGTATTGATACCAGTCGAGAAGGAATCTTCTTTTTTGTTCGTAGCTTCCGGAAAAACCCTTGAAAAGAGCATCTAATTCATCTGGGCCATAACTAGAAGGGCTCCCCTCATAAGCTTCACTCTCCGTCTCACTGTTAGAGTATTCTTGACGCTGCAACACTCCCAAATCCCAACCACTATGCTCCTGCAAAACTTTAAGCTGCTTTACAGCATTTAAGCTGCCACCTCTAGCCAACTCTTCAAGGATTTCATATATTTCAGCATGAACCCCCGTACGCATCAGAGCATCTAGAGGCCATCCATTTTCCACGCCCTGTCTCACATATTCTCGCAGGCTACTCTCTGCCTGCCACCATTCGCCTAACTCTATGTGCTCTCCATATTTAACCATCAGTGCTGAGGGTTTCAACTTTGCTAGCAACCTATCGGCATAAGCCAGAACATGTTTTGTCCCTTTCCCATCAGTATAATTAAGGACATGATGGATTTGTGGTGCCACTCTACTAAGAAGCCTACGAGCATCACCATCAGCAATCTCGATTAGATGACTAATCGCATCGACGGTATTATTCAGTGTTGGATCTTTCCGATGCGCATACCCGGTCGTAAGCTCCCAAGTCTGTCTACAGAGTTCACTGGCCTCTGACGGTAATTTGTGGGTTAACGCTATAGAACATAACTGTAATGGTGCTTGAAGATGGACACTAGTCTCCGCCTCTACCTTTGCATCAAGCAATAAACGCTGAGATTCAATAAACTTGATTGCCGCGTCTCCTGCCATCCTTGTTAATAACTTTGCAGCATATTGATTCCTGAAAGAACTAGCATCAAACCAAACACATTCTCTTGCAGTGTCGATTGTTTTTTTCGATAAAACAGGTTCATAAGAATCATTTAGCAAAACACTAACCAAGTGGATGTCGCAAGCAATTCGATGCAGTGCACACCTGAAATCTTCTGCAGCAGAGCTCCGACTATGGCTTTGCCTGAAGCTTCGAAACTCAACTTGCTCAAGCTGCGTAAAAAGCTCATGGAAGTCTACGAACTCCCCACTCCACCAACGAACAGCTATCTCTGCACCGATTTGAGATAATGCATCTAAAAAATCGGTTATGTTCTCTCTGTCTTTATAAGTGGGAGCATGAATATAGCTAAAGGCAGTTTGTTTTTCCGCAGCCATGCAAAGTCCAAGGTGTACCGCACTGAAAAACCAGTGGTGCGTAAGCGTCGCAAGGTCATCCTTTCGTTCGTAGTAGTCGCCCTTGAGCCAGTCCACAGGAATAGACTCATGCATAGTGGTTGAGAACTGTGTAAGCGCTACCTCAACAGCAGCTACGAAGGGAGTCTTGGAAATGGAGTTAAAGTCGTCGCGCTCAGTAATCCTAACCCCTTCAGTAGCTGCTACACGAATGCAAGCATCACTGATGATGCTCTTACTCTGTTCATCGTTGAGCGAAGCGGCAACTGTCATTAAGTCATCCAAGTTTCCCGACTCAACCAGCATTTGGACTTGAGGAAACCATACAGTCGGTGGGTTATTGTCAATTAGCCAAATAAGCTTTGGGGGAGCAGTGTCTATGACACCTAGTTGTGCAAAAACCTCGAACAAAAATTTAAATTCATCAGCGCCTTCATCTGACCTATACCTGTTAGAGAAACGGCTTACCCCTCTAAATCGACGAAACACTTCTTCACCACAGGTTTCAGCTAGAACCAGATCCCCCCTAGTTCGTAACGCCAGCCCAAGCCCAGCAACATGCAGTATGTCAGTTTCATGTCTTGAGGCTACAGCCTCACGTAGTACACTCTCTTCAGGACTCAAAGCAAGGGTAAAAGAAATAAGCCTAGCCATGTCGTCGCTCTGTATTTGAAACTTGCTACCACCAACCATCCGGTCTTTGAGGTGCGCCAACCTATATGCATCTGCAAACGAAGCGGTATCAATGGCTGCAACAAAAGCTTCTGACAGTAGCGAGTCAAACAGTGACTCTGGATATCCCTCTTCTAGACGAAGCATTATCCAGTCTCTATTTAAGCCTTCAATAAGATGGCTTGAGTCACCTAGCCTCGCTTGGACTGTCCAGAGCCAGTTCACACGAAGCGAGGTCGGAGCCAACTTTTCCAGCCAACGTGCGACAGATGGCATCAACTCTTCAATACGCTCTTCATAACGATCAGTTGCACGAACGTAAACAGCCAAACTCTCGTGAAAAACTTTCAAACCAGCAGCAGAAGAGTAAAGTAAATGTTCAACCTTACCTATTTCAGGCGTAGCAGTATTAGCGTCAGCAGCAACTTCAGCGAACGACGTCTTCGGCCAGAAAAATGGAAAAGCACAGACTAACCGTAAAGTATCTTTCAAACTTGGAAGAAGGGTTTCCCACAAAGATGCGTAGTAGAATTTTGCATCCTTACTTAAATCCCCTTTCAACTGCTCTACACCCCAACTCGACACCCTACAGCGAGCATGCTCTAGCTCCGCGATGGCGTAGATAACATGAAGTGGATGGCCATTGGTCCTTTCGCGGAGCGCTGATGCAGCACCTTGTAATTGTTTTTCGAGCTGCGACTCATCTTCTAAATCATTCCTGAGTCGCCCCTCTTTAACAGCTTTACGAAGAAACGAAAGTACAGCGTTATCAGACATTGCCGGTAAAGTGAGCCATTCACTCTTAGGCGCATAAGCGAGTAAATCCGTTGGTAACTGAGCATCATCAACAGGTTGAGTGCCAACGAGAAGCACCATGTTGTCTGGGCAAGGAATCACCTGTGAAAAAAGGTCATTTAGCGGACGTTTGTCCTCAGCGTTGATGCGCCAAACATGGTCCAAGCCGTCTAAGACGAGAACAAAAGGCTTACCCTTCACCTTATAGTAAGCGGCACAGGCCTCTAAAGCTGCTCTAAGGCCTCCTGTCGACCTTGGAACACTTTCATGAAGTTGCTCAATCTGCGCCAAAATTGATTGCTCGACCACATGGCTGTGAACACGGTCACGACCACGCTCTGTAGTCGAAAGAAAATAGTGATGGCGTACTACTGGGATCTTCCTTTCAGCTAGCGTGTCACACAAAGCGCTTAAGTAGGTACTTTTTCCTCGACCTGGAGGTCCCGTCAGAACAATTCCTCTCCCTGCTCCATCGATTACGCCTCTTACAAACTCCTCATGGAAGATGTTGTCAGGGACTTCATATCCCTTCGGAACCACGAAGTCCTCTGGTAATGGTGCTGGCGCCGAAGCCTGCAGGATAGTACGAATCTCGGACAGTGAGATCCAGCCGTCCGGTGGAGGGGAATCCTTCTGAGTCGCCCAGTTTAGGGCTATATTTTTAAGGATTGCGATTCCTTCCTGAGTGCCATGCTTCCGAAGTTGAGCATCAACTTCGTGCTCAAGTACGGTGTATCCTTTATCACTGTGCTGAATACGCAACTGTCTGAAAAACTCTTCGCAATCAACATCACTGCCAAGTTCATTAATGAGTTTCGAGCGAGTCGGATCAGGGATTTTGGCAAAGGAAATCTTGCCGTCTTCGAGACAAACTTCGATCTCCGCATCCGGCCGACGGTTTGTCGTCAATGAGATCTCCCCAATACGAGACGGTTCGAGCTTTTTGTAGGCATCAAACCACTTGCGAAGCATTGACCGAGACCGTGCAGTCTTACCTGACTTTTCTAACATCCAATCCCAGGAAAGCAGATGTTCATCAGGATTAGGAGTGAACTTCACTTGCTGTAAGTCGAAATACCCGTCGCTTCGCTCTATAACAATATCATCCAGCCCTTGTGGTGCTTCGTTTTCTTTATCGCATTCGAATTTCACTCGGCTGTACCGAGATGGCGCATCTAACCAGTCACACAAGATCTTGAGGCCTTGCCGCGTTTGATAAATGTAACCTGCTGCAGTTATTGCTGAACGCTTGATATTTTCGGACATAGTTACCTTGTGAGCCATGCTCTATCTTTAGTGCTAATATCGAATTGAAACTGAGATCCAGTCCATGCTATAGCAAACAAGGTTCCAATGATCCTTACCATCTTTATTGGATCATATCGGCATGAAAAACCTGTTGTTGTCATTAACCAAATCTCTAAAATTATTAATTCCATCATCGTTAATATCAGTCAACATTCACATTCTCTTTACGCAAATGGAGTTCACAAATTAATATGCCTTACACAGTAAGGCCTAAGCATAAAGATTATCATATCAACATGTACCTTTTCTGTGAGTTTGTTCTTTTTCGCTAATAAATACTTATGGTTAAGGTAAAGTTCGTAACACGATCGGTTGATGGGTCATGCAGGGAATTAACGGTGCCATCTTCCTAGCACCGTTAATACTTAGTGGCTCACGGTCTGCGTTCTTTAGCCAGTACGACCTTAAATGAACAAGGCTTTGATGCTGAACTCATCGAAGTGTCACTGGCCCACGTAGATAAAAAACCCACCCGTGCAGCGTATCACCGCGTCGATTACATTGAACGACGCAGAGAGCTTATGAACTGGTGCAGTGAACATATCCACCAGCCAGGACAAGATATCTAGCGCTAAGTAGAATAAATTGATTGGGATGAGCGTAGTGGAATAGCTAATCTGGCAATTCTATTGAGGGGGGAATTACATTTTTGGGGGCAAATTCAACAGACTTCACCTCGAAATATATCAATCTTAAACTTATTTTGGGCATGAATTAGTTACGTCCTCAATCCATTCCGTCGCCAATATGAGTTTAATTGCTTACTTTATCCTAATCATCACAGCCTGACTGGATTCGAGATGATATTTGTAGTGGTCAAGTAAAACTCTGCTTTCACTAACTAAGAGGAACGCACTGACGAAAGCTTATAGACAAGTTATAAAACAATGCTCTACACCATATTTCTCTTACTAATTAACTGCTATGTTAAACGATATTTTGTTTTTATTATTTAGCAAAGAGATTTGGCATGTCGATTATACGTCATATAGAAATACAGAACTTTAGGTCAATCAAAAAACTTTCTTGGAATCCAAAGCCAGGGCTTAATTGCCTAATAGGTCCAGGCGACTCCGGCAAGTCGACAATTTTAGATGCTATCGATCTTGCTTTGGGAGCAAGACGCTCTTACTCTTTCAACGATGCCGATTTTTATCAACTCGATACATCGTCACCATTGACTATCACGGTCACTATTGGCGAACTTCATGATGAGTTAAAAAATATTGAGCGTTATGGTTCTTTTCTAAGAGGCTTCAATTCTGCTACTAAAGAAATAACCGACGAGAAGATAGTTGGTACAGAAACAGTCATTACCGTAAAGCTATATGTAGACGCTGATTTAGCGCCTGATTGGAGATTATATTCTGACCGAGCTGATGCTGATGGTCTCGAACGTAGATTACCTTGGAAACACCGAGAGCTATTATCGCCTGCCCGACTTGGCACGACCTCACATCAAAACCTAGCATGGGGTAATCGGTCCGTGTTGAACAAGCTTTCTGAAGAGACATTAGATGTATCTTCAGTTCTTGCTCAATTGGGACGGCAAACCCGTGAAGCCTTTGCTGCACAACAAGTACAGGGCGTCACAGAGGTTTTGACTCAAGTCCAGCAAATTGCCAACGGACTTGGTGTACCAGTTAGACAACTTAGTGCACTTCTCGATGTAAATGGAATATCCATGTCCAATGGTGCCATAAGCCTCCACAATTGTGATGGAACCCCTCTAAGACAATTAGGAACAGGATCTTCACGTCTTCTCATTAGCGGTCTACAAAAAGCAGCCAGTTGTTCTAGCATTCTGATCGTAGATGAAGCCGAATATGGTCTTGAACCATACCGTATTACTAGATTGCTTAACGAGCTAGGTTCAAAAGATGCGGAACCAACGCAGCAAGTTTTTATTACTACTCATTCACCTTACGTCTTGCGCGAGTTACAGGCTTGCCAGTTGCATGTTGTTCGTAAGCTTATTCCTCCGCCACCGATACCAAATGTGCCTGCACCACATTCGATATGCTCACATTTCATCTTCTCTTTAAATGATGGAGAAGACCAACAATCAACACTACGAGTCTGTGCAGAAGCTTTTTTGAGTAAAGCTGTAGTAGTTTGTGAAGGTAAAACTGAAATTGGATTAGTAAGAGGGATTGATCTCTACAATCAAGATGCCAATCACCCGACAATTATTGCAAAAGGAGTTTATTGCACCGATGGAGGTGGCGATAGTATGTTCGCTCGAGCAAAAGTCTTCAAATCTCTTGGTTATCAAACATCTCTTTTTAAAGATTCCGATAAAGCGCAAGAACACCAGCAACTAACCGCTGAAATGGTAGGTATAGGAATACCTATTTTCGAATGGCTTAACGATAATGCAACTGAAGATGCTCTATTTTTAGCATGCCCATTAGACTTAATTCCAAACCTCTTAGCGTTAGCCGTTAGCCGTAAGGGCGAAGATTCTGTTAGAGCACACATAAGTAACTATTCACATAACCAAATTACTTTAGATGACTGTCGAGAACGCTTCAATGAAAACCATAGGCCTGTATTAGCAAAAGCTGCCAATAAAAAAGGTTGGTTTAAAGACATTGAACCCGCAGAGAATATGGCTCGATATATAATAGGCCCTAACTTTCAAAACTTCTCCCCGATACTCATTAGCAATCTAACCAACCTTTTCCAATGGGCTCGTAGTCAAGGTGAGGAATAATGAGGACTGAAGCTGTTCTTGATACCGAACGTGGAGCGATTGTTGCTCCCGCAGGTTGTGGTAAAACCCACTTAATCACGGAGACATTATCCGTTAAAAATACCAAGCCTATATTAGTTCTAACCCACACTACTGCGGGAGTTTCGGCATTAAAGAAAAGGCTACGAAAGTTGTCAGTGCCCACTTCACACTATGTTGTTACGACCATTGATGGATGGGCGCTTCGTATAGCTAATAGTTTCCCGATAACCTGCCCAATTCATTCTTCACCGGAAAATCCTCGGCTTTTCTACCCAGAAATAAGACAAGCAGTATTGAGGTTGCTGATGACAGGTAGCATTAGTGACATTCTACAAGCATCTTATTCAAGGCTACTTGTTGACGAGTATCAAGATTGTGACGTTAACCAACACAATCTAATTACTTCACTTTCAGATGTACTCCCTACTGTGATTTTTGGCGACCCAATGCAGTGCATTTTTAACTTCGGAGGCCCAATGCCTGATTGGGACAATGGGGTTCTTCAGCACTTTCCACTTATCGAAGAATTAGATACGCCATGGCGTTGGAATAATGTTGGAACGCCAGCTCTTGGTGAGTGGATACTTGCAACAAGGGAGTCTCTACAACAGGGGGCAAGGGTTGATCTGCGAACTTGTCCTGCACATATAACATTACACCCACTGACAGACATTGCTCAAACAGACCTTACAAATCAGCGTAATGCACAACACGCTATTCTAAACTACTACCCAACAGATTCTTTGCTCGTAATTGGCAGTTCGATAAACGAACGTTCAAGGCATAGCTATGCACAAGGAAGCTCCCGAATTGAAGTCGTTGAACCTGTGCAGCTTGCCAGTGTTACCAGTGCCGCTAGCCAATTTGATAATAATACAGGGGTAGCTCTTTCGACCACTATTATGCAGGTTGCTAGTACCATGATGACTAATGTCGAAATGGCAAAAACATCGCAACGGGTAGACAGTATTCTCAATGGTCGAAGCAGGACAGTCGCAACCAATAGTGAGCAAGCACTTTGCAACGTTGCTATCGATAGTTCTCGAACAAATATTTTAGATGCTCTACAACAACTGGAGTTAAAGCCTGGTGCTCGCGTTTACCGAAAAGGAGCATGCAATGCTTTAAAAGATTCAATATCCCTAGCAATAACTTCACCAGCAACAAGTATGTTTGAAGCCGCATCTTCAATAAGAGAACGCTTACGCCAGCAAGGAGATAACCGGATACCGAGTAGGGCTATTGGTTCCACACTTTTACTCAAAGGTCTTGAAGCAGATCATTGTATGATTCTAGATGCCCAAGCCCAAGGGATGAACGCAAACAACTTGTATGTAGCCCTTTCACGCGGAGCTAAAACCATCACGGTATTCTCGCGTGATGTTTATATTCCATAACGTAAAAACACAATGGTATTGATGCCAATTTGAACTGTACTAACAAACATTCGATGTGTAGTGGTCAAGTAATATTGTCCACGGTTTTATAAGCGGTAAGCGGTAAGCGGTAAACAACGCTTCATACGACTGCACATCGCACGTACAAGAACAAGTTAGAGTCCGAACTGCCACAATATGTAAGACAACTGAGAATTACGTATGTATTGAGCTTTACTTGTTCCAGTGCCTTTTTACGGTGGCAATTCCCAAACCTAATGCTTCTGCTGCTTTAGATTGAGATAACCCCTTCACTTTTTTAGCTTGTACTAAAGCTGTGGTGCTGTGTGCTGCTGGTCTACCCAATTTTTTACCTTCGGCTTTAGCTCGTTCAAGCCCTTCTTTTGTTCGCTCTCTAATGCGGTTTCGCTCGAACTCAGCAAAGGCTGAAAACATCTGTAGCATCAACTTACCCTCAGCACTTGATAGGTCAGCTACGGGGAGATCGAGGCAAACGACTTTGATGCCTTTATCTGTAAGTAGGTTAATGGTGTTTTGAACATCAATGTTATCTCTACCTAAGCGGTCTAGCTTTAAGACCACCAGCATATCGCCGCTTTCTAACTGGTGATTGATAAGCATCTTGAACTTTTCTCGCTTCATCGCTTCAACAGACCCAGAGATCGTTTCACTGATAGTACGAGCATCATTCACCTCATACCCTTTTTGACGGATAGCAATAATCTGATTTTCAGTCGTTTGCTCAGTTGTAGAAACGCGACAATAGGAAAAGATACGCATATGGCACTCACTTTATAGAAGGTATCAAATATAGGGGTATCATATAATTAAAGTACCATTAAGTCTACACCCTAATTTTATGATACCGATATTTAGTTAAGATAGCTGGTATCAACATACGAATGTTTGTTGATACCTATCATTATGTACAAGCTTAAAATGAAAGCTTCGTATGAAGTCTTTTGGCTAAGTCAAAACGTTCAAAGGAGCAAGGTCAATAATCAAAGAGTCTTTAACACGATTAAATTCTTCACTTTCTATATTACAGGCTGTGAAACTTTCCAAGAGTTCTTGCTGTCTCGGTTGTCCAAATGCTAAGCGATAGAGCACTAGTATTTTTTTCACTTCTGCATATTTTGCAACCTCCTTACTCATTGGGTAAGTCGGTACAATTCGCTCAATTTTAGCCCTCCCGTTAGGAGTAAACCAGTACGGCTCTAAGTCACTCGTTTTGTTCGTATCACCATTAGCTGCTTGCGCGAATAACTGCTCCCACACATCCATTTTGTTTCCAAAATCAGGATTATAACTTTCTGCAATACGCTGGCGGACCACAAGCGACTTATATCTATTCACCCGCCCTTCTCGTTGTTCAATATCAATGGGATTATTGGGTAAATTCCAATGAACAACTCGACGGCAATACCAATGAAAATCGAGCCCTTCTTGACCTATCGATGTGGAGCTCAACACAAATGGTCGAAATGGGGAGTTAAACGCGTCACGTACGCTCACTACTCGTTTCAAGCCACTATCATCATTGAGTTTTTGATTACCGAGCGGAACAGCAAAATGACAACGCATCGACGATGAACATTTATCTTTCGGTTTTGTTCTATTCTCCCAGAAATGAACCTGCTCGGATGAACTTCGTATTCCCATGGCATGCTCTAGCTTACTTGTTGCAGTATGCACATCACTGCCTGATGTCGCTAGCAAATGACAGTATTCATCCAGCATTGATTGGTAATTACCATGTGCGCAATAAACCAAGACCTTATACCAAGCCGGTGAAGCCATCTGTCCAGATAGCAGGGTGTGTTTAACGTTACGTTTCACAATGGGAATAGCGTATTCATGATTGAACAGTCTGGTTGTAAGCTCCGCAAACTGAACAGAGTAACTAACCAAGTCGAGTTCAGAGATGCCTTCTGACCATAGCGATTGAATGGTCCTCATTGCGCAAGTAGCAGGATTAGCTAGGCTTGAATATGCCATCACTTCAGCTAAGTCATCAGGCATTTTACCTAAAGAAAATGCCTCACTCCCCTCAAAGTACTGTTTAATTTTGGCAAAATGCTTAGTACGGCCTACTGTGTTCAAGCGAGACTCAATCACCTCTAACCAATACTCGAAATGATCTGTCTTCCCAGCTTGTCGATCCAGCAGCATAGGAGCGAGTACATACCAATCGCTATTGGTCCTTTCTTCGCTTTCATATTGCTTTAAACCGGCTAATTTGCTCTGAATTAACATGGTTTGTTGAGCCAAAACCTCATCTAGGCTTCCATCTAAATACGATACTTCGGCTAGCGACTTACAAGGATAAAGTAAATGCCATACGTTGAGAGTTGATTGACCTTCAAATCGAAGTAGAGGTGAAGCATTTTTACCACTATGATACTGCGGCCTTTTACCCTTCCCTTTTATGACTCGGCGTTCGGCCTCATAAGACCAAAGGCAACTTAAAGCCTTTGGCACAAGCGCCCACGACGAAAATAGCAGCGTTTTGGTAAAAGACTCATTTCCTTTAAATACACCGTCAAATTGGTAGTAAGGTTTGCAAGGTGGGGACCAAAGCAAGTTCTCCGGCGAACCTTCGAAAATCACTTTACTTAACGCTTTGATCTTTGCGTTCGGGGCACTTTGTTCAACGTTCAATCTATAGTTTTGAATGCTAACATGAGATAACCAAGCCTGAGTTTGCTCGCTACTTTGGGACTTTCTAAGCAACTTTCGTACATCAGGGTTATTGATATTGCGGTGGTACAGTTCCTTAAAAGCATAACCATTTAGGAAAGAGATAGCCCAAGGTGCTGACTTAGCAAACTCGATAAGAGATACACCTCCACGCCCCTTAGGCAGCACTGCGTTTAACGCTTCGATCGCTCGGTAACCTTGGACTTCTTCAAGACTAAAGTCAGAACCACAACATAGTTCATTGGAATGAATAAGCTGCTCAAAGCCTTTGCTAATTTGGCTCCGCTCAGTTCTGGCAATGTATTCTCGCAGTAACTTTTCGACTGAACGCGCATTCGTATCGCTGATAAACTCAAAATCTGCATTGCCGGACGACAGGGTTAACATATCCCCATGAAGCAGATTACGCTTCAGTTCGTATTGAGAAACAAAATCCACATCATTGTGCGATAGAAAATCGAGCAACTTATGCAATTGTTCATGATGACTGCTTTCATCGTCCTCATCGTTAATTGTCGTCATCGCTTTAAAAGGCGTTGCCGACAACAAAAGTACTTTGGATTTTGCCTTTTTGGCTATGCCCTTATCACTAAATACCTGCCTAGCAATTAATGACTCTTCGGAATCTGAGCTTTGATCCGTGAGCGACTGAAAACGTTGGAACTCGTCTAGGATGAACAAGTCTGCTTGCAAGCTTCCAGCACAACAACGCGCCACCAATTGACGAACCTCAACTCTAAAATGATGAAACAGATGGCTAGTCTCATCGGTTTCGCCTGAGCCTTCAGTCCAAAAATTAGCTAGGTAGAGCGCAGCCTCTTGAAGCGATGAAAAGCGTTCTCTTAACACTTTAGATTCACAAGGCTTAGTCAAGCTGCTTTCAAGCTCAGATACTACTGACGGATCTGTATTAAAATATTGAACCAGATACCTCAATTCATCTTCCCATCGACCCTCTCTGGTAATCTGGTTAGTTTTGAATAGCTCGCGGATTGGTTTCACAAAGTCATGTAACTTAGTCGTTTGGCACAACAGGACAGCTAAAATAGCTCTTTCCCAGCAGTTACCAGCACCTGCAGTTAACGTAAAAGAAGTCGAAGGTGTTAATGTACACACTTCAATTACATGCTCATCGTTTATTTCAGAGTGCTTGGACTTAAGAGCCAATTCAACTAAACGTCCAAACGTCGACGGCTTCACCCATCGCTTTGCATCTTTACCATTAAAGAGCGCCAGCTTTTGACGATTCTCATCTGCCAATGCAAGATTGGAACATATATAGATGACACGCATAGGCTTAGTCGTATTGGACCTGACATGCCTCTTCAACAATTGAGCGATGACACCTTTGGCAACGATAGTTTTTCCTAACCCCACCTCATCAGCAACCAGTATTCTATGACTGTGTTGGGGTATTTGATACTTGTCTATAGCGTGGTCAACGGTGGCCTTTTGAAAGTCTTTAAGGCCAGCTAATACATCGTTCAGTTGCTCTAGGATCGCTTGTGTCATTACTTCGTTATCTTCTTATTTTTACGACTATTTATTAACTACTACTTGGATGGTACAAAAGACGAAAAGATGCCCCATAACGTCTTGAACTCATCTGGAATGATCTTTTCATCGACTTGTGCTTGTAAGCGATCAATTCTTTCTAGCAAATCCGGACTTAACGCAGCCGCTCGCATCAGTTTTTCATAGATTACACTGTCTTTGGTGAAGAACACACCACCAGCCCCCTCACCATCTCCCTTACCCACACCGTTCATCAAATCTTGCTTACTTGGGTCGATATGTAACAGCATCGCTATATAACTCATAAACTGTGAGCGATTCTCGAGCAGTTCATTGGTTATTGCCTTTCCACGGTCCAATTTACAGTTAAATATTATTTCAGCTTGAACGACTAAATTCTTAACCACTGAATCATTTTCAGATATTTCGAAGTGGATTAGCGCACTAATTTGGGAGGGTTTAAGGCTATCCCAAATAACCTCTCGAGCTAGGGCTCGAGGCTGTGACGCACTCAATATCGAAACCTTAACGTCAAAACTCTCCGGAGTCTCAACCAGAGCCCCATTTAAGGTCAGCTGATATTCGTCATCACCACATAAATCAACCTCAAGCTTCCAATCTGCACTAATTAGGCTGAACTCCAATAGACGAAGTGCTCGATCAGAGTCTTCACCTTCAGTTTCTTCTAATTCGCTGAACTCATGTTTTGTAAATAAGCCTGTGCCATGCTCATTAACCCATTGCTTAATCAGTGAATGAACACCAATTTGATCTTTGGAGCCCGTTAAACGAAGCATGAATTCACTATTCCTCGGGCTATTGGTTTCGTCTCCCATCGCTGCTTGAGTTGTATTTGCCGAACCAAGATGCCAGCTGGAAGTGGAATCTGTTTCGTCGACAACTAATAACTTTGCATGCAAGTTGAGGTCGTTTTCTACAAATGGGGACTGGTCCATTTCCTCATTTTCTTCTGCATCGATGAGGTGTTCGTTAAGTGCATAGCAGTGCCAACCTTCCAACGCTTTCTCGCCCGCCATGTCAAGCTCTTCTTTACGGCTAAATAAGTAACGTTGGTCATCAGGAGCAAAGGTACTGAGCCAATCTAGAGCTGCTACCTTGCCTCCACCTCTGATAAAAGGAGACACTGCGAGCATAGATTGATTACATTGCTCTAAACGGATTGGAGTCTGTCGTTTGTTACGCTCATCAAAAAGAGTAGAGAGAAAGCCGAGTTTACTGATGTTATCTGGATTACCCCAATGCACCCTAACTAGCTCTTCTGGATCGATCACATCATCAAATGATTGCGTTGATGAACCACGATAAACCTCATCAAAAAAGTCAATCAATGGACGGTTGGCTGGCTTACGCTTCCCTCTTGATTCTCCATTAATTACAGCGCTAAGATCCCAACTGCGGTCAAACGTTAAATTACGTGACAACACTATCAAACGGTATTTCACATTATTATTTTCATCTGGGCTTTTGAACCGAAGCAACCACAACTTCGGGTGAAACGACGAAAACGCTGAATTCGACCCTCCGGCATTGGGGACTACAGGAATAAGGCTGTTTTCCAACAACCCAAATAAACTGTTGTACTTATCTGGTAACTTAATATTGCCCTGTTGGTAAAAAACCGTGAGTTTATCTCCCAACATTCCTAAAGCTTCCAGTAACGCAATTCTCATGTGCTCAACCGAACCCTCTAAGGTATGGCCAAAACACATGGCAATTGGCACCGTCAATAAGGTATTTAGATCCAAGCTATAAGTCGTGGCGATAGCATGAGTAAGCTCGTAACCTTCTGGTGCGATAAGCTGTTCGCCATAATCCAAGCGATTTTTATCAGGCACTAGCATCTAGCCCCTCCTGGATATCTTGTAAAATAACTCTGGCAGAAGGCCAACGAAATTCCAGTTTGCGCATTCCAACCCACTTTTGGTTTTCATTAAGGGCTTTTTTCAACAAACACCGAGCCCCTTTATTTGCTATAGCTTGTTGCTTCACACATACATCCAACTTATCTACAGCGACATTCTCGCGAATCAAGCTACACCAACTTTCGATAAACTGACGTGTGCGATTGTTTGCGCTTTTATGTGGACCGAAAGCAAACTCATACCAATTATCGATGCTCTGCTGTTCAAAGCTCGTATTCTGTTTATGAGCTTGGTTCAACCAAACATCAAACTCTTCATTCAACTGTTCAATCTGTTCGATATTTTTGGCACGTTGGGCTATGAGGGTGTTGTAACGAATATGCGCACCTTCAAGAACAAAACTAAATTCCAGCGCTTTTTCAAAACAAGCTTTCGTTTGTTCGGAAATAGGCGAGTCTTTTAGACTTTCATAAAGGGCTTCGGCCTGCCATCCATTATTGGTCTGCATATTAGCCATTTTCAACGTATCACCAACAAGGTTATGCTTGAATAGTTGAGCAGGAACACTATGTTCAATTTTATTCGAGAGCTGTAATTTATTTTTTAGGAATTCAGCTTCTTTACGTGTGAGATCTATTGATACTTGGTTTAACCAAGATTCATCGTAACCATCAGGTTTTGTCATTTGATGTGCAATATCAGAATGCAGCTCATCGTCATCTACATGGGTTTCACTCTTTTTGTTCGCTAACGCTTGATACTGGTTAGTAAACTCTCGTAAAGAAAGCTCCGTATTAGCAATAGACAACTGGCGTACCCCATTCCAATAGACCGAAGATGGCTTGCGAGCAACTCCCTTTTCTAAGCTGTCTTTTCCAATTATCCCTTTCGGCATGTCATGCCTATGGTTTTCAACTAAACATATAGCAAGCTTATCTTCCTGCTGGTTAATATATTCATCCAGAGGAGGTCTCTCATGCTGCTCTATTTTACGGTAGTCATAAAAGATATAAGGGATAGTGACAAAGTACTTAGCACGGGTTTGAATAGTAGAAAAACCAGGGAAAAGCTGATCGGCAAAAGCATCCCTTATTTGCCCTATACCTAACTCATCCAATGTCCCTTTTTCTTGCAACATTGAAAGTACTTGAGATACACGTTCTCGCTCTGTAGATGAAAAATCTATCCAGCCAATTAAACTTTTTTGTCGACTCACTCTTACCCCACTCTCGTCTGAAAAATCGATACTCAGCTTGCTCGATAAACTGCAGTCAAATCAAGCTATTGAATAGTAAAACAAATCATCCAATTAAAAGCTGCTCTAAATCATAAAGTACCAACTTTAAGAAATGGCATTCTGTAATGAATAAAATAATCGTCCTTGGTCATGACAAACTATTTAGTCTCTCTAAATACCATCCTAGAAAAGTAAGCTAGACCACCCGCATTCCACAGTTTTTTAAATATTCGAAAGTTTCACTATCATCGCACTTGATCACTAGTCCACTACGACCACGACTAAGTAGTACTCGATAACTCCCTTCTGTGTAATGGTCATATTGGCGACGGTGACGATTGTCCTCGGCTAAAACTAATTGTCCATCTCGGAATAACAAGTCGCTTCCCCAATTAAACAGTGCTAAGGATAACTCTAAGCCTTGGCAGCTAAATTCAGTACACGCGGCATCAAATCGACAACAAGAATTATCAGAACTTGGCGGCTCTACGTACCAGGGACCAATCCGTTTACCAGGCTTAAACTTGTCTTTTTGAACTTCTTCAATGAACTGTCCACCGTGACTCGACATCAACCAGCCACTTCTAAACGCATCCGGTTTTCGGTTTCCTTCATGCAAGGTGTTTTGTAGCTCAACTGAATAACGTTCCGCCAAGCTTTTACTCTGCGTGACTCGCAATGGATAGTCAGATTCAATGCTCAAAGCAACGTCACGTGCTAACGCTGAATTATTAGAAAGTACCGCTTCAATCCATTTGTCCAAATGTTCGGTATAAGACTGGCGAATAGGCGTTTTTAAATTAAACACATCACGTTTAATAGGCTTAATTAAACGCATGTTCTTAGCATGTAACGAAGGCATAATTGCAACAATGTTTCCGTTTTGCGCCCTAACTGAATTGTCTAAGTCTGCCAACATTTGCTCTAACTGCATCTCATTACGATGAATCGCCTGGCCATCGCCAACCAATAGAACCAATACACCAAAAGACTGACTCGATAACCAATTACAAAATAGCATGAGCTCTGACGGAGATTGAGAGTCCCTTGGGCTGGCTTTATCCCAAGCTCGTTGCGCTTCATCAAATACAACGAAGGTTTCTTTGCGCGACCCAAATGAACTTTTGATGTGCTTTTTAAAAATATGTAGGTCTTCAATCATGACTCTTCCATCAATAGCTCTGCCTAGTACATCCTTGCCTTTTCGCTTACCGTAAAAGTCTAGCGTATGTTGAAGTACCTGAACCAACGGGGCATTACCGGATAGAAAAATAGGCTCGCTCTGTTTAACGCTGTCATTACGAGCTACTGAAGCCACCGTGCTAATCCCCAAGAGTGTTTTCCCCGCGCCAGGACGTCCATGAACGACAACAACGTAACGTTTTAGCTTGGCCTTAGCATGCTGATAGAGCTTTAGAAGAGCATCTCTTGCTTCCTCGATATTTTCACTTGCCGACGTTTTTAATGTTGGAATTTTGGTATCAAAAAATACCTGTGCAGTTCCGTGCAGTATACTTGGCTGGCGATAAAACTCGCCCTTAGACCAACGAAGAACATCATAACTGCCTGTCTGTCTCAGCGACGTGATCAATTGATTAGTAAGTAAAGGAGCTTGACCTTTATCAGCTATCTCACAAACAACACCAGAATGTTTGAACTCCTTTGCACCAGGCTTTGTTAATACTAGGTATCCATGTCCAACCAAACCTATCGATTCACTGTGATAACGAAGCATGGTTTGTAAATCTGAATTCGCGCGTAGGATCTCATGCTCTGAGGCTTCCGTTTTATGTTTGAACTCAACGACAAACAAGTCTCCTGTAGGAAGAACCAAGTTGACGTCTGCAGCTCTCTTTCCCCCCTCACCTATCAGCTCTTGCTCAAAAGCGACCCAGCAAGTTTCAGGGTTAGTGTTAGATTCCCGAACGACATGACCAAGCATCGATTTCATCAAGTCATATTCTGTTTCCCATGCAAAACGTTGAGCGGGTTCTAGCTCCAGGGTCCAGTCGAGACTCGAGTGAAAAGAAATGAGTTCATTGATAAAAACTGTCTTATCAACTTGAAGAAACTCTTGCCAGGTTCCATCCCAACCCGCCTTTAAATCCATTTACTTATTCCTTAGAAGGTTTTTTGAAGTCTTTCGACAGCAGGAAGATCAGCGGCAGCCCAATCCACCTCTAAAAGCTGCTCTTTAGAGAGCCAGAGAGAGTCAATGTGTTCGGTAAGCTCAATGTCACGAGTAGGAGTTTCAATAACGAAACAATGCATGGTGATATCAAAATCAGGGTAACTATACTCGATAGTTAGTAAAAGTTGAGGTTCGGTAACAGCTATTCTTAATTCTTCCTCTAGCTCCCTAGTAATAGCGGCTATTAGTGTTTCACCCGCTTCTACCTTTCCACCAGGGAATTCCCATTTCTGACTGATATAGTCGAGCTTAGACGGCCCTCTTTGGACCGCCAAAAACTGACCACCGTTCGTCAGCACGGCTGCGACCACTTCGATATGTTTCTTACTCATTTTCATGCTCTTTTAGTAATTGCTTACAACGAAATGTCAAAGTCTTTACATCCTTTGTGTCATCAACGATGTGCATCTTCTTGTGGCAGTTAGGGCATAACGCCACTGTATTGTCTGGCGTGTCATCGCCATCGTTGGACAACCATACGATATGATGCGTCTCAAGGTAAGGTTCACCTTTAGCATTGTTAAACGGAGCTGGTTTCAAGCAAAGCTGACATTGACCTTTAGCTAATCGCTTAGCAAGCTCAGCTACCCAAATGTTTCTCTCGTAGCTTGTCGATTTCTGTTGATAACGTGTTGCTGTTTTTCGAGCTTTTGCAGCTAAAGCCTGCAGCTCTTCAACTGTTAGCTTTCTGGCTTTGCGAACTCGAACGTTTTCTATGTTCTCTCGGTCTTGTTTTTGAACCTGACGCTCACCAGAAACCAATTTTAACGGGAAGACATATACCTTTCTTGGCTTCCCCTGCTCATCTGATTGAGTTTCAGAGTAAGGAGTACTATTGAGTTTAACCTCACCAACGTACGTGTATTCCTGATCTTTAAATACTTCAAAAAGGTGCACCGATACGCCGTTAATATCAGATTCTGCAAGAGTTTTGTTCTGTTGGAATGTCAGGCTCTGGTCCCCCTTGCTTCCCATTCCCGTATAATGAAGCACATCACCGGACCATCGATCATCATAGATCGACTTTATGTGATTAGAGACAATAACAAGCGTATTAGTTTTATGCGCTCGACGCATCCCACCTTGGGGACTACAGCCGAATACTTCACATAGAACAGTGTTGTTTAGTTTGGTGCCTGGAACAAGTTGGGACTCATGAACCATTTAATTTTCCTTTATAAAACTGTTTCATTCAGTTCACTTCTGCCACTTCTTACTTTCTCGAAGTTCCGATAAGTACTTAAATGGAAAAGGTTTCACAGTCGCAAGCTTATTGCGAACAAAGTAGCTCTTGGTTAGTTCTAAACAAAACTGCTTTAGCTCATCAGGCCCCTCAAGGAACCTTACATGGTTGAACTGACCACGACTAAACTTGAAGCCCCCCTTTTCACTGCCAACAAAATAAGCAGAGTGTTCGGCGTCATAAAAATGCCCAGTTAAAGCTTCGAGATATTCATTATGTTCACCTTTTAGCGAGTAATTGAGCATTACGCCTGTCTCTTGAAAATAACCATCAATAAGAGCTTGCTCAGCATTGGAACGGTAGCCGATCTTGGCCGCTTTAAGGTCTTCTTTATAAAACTCGCTCTGCAATGGGTGCATCGCCAACATGGACTTAAGCTTGCTATGTATTGGATCATTTACGTAAATAGAATCTGAGAGATACTTATCGATAAACTCACGACTTATGCCTTGTTGGTTACTCGCTTTTAGATGTGCAAGCACTTCGAAAAGCTTTTCGGCATCCGGAATTGCGGCTATTTCTTCATGAACAATCGTACAGATTTTAGGAGGCTGTTGCGCCATATCTATCACATAATTCAACGTTTCAAAATAGCGCTGCTTTTCAGGTAGTTCTATATTGAGGTCATCAAAGTAAAACTCATCTTGCTGCTCATATTGAAAGCAACCATTATCACATTTTAAGATATGGAAAACCGGGTCCTGATTACGATACTTAGAATCTTCTCTCTCAACAAACCAATAATTTCCCTCCAATTTTTGAATAAGAAACTGACCTTGCAAACATTCTTGTTTTATCGCCATTTCTTTTACTACGGCATCAATAATTGGGCTCAGCTCGTTTCCTTTTGTTTTTGGGCGCACATTAGTAATCGTCGAGTTATAGATACTTTGAGTCGTTCTTTCTGAAGAATAAAAGCCTGACTTGGGATCTGTGAGCCCTGCCTTTTCATAGTCTTCGGCACTATCTAAGATGACAAGTAACGGTTTTCTGGCGTCGATATCCTCAGCTTCAATAAATTCAACTTGGACCGGCCACTGCTGAAGTTTCAGCTTCGAAAACCCATCCTTTCTCAAAGACGCGTTCATGATCTGTAAGCCACCAGCATCATCGATAACTTGATAGATACGCTGATACACCTTTTCAACATAGCTCTTTTTGTAATGCTCACGCCAACTGGCCTCTATGGGTTTTAGTTGAAGAGATAAACAGCCAGAGAAATGTATATTCATCAAGTTTACGAACTGGTAAATGGCTCCGGTTTTAGTCTTTTGAAGCGAGATCGGTTCTTGACCAGTAATGTCGATGGCATTCGTTGTGAATTTTTTCTTCCCTGGGCTATGTACGATGAGATTACCCTTAGCGTTGCGTCGCAATAGCCCGCTTTCCATATCAAACTCAAATTTGGCTTGTTTTTCAATATAACCTGGTGGCTTGTATACCGTTTCTATCGGTGAAAAAGTAGTCCCGTCCATGGATATGAATAAGGATTTGAAGCGTACGCTGTCCCTAAGTTCAAACTTTAAGCATTTATAGACGGTATGCTCTAAGAACTTGTCTGGTTCCACAAAAAGAAACGTCTCGCCAAGTCCTGAAAAGAACTGACTTGACGCGACCTTACCGAGAGCTCGTACAAAAAGCCGCCCCAATAGAAGCTGGTCACAATCTTCGAATTGCACGCGCTCAAAGGCGATCTCTGCCGATTCAAGTATGGGGTTGTCTTGTTTATCACGTAGTACCCAGTAGTTACCAGAGTGTTTTATAAGCGCCTTAGGCGTGGAAGATCGTTCCACTATACTCAGTTGCTTCGCGTAATCTATCTTCCCCATGCTTTTGTCCAGCGAGGCTTTGTAAATAGCGTACTTTTGGTTTAATGCATTAAAATCAAAGGTTAGGTCAATGAGGGTGGTTAAACTTCGGCTCATCTTCTTCACTCCGCAAATTGGTTTAGCAGTTCAAGTAACTGGGCCATTGGTGGAACATTGTTCGTTCCTGACACATCATCGATAATTCCAGGGATTTCAATAACGTCTGCAAGCTCTGGATTGGCATGTTCCACAAACTGCTTATCATCAATCACATATTTTCGTGAATTAATTCCTTCCGCTCCGCTCCAGATAGTATTGATATACAAAGCTTGAACGCGCTTATTTGCAAACTCGACGGGAGAGTTCATCCTAATTTTATCCAACTTGATTTTGCATTTATCCAAGGTGTTGTCGTGAACCAAGCAGCCCAGTTCTAAATCCCAATGTTTGACATCAATCAACAAGATTTTGTTACCAAGTTCGATGTATCCATCAAACCACTCCACACATCCATCAGGCATAGCTCGGACTTCGTAGCCAAACTCCAATAAAATAGCACTAACAGCCTCTTCGCCAAGCGCCCCCATGTAGAGGTCAAACATGGCCGGAGCTAATACAAACCGGCTACAACCAAATTTAGTCGCATAACCACGAGCTTCAAAATGTGCCAAAACTAAAGGATTCCGCATAAGTAAAGCCAAGCGTGCTGAATGCTCAGACACTTCTCTTAATCCAGAGACATCTGCCGGGTTAACGAAAATTTCGGTGATACCCTTCTCATCGGAATAGTTGATTTGATATTCGTACTGACCTAATGGTTTCTGCACATCAATATAGTAACGAACCTCTTCGCCTATTGGCGATTCCAACATAGCAGGCTTTTCCAACATCCAGGATCGTAATCTCTCGTACTGACCGATGGCACTTTCGTTCTGATGCTCATACACGCTCGTTATTAACCTTTGGATATGTGCATAGTTTCGCGAGGCTCTCGGGTGGTAGGACATGCTTTGCTTATCATGCTCTTGTGCTTTATATCGACGCTTTATATCTGTTATTAATGCTCTGTACTCATGTGACAAATACGAGAGATTACGACTATCTTGGGCTAACGTTTCAACAAAATCAGTAACTGCGTCATACATGATGGTAATTTCAAGTTGCTTCCATTCGGTACGACACATTCTACCAAGCGCTTGTTCGATGAAACGATAAACCGCATATCGATAGTCTTCGCTACCTTTATAGGTGCTGATCATAGAGCCAACGGCAAAGCCATTTACCTTTGGTGCAATAAGGGACTTGAGTTTCGATTTCACGTCGTTGGCAGCGACAATTCCTTTTTCATGAAGCATTAGCGCATCATGAATGTTCCTTTTAATTGCAACATCTCGTTCCTTTGCCGTAAGCTCTTCACCAATTCGGCTACCAATTAAGCTCATAGGTTGCTCTAAATAGATTGAATCAATATCGGTTTTATTCTGAAGTGGCTCATCCCCCTCTGGACCGATGTAAGTCAACACATGTTTTTCTGCAATTGTGTAGGACGGTGACAATCCCGCCCCCGTCGCCTGATAGTTTGTAATCACTGCAACTTTTTCAGTAGTATTCTCCAACAGGTTTAATATTTCTTGAAATTTATCATTCCTGAATGAGGCTGCATTAATGTTCTCAAAAATTATGACACCAAACTTTTGACCAACTTTCGCCACAAAATCCATAAACTCAAGATTCTTATAACTTCTATTGAGCATGCAGAAATGGTATCTGTTGTCAGGATGCAGCGAAAACTGACGAATGGATTCAATTAGTTTATTGGCTCTGGCTACTGCAAACTTTAGTTGCCCTAACTCCACGTTCAATAACTTACACAACTCATTTTCAAGCAACGCAGGGTGGCATTTTGTTCCTTTGAATTCTTGATACAATTCCGCAACACCACCCCAGTCCACACGCTCAGATATACCTTTTATGCTAACTTTAATTTGGTTTTCTTCGTACCGACGCTTTTCACAGTATTCCTCTTGGATCGCCGCTTTTTGTGCTGGTTTAAGAAGAACTAATCTCTCTGACAGAACATCACTTAAATACTCGAGGTCAAAGTTATGGATTGCCGTTCGACTCGTGGCAGTTGCACTAATACCAAGGACCCTAGCCCCAGCCAAAACCCAATGAGCAAGCAAGCCAGTTGAAGTTAATGCTAAATCAAACGTGTAAGCGGTAGCGGTATTGTCCGTTTCACTGTACTTTGCAATGTTAGCAATTTCGTATCCGCTATCGTGGAAACTATAAGCTTTATGTTCATTTTGGACTTTGAAGCTTAACCTGGCAGAAATTAACGACATGATGCTTGGTGTAAGGTCCACCAGCCCCAAATTATTAAGCACTTTGCCTACCAGGTTCTCGGTAGTATAGATTTTCGGGGTATCTAAACTTTCTAAGTTATTTTTTAGCTTAAGAACCGCACTTAGCATGCCATTGCAGAATACTCTAACAAGCTGGGCGCCATTGTTCACAAACTGTATTGCACTTTCGGTGCCAGAAGGACCAATCTCATGGCTGCCTAATGCATGGTTAATATTTGAACTTAGTGCTTCATGCTTAAAGTTGATGGCGTGAATGGACATCCTGTCAGAAAGAAGAGTAAATATCCGGTTTTGATTTTCACTCCCTTGATGAATTGTTGCGTCTGTAATGAAGGGACGGTAGTTAATAAACCATTTATCTTTATAATCCAAAAGAGCATTACGAAAGCGGTCAAAGCACTTATCAACCCCATTAAACTCGGGCGAACCGTGGATTTTGAAGCTGTCAAAGCTCGAATAGAACTTACGTGTTAAAGCAATGACGTCATAGTCTGAGACCGTATTGATTAGATGGTTAAGAAACTCAACTTGCTGACGATCAAACTCATCCAGGATCAACAGGGAGTTATCAATAAAATCGCTAATTCTGTAGCTTTTATTAATACCATGCCATGGGTAGAGCAACTTCGATGTAGTTAAAAACAGTACTTGTGTTTTGTCGTGATCAATCCTTCTTGCCGGAAATATTCGGTCTAGAACATCATTTAACTTAGGTTCCTGGATTTCTTTCCCTTTTAAGCATGCCTTTAGCAATGTGAAAATCTTACTGCGCTGTGCACGTAAATCCTCATCAAACATCACTGTATTGCTACTGCTTTTTGCTTGTTTTAACAATTCGACCTTATCGAATATTGTTTTAACTTCTCTTTGTTGTTGTATATCGAGAATCTCGAATATTGTAGCCCAGTCTTCAACCGTTAATTCGGCAATGGAGGTATCTTGGGCTGGAATCCAAATGACGTTACGTTTCAGCTCTGCTTTCTGTGAGGCGCTAAGTGCGACCTTTCTATCAATCCGATCAAGCAGAGCCTCATACGCTTCCTTGACGTTAAGTCTCAAGTTCGTTGAGTAAATAAGTGTTATCTTTGAATCAGCTATAAGGTGTTCGAGTTGAAGTTCAGTGGCCTGATAGGTCTTCCCAAGCCCCGTTTGGGCATCAACAATTGCCAAAAAACCCTCTTTTGACTGACAAGTTTCAGGACCTGCCATTTCTAGATAAGTTTCAAGTAATGCGCTCATTACACTCGCTCCAAAATGTTTCCCTAGCAGTTAGCCACATACTAACTTGACGATAAAAAAGCCAAGAAATATTATGTCGCTAATGAAGACAGGTAAATACTGAATACATATACACGTCGCATAATTAGACAGGAATTGGAAAATGAGTAAATGGCCAATAAGATGGGATCTACTATTCCGCTACAGGATGATAGAAGTCATTGCTTTATGGGAAGGAAGGTTAACAACCAACCACCTTATTCAGAATTTTGGTATTGGTAGACAACAAGCTTCAAAAGACATCAACACTTACCTTACAGATGTAGCCCCTGGCAACCTTCTCTATGATAAGCAGCTGAAAGGCTACAAACCCAGTAATAGCTTTATCCCAAAGCTAACTAGCGGTCATGCTGATGAATATTTACACATTCTTTCAAGAAGTGAAGATATGTCCATCACATTTAAAGAGCTTGATATGGGCTTTGAAAATACGACAATGGTCCGGCCGGTGACACGTAGCATTACACCTGAAATTTTACGGCCACTGGTTCGGGCTATCAGAGAGAAGAAACGTGTCGATATAAGCTACACATCTCTTAAAGATGGGCAAGAAGTTGAGCGAATAATTTCGCCTCATTCACTAGTTTGCACCGCTTTACGCTGGCATATCAGAGCTTATTGTGAATATGCGAACGGTTACCGAGACTTTGTACTAAGCCGTATAAGAGGTATACCAGATATCAACGACAAACTAGTGATGGGGAAAGCACAGGACACACTGTGGAATACGCACATTACCGTAAAACTAACGCCAGATTCAAGACTGACAGTAGACCAAGCAGCTGTAATATCTAATGATTACGGGATGAAAAACGGCGAGCTTGTAGTATCAACTAATGCAGCACTCATTAGATATGTATTAGATGCTTATAACATCGACATCCATACTTTAGATTCGAATCCTCTTGGCCAGCAAATTATCGTCAAAAACTTCGATGACATTAAGCGATACTTAAACTATCTCTAATTATAAATTGTTAGTTCCTTTATTTAGTAAATTGCTTATCGAGTTTCTATCGATTAATTATTGACAAGTTTCACATGTTTTTTTAATGCAACTTTTGAGTTATAGATGCCAAAATAATTAATCGAGTTGGCATGTAGCCATAGTCCCGCTATTATCTGTGACGATTCACAAATCTTGTGGTAAAGCCGCTGTGATTAGGCCGCGATTTAGCCTGTGTAATTGATCAATAAACTGATCAATATCATTTGCTGAGACCTGTTCCTTTAGTGCTTTAACTTGGCTATGAATATTTGCTGCAATGGCCAAACTAAGTATAGAAAATGGGATTGTAAGTGCTTTTGAACCAAACGCTTTGCGCAGGCTAGCTTCTATTTTCTTTTCAATTAGCAAGGTGATTTTATTGGTGGCCATTTCACGGTCTGCCCCTAGGGTATAGCCCAGTGAGCGGCGTAATTGACTATTGGTTTTCACCTGTTTGATAAATACCCTCAAGCTATCACCAGCCTGTTCAGCTAACCAATCGGACTCGGTTTGATAGTCACTCAACATTTGTTCAAATCGGCCCGAGTGGAGCAAAAGTAAAACATCCAACTTTGAACTAAAATGGCGATAAAATGTGCTTCGACCAATGGCTGCGCGCCGCATTAAGTCGCCCACTTTAACTTGTTGATAGGTTACCGAACGTAAGCTTTGCATTAATGCAGCTACGATATTCTGTTTTGTCTGATCACCCTGCCCGACTTCACCTTGCTGCATCACACTTTGATCTCTATTAATTAGTTATAGAATATAGATAAGTAGGAGGCAATTTAGTTTCTCTTCAGCGGAATAAATTTAATTTATTTGGGACAGATCACCGTAGTTGTCTCTCCTTGGCATATGCTTGAGGGATATATCCTAACGCCACTATCAACCAAGTGGAATTAACATGAAATATCTATTCGCAATAAGTTTGAGCCTTTTCAGCGTAAGTTGTTTGGCAAATATCGAACAGGCAAAGTTACCGCAAATGAGCAATATGTATAGCCACAATGAGCATCTCATTAGCGCTGGTTTACCTAAGTCGAGTGATTACGCGCAGTTAAAGGTGGCAGGGGTGGATACGGTTATTAATCTTATTCCACATGATAGTGAGTGGGATCAGAAAAATGGATTTATTGCCGACCCCAAAAGTGCGCGTGCGAGTGGCTTAATTCATTATACCGTTGCATTTGAGTCGACTGCACCTGTTGCCACAATGGAACACTTTATTGCTGTGATGGATAGGTTATCTGTTGCCGAGCAAGATGTGCTAGTCCATTGTGCGGTTAATTGGCGAGCATCAGCCATGGTCTATTTTTATCATGCAATAAAGAATGGCAAAGCTGATAAATCGGAGTTGAAGCCTTGGGGCGATCTGAATGCAGCTTTTATTGAGTCCCCTTCGCTTAAAAACTTCTTTAATGTTATTGAAAAACATTATCAATTAACACCAGCTTTATAATAATTAATTCAATTAGGTTAATCACTGAGCTTAAAGTTCTAGGTGTATGACGGCAAAAATAGAGCAAGCATAAAGCTTGCTCTATTTGAACCGATTACTAATTAGTTACTTTTATTAATAATGTAATGTGCAGCTGACTTACCAGCTTGGCGGCCAAAGACAACAGTATCAGCAATCGCATTTCCGCCTAAGCGGTTTGCGCCATGAACCCCGCCTGTAACCTCACCAGCTGCGAACATGCCAGGAATAACCTGGTCATTTTCATCTCTAACCTGAGCTTCTGGCGTTATTCCCACACCTCCCATAGTGTGGTGAATAGCAGGAGCTGTATCAACAAAATATAATGGGAACTTAAGTGAACGTGCCATAAACTCACGCCCAAAATCTGGATCTGTTCCATCTTTTTGGTACATGTTGTATTGCTCAATAGATTCTTTTGCAACAGAAGGATCGATATTGACCTTCTTAAAATCATCATAGTTTTCAATTTTGGTGAGCATACCTAAAGGTTCAAGCCCTTTAACTTGACCGACTTCATTCATTATCGTGTCATCCCAAACTAACCAAGCACTTTTTTCTTTTAACTTCCAAATACATTCAGAAACTTTATCCCTAGGTCCCATCTCATCACAGAAACGTTTTCCTTGGTGGTTTAGCAAAATAGCTCCTGCTCCACGTATTGTCCCTGTAATAACTAGCACTCCATTACCAGCAGTTGGGAACGTTTGGATCTCTTTAAGGTCAACCATCTTGGCGCCTATCTCCTTAGCTAGACCAATACCATCACCAGTATTCCCTGGAGCATTGGTAGAAGGTGTGCCAAGCAAGTCAGGCCTGTATTGTGCAACTAACTTATTATTCCAACCAAAGCCACCTGTAGCCAATACAACTGTTGGAGCAGCTATGAAACGAAGTCCTGAGTGCTTGCCTTGTACGACAACTCCTGCAATTTCACCACTCTTAGCACGAACTATCTTCAATACCTTGTTATTGGTTTCGACTTTCACACCTAATGCATCTGAATTACGTTGAAGTACTGATATCAATTCAGGCCCATTTTTCTTACCTCCTGCTGGTCGATGAAGCCTGTCAGCTGTATGCCCACCTCCACGTCTAGCAGCTGAAAAGTCTCCTCCTAATGCTACCAACCAGCTAATCCCATCGGCACTATCTCCTGTCAGCTTCTTTACTAGCTTAGGATCATTAATATTGTGACCACCTTTCATTGTGTCGTTATAAAACTGCTCTACACCATCCTTATATCCTAAACGTGCCTGAGTTATTGTTTCAGCTGCAGAGTAACCACCTGCTGATAGTTGAGAGTTACCACCTATGTATGGTTGTTTCTCATAAATCACAATATCATCTAAACCAGACATCTTTGCCTGAACCGCAGCAGAGTATCCTGCGGAACCAGCACCAATGATAATCATCTGATGTGTTTCAACAGGTCCTGCCATGATCGCTTCAGTTAATTGCGCTTGAACGACCTCATCAAATTTATTAGACGCTTCTAACTTGCCATGCAAGAAAGGCATTTCGAACTTTTCAGAGAAGCTCTGATGACAAGTGATACAGTTCATCACAGGTTCTGTATGACCTGAATGACAAGAAGTACAGCCAATATCAACTAAATGATTATGATGAACGGATAAATCTTTCTCCTTTAACTCCTGCGTAGCCATGGCATTTAGATCTCCGTGACAAGAAACACATGCTTGATCTTGTTCAAGCTGACTATCTTGAATGTTATCCACTCCAGTCGCATGACAATCTTTACACTCAATTCCAGACTCATTATGAAATTCTGCGAGATTATCTGCTGCATGAGCAGAAAAGCTTGCAAAAATAACTAATGAAAACAATGTTAATTTGTTCATCAACTTACCTTATAAATAGTGTTTTTATAAATATTCCTAAAAAGAAACGTTTTGCAGTTCCAAGCAAAAGTAATTATTCAATAGTTAAGAAACCATTATTATCATCAACTTCTACTTTTTAGTGGGAACTCTAGAGTAATAATAAATAAAAAAGAAGTTGATAATGGGATCTGAATAACATTTTGACCACACTGTTAAACATTAATATACATCAAAGCAATTAAATTAAACTGGCAAACGAACGGGTTAATTTAATTACTCTGTCAGTTTATTTACTTTCAATTCAGGCAAGAAAACTAAACCGACAGAGTAATAAAGATAAGCAATAAATGTAAATTGACAATTCAATTTAATTGATACCATCATTTATTTATAAGGAAAAGAATAAAATGAGAACACTCCCACCAATTAAATCTATTATTCACTTTGAATCTGTTGCACGCTTTCAGAGCTTTAAATTGGCAGCAGCTGAACAGAATGTGACACCAGGTGCAGTAAGCCATCAAATAAACAAACTGGAAGAGTTTATAGGGAAGCCTCTTTTCATTAGAGGAAATAGACAGATACAGTTGACGAGTTATGGCCTTAGATATTACTCTCGGATCTCTATAATTCTCAAGAATATCGAAGAAGCCACAATTGATCTTGGGATTGAAGGGAAAAGGCCACAAATTAGACTTGCTGTGCCGCCATCTTTACTAAAGAATTGGCTATTACCAGTGTTAATGAATAACGTTAGTTCAAATATCAACAGCAATATCGAATTTGTTGACACACTAGACTATTTAGATTTTTCTAAATCAGACTTAGATCTTGCTATTCGATATGGTTACGACACATGGGAAAATATGTATTCTGTTCATTTATTTGATGAGACCATGATACCTGTTTGTCACCCTGACTATCTAAAGGACAAAGGACATATCTTTGATCAGGAGACGATCGACAAAAGTACGCTTATCTATACCAATAACCGACTAGTACAATGGGACATCGTATTGCAAAAACTAAATCTATTAAGCAACAATCTAACACAACAAAAACTTACTTTTCAGAATTCTATCCAGTCCATTGAAGCAGCAAAGCAAGGTGGAGGAATAGCCTACGTAAATAGCATATTAGTACAGAAAGAGTTGAAAAATGGACGGTTAATAAAACCTTTCGATATAGAGATACCTGATCACAAATCTCCTTCTTATCACTTAGTTACGACTTATGAAAAAATGCAACATGAATCTACAGCAAAAATGTACTACACAATCTTGGAAAACAGTAAATATAACGCTTAACTAAAGCTAAGCTTTAATACTATTATTAGAGAAATTTATTCAAGCCATCTAGAAAATGTACAGTTTAATTGCTCTAGATGGCGGAGAAGAGACTAGCTAACACAAACACGGTCCCTTCCACTTTGTTTAGCTCTATATAAAGCCTTATCAGCTAAAGTCAGAGCACTCTTTATCTCTTCAGCATTTCTAAAACCTGCAACACCAACACTCATAGTGATGCTTAAGCACCTCTCCTCAACGAAAAAATTTTCCTTTGAAATCAGAAGCCTTAGTTGATCGCACACCTCTTTTGCTTGTTCAATTTCTGTTGAGGGCATTAACAGTATAAACTCTTCTCCTCCACTTCTCGATAAGACATATTTATCTGAAACTTGCTCTCTACAAAAATTGGCAAAGCCTACCAAAATTCCATCACCAATATCATGACCATATGTATCGTTAATTTTCTTAAAGAAATCGATATCGAAAATGGCAACAGAACCATAATCCACGACGCTATGGAAAGTTTTAATTCTATGCTCAAACCCTCGTCTATTCAGCAAACCAGTTAAAAAATCAGTATGAGCCTCGCTCTCAAATATAAATTTCTGCTTTTCACTACCTTGATATTTTTTGAAATACTTTATAGGCAGAAAAACTAATATAAACATAGTTAACAGTGAGATAAATACGAAAGTTCTGAAATAGATACTTGAATTACTTTTAGATACAGATAGCTCCCACCTAGTATTGAAGACACTAACCTCACCTTTTAATGGCGAAGCTTCTATGCTTCCTTTTGAACTGATCAGTTTTTCGCCCCCCCCCTTGCAATCAGGGTTGTAGCCTAAAACCACATAGTTATTAACACCATGCCTTGATAGTAAGTCATCCACAACATCAATCATTGACTCTAAATATATTATTGAAGATGTAAAACCCCAAAACTCATTATCTGTTTTAATAGTTCTTCTAACAATAAATGCTTGCTTGCCATTCTGAACTAATTTCACGGGACCAATAATTATGACATCTTTTGTTAATATCGACGCCTGGCTACCTAGCTTTCTCTTCTCATCACTTAGAACATCATGTCCAATTGCACTTTTATTATCATCATAAGGATAAACATAAGATACAACTCCATTTGGAAGAAGGAGAATTGAATCTATATTGTTATAACCTTCAAGTAATTTCTTAGCTGAGCTATTGAACTTTTTTAATGTAATACTTTTCTCATCAGATATTTCTATCATTTCCTTTAATACTTCAGATGAAATCAAAGCACCATTAAAAATGGTCTCCAAGGTTTTATTTAAATCCGCAATAACATTAGATAAAACTTTATCACTCCTCACTTTATCTAAGGAGCTAACTATAAAGTTCGTAACAAAAACAAAGACCATTAACAACACAAATGCAAACATCTTATTTAACATTTACAATTACCTCTTATATAACTAAGCACAAACTAATTAAGCTATTACCTAACAAGTGAAAAGATGAAGCATTCATAAAAAAGTTAAATGACTATTTTAATACTCTCTCATATAAGCAGGGTGTGCATTATACGTACAACCTGATTATTGTCTATATAAACAATATGTACTTAGAACTTATTAATAAAGGAAAGACTATTTACCATTTTAAAATGTTGCATCATAAAATATTTGGTGACAACTTTGTAAAAATTGAGAAGTTAAAACGTAATCAAGCACATTTATAATAATGTAAATATTTAAATGGAAGAATCAAGCTCTACACTCAGGAAATAGGTAAACCATTCACCTTTGCCTGATAACTTTAAGATTTGTGTTTCTATGCCTGATACAGCTTTACTAGATAGCAAAGAAGACCCCTAAAGGCCTTCTTATAAGTTAAATGCTACCACTCAAATCGGCGAACACGATAATAGAGACCATTACGCCAATGGAAAATATCGTCTGAATAGCCGCAATTTGGACTTCTACCTTCTACACTTATAGGTAACAACCTAAAGTTTCATAACTCTATTTCTTAAGTAAGGAGTTAATTATCAGTGCAGCACATACAACATATCCCAATATGGGATATCTTTCAATCTAAAATATCATCAGGCCATGAAAAATAATAAATGGTCAGAAAGAGAAGAATCTCTTCGCAATGCTTTGAAAGCAATGCGTAAAAGTGCGGGTTTAAGTCAGAGCCTACTCGCTCAAAAGTTAGACAAACCCCAAAGTTTCGTGTCTAAATACGAAAGTGGTGAACGACAACTTAGAATTTTAGAGTTAGAACAAGTCTGTATTGCTTGCGGAACAACCGCACATCATTTTTTGAAGATGTTTAGCGGTTTACAACCTTTAACATTATAAAACATATAGTTACAAATCAGCGCATTGCCTAATTAGTAGGTTTTTTTATTGTTCAAATATTAGAGAGGTAGTCTTCACTTCTGTAAAGCTACCTCAATTTCATTGCCTTACAACCGAATTTTTAGCCCGAACCTAGACTAAGTGAATGTCATAGGACTGGTACAAGGTCAGCTAGAAACACAGTCCCTTTAAAATAATGCTCATTATCAATTAGATAATTAACTGATAAGCCCACTTTTAGTCCATAGCCGTTCTGCAACAACCCAAATATCAGAAGGTTTACAATCCAGAGCGATAGCTAGCTTCCAGACAGAAGTTACCGTAGCTTTCGCAACACCTCGCTCAATGCCAGATATAAAGGAACGCGCAAGATCTGCTTGATCTGCTAACTCCTCTTGATTAAGTCCTAGTTCTATACGACGAAGCTTTACCGCTTTACCGAACGCTAAGCCAACTTTTAACACTTCATCATTATCCACAGCGATCTCCAGAATATAAATATCTGATGATTTTCACGTAGATTCAGATAGACTAACCACGCACTAAGAGCTACCATGCAACCTCTATAGAGGTCATTTAAGTTTAGACTATTAATCCCATAATCAAATTTGAATCATACCTATGCTTTCTTAACTAGTTCAACACACAAACAATGTAACAAAGGAGTAATACATGTCAGTCGTTAAAACTATGTCAATTGTAGGGATGGGCTTTTTCTCATTATGTTTGATACTAACTGTAGCGTTTGCAGAGACAGATCTGGAGGCTGCCGCAGGCTGGGGTATGTTTGCAGCAATGTACGGAATTGGATATTCAATAACGGTTTACATCAAAACTAAAGGTATTCAAAAACCAACTTCATAATTTGGGAGAAAAACATAGGTGTTTAGCCTCTTTTAATTCAAATTTGGAAATATTTTCATCTATATATCATCTTTATGCTGTAACCAATAACAGCACAGTAAAGCAGCTGGTGGACAAGATGCCACCAGCTGCTTTTTACTTTCTACTGATTCATTAAGGAGGCTTTATGCCTATTGCATTTATCGCAGGCTTTGCGGTTGGCGTGAGTATTTACCAAGTTTTAAAGGAGCAGAACTATGTTTAATTTTGTGATGCACAAGCCAATTGCAGAGTTATTTTTGCTTGGTGTTATTGCTGGTTATAAGTGGGCGGTTGAATCGGATAGCTAAAGCATTTTAGCTCAATATCATGGGGAGTCTTATGGGCTCTCCATTTATGCAGTCAATCATTCACTAACCTTTCCATTCCGTAAGTCTCGTTCTTCAATCCGCTCTAATATCCATTCTTGCACTTCATTGTCTACCCACGCTACAGCACGGTCACCTAATGATACTGACTTAGGGAAAATCCCTTCTTCTATGTACTTATAGATTGTTGAACGTGCTAAGCCAGTACATGCGATTACATCTTTGAGTCTGATTAGTTTCATGATGAGGTCCTGGTAGTTAATCTCATTCAATAACCAGAGCTAGTAATTTTTAACCTGTAACGGAGTACTTAACTCTTTTCCCCGCCCTTCAAAACCTGCAAATACAAAACCTTCCTGCTACATAGCCAGCATCTAGAAAAGTTCTTAGATCTATATAAATACAGTAAATAAACCCACAAAACACTTTAAGGACCCAAGTCATGCATACAGATAATCGACTCAATCCACTAAAGCATTGCCCACCAACGACAGATGAAATTTTGGCAAGTGCTGCAAATATCATTGCTGAGAGATATGTTAATAAAGACGCCTTTTGCAATCCAGAAGCAACCAAGCAATTTTTAACTTACAAGCTAGGAGGATATGAACGGGAAGTCTTCGCTGTAATGATGCTTGATAACCAACATCAGCTCATTGAACTCAATGAACTGTTTTACGGCACGATAGACGCTGCAAATGTATACCCAAGAGAAGTCGTTAAAGCAGTATTAGCCGTAAATGCTGCAGCGGTGATCCTTGCTCACAATCACCCATCCGGTGAGGCTGAGCCCTCTCAAGCTGACAAACTAATCACAAAGCGTTTAACGGATGCATTGGCTCTGATCGATGTACGAGTACTCGATCATATCGTGGTAGGTAAAACACCAGTGTCATTTGCTGAACGTGGCTTGCTATAGCACGGCGTACTCACCACTGACAAATATCAACTGATTGCCAAACCAATAAGGAGTACACCATGATTGAATTTACTGACAGTTTTTCTCAAGCCTGTGTGGCAGAAGCCTGCGCCGCATTTCCTGACTTGCGTAGAAGATTAATGGTTGAATTGATCTTACCGATGTTTGCAAGACCGCTTAATGAGAGAGGTGAGACGACAGGTCAACCCATCATCAAACCCAGCCCCACCTTGCATAAGACACTGTTGTTTGTCTCTCCAAGGGATCTGGTTGAGCATTTACCAAAAGAGATTAGTTTTTGCCGCTATCACTGTACCTGCAATGAGTACGGCCAACCTACCGATGTTTGGCAGCGTTCAATCAACGGTATCTATTACAACCATGGCAGTAATCAGCAACCCAATTGGAGCGTACATACCTAAATATTCTCCTAGTTAAACATCTGCCATCACCACTTATCTGTTGCTCTATAGCGTTACCTTACATCCACCAGCAACACATCAACTCAAGCAAATATTCAAAGGAGTTTCACCATGACAACGATTCAACCATCTATGCCCTATCAATGGGGTTTACAGCGTAATATTACGCCGCGATTTGGTGCGCGGCTTATTCTGCAAGGCTGTCGCTTAGACTTCCTGTGGGATCGCTCAGGCTTTGTCGGCAGCTTTCCCCCAGAACAAGGTCAGCTACTCAACGACGCCTTCTCAGAGATCATTAAGCAACTTGAGAACCAAGTATCACTGGGTCACCTCGATGCGCGTCAGCAACGCAGCATAACCTTACAATACGCAGGCTTTACCTGTGAGGCCGATACCCTTGGTAGTCATGGGTATTTGTACATTACCATTTATCCAACACCTTAAAAGACTATATACGATCAAACAAGCAGCCTCTTCCATTCACTTGTCTCCCTCTCACAAGCTCTCTTATCACCTTCATTCACTTAAAAACTTAGCATGACCTAATTACCGAACATCAAGCCATTGCACCAATCAACAAGCACACAAGGCTTAAGCATTTACGTGCTTAGGACTATTTCATTACGACGATTAAAAAGGAATACACAATGACCATTAATATCGATAGAAACCAAACACCCAAAATGCCTAAACCGTTTTATTCATTATTGGAACGGGTGCTTTCTAATACCCATTCCAACAGCTCAAATGCCATCACCATCAACTTCCGGGATCCTGATTACTCAGCTGACAATGGTGGTTACCATCCAGTGGAAGTCCGACTGGAGAAACAACAAGATCATTGGCGCCCAATCTACATAACCGACTTTGCCTTTAGAGGGGGCCCCTTTCCTGAACTAATGAAAGACATCGATATCTGCTTTAACTCAAAGCAAGTGTATAGCTTATTCAGTGGATGGATTGGTGAACGAGAAGCTCGTGAGTTGATTGCAATGTTTTGCGACAACTTTATCGCTTATCAAAAAATGGGCGTTTACATCGTTGACATCCAATTAGATTGACACTGTATTCAAAGCTTTAGGTTCCCGTTTTACCAAAACGGGAACCTGCAAACCTAGGCTACATGCGGGGTCCGCTATCCCGGTTCCTCTTAGGGGCCCAATTAAACGATATACATCAAAAAAGGAATCTATCATGGCAGAAGTCCAAGCAATCAAGAAGTTAGACACTATAAATCTCATTAGCCACCTACTTGAGGTTCGATATAGTAAGCAGATGGCAGATATTTGGAACATCGGATTAAACCTCGCTTTACGTATTTCTGATCTGCTATCCATCAAGTTTAGCGACCTTCAGCAAGATAGGTTGGTTATCCAAGAAACTAAAACTGGCAAGTTAGCCAATATCAAGTTGAATGCAAAAGTGATAAAAGCTATTCAGGATATTCAAGTAAACCATCCCGACCATATCTACCTATTTCAATCTTATCGAAATCCCCAGGCCAAATACTCTAAGGCTAAACCATTAACAAGACGCGCAGTGACCAAAGCCTTTCGTATCGTTGGTGAAGAACTAAAGGTAGCCTTAGGCACACACTCCATGCGCAAAACAAGAGGTTATCATCTTTATCAAAAGACCAAAGATATTGGTAGGGTAATGAAGATGCTCAGGCATGGTTCTGAAGGCGTGACATTAAGGTACATAGGGATTGAGCAAGAGGATGTTGATAACGACTTCATTAACTTAGAGATATGAAATCTTGTTGTTTTGCTATCGGAGGGCCTTTAACACCCTCCTTTTTTTTGTCTAATTGAACACCATTCTGCTATAGCCAATGTTACGATTACCGTCATTTATATCTTTGGTTGCTACCTTAGCCAAATAGGTAAACTGGTTCCAAAAGTCATCTAGTTGATCGTAAAACTCTGTAGAGTTTGTATTTAGATAATTCACAGCATTACGAGGAATATGAACTAATGGCTTAACCTCTATGTCAAGCATGCCTAATGCACTAGACCAAGCTTCAACAATTCGTGAATATAAATTGTCTCGATTTAAATCGAGATATCCTAGATGAGCAAATGCATCTTTATTGAAAAATAACACTAGATGGTAATGCCAATTATGGGATTTATTGCGCTCCCTAACCCATGCATATCCGAATCCAAGCGGATGAGGATGCTTACCCAACTTAATACGGTGGTTCCTCCAAGCACTAAGCCTCTCCTTAAATGCATCGATGAAACGTGAGATTACTTTTGGGTCTTCATAGTGGATATTATTAGGAAGCCTTAAATCTAACCTTATACAGGTTATACGATTATTACATGCAAACTGTTGTTGAAGTACCCTCTCAAAAGTGGATAAGTAACTGTCGATATGCTGATATTGAGATGGTGTGTTTAATTGATGATATGACTCGAATTGAAACATGATTGATACTCCTATGATTAATTACATAGGTTTATGCATCGATGTAATCTTTTACATGATGATTGGTCTCAACACGTAATAAATTAAGAGCTATGTATATAATACTATTACCGAAACATACCGGCTGATACTAGCCTAAGGCATCCCTGCACAAAAAATCGTTGTTAGTTATATTTAATAGCAATCTCGTACTCCTGTTGACCAATATTTACTCTGGAGTTATTTTCATAAACATCCTTCCCGAAGACACAATACTCACCTTTAGCTGAGCCTGTGTTGCCACAAAAAAACTCAACAACACCATTAACAGCCAAGTGGTGTATAAATTCTTCTACCTCTACAACATTTTCCACCACTGTTACATCGCTCTCAGTAACTAGTTTTTGGGTAATTATTGCTTTGGATTTAGGCAAACACCTTATAGCCTCCACCTTCAAGGATTTTGATTCAGACAGCACTCTTAATTGAGACGAAAGACTCTTGATAAATGGCAACATTGAATCTGCCCACAAATGATAAAAAAGCCCCATGTCTGATAAGCCATTAACGTCTTTACACTGTTTGATAAATTCAAGTTTATTTTCATAAACGCTATAAATACTGACCATATTTCTCAGCATATCTGGTTTAAAGTCACTGCTTCCATTATAAGGAAATATGCTCTTAAGAAATAATACGATATTATCAGTCAATTCCTCATCCGTCAGTTCTAATGAAACATGCTTTTCTATACAAATATCCTGACAAATAAACATGTGTTCCTTAAGTTTTTTATCATCGAAAATTTCATGTCCAATTTTAGAACTACAATGCAATAAACCTACAAAGTCAATGTGACGATGCCTATCATTAATATTCATTATTTTTCTAAAAATATATTCACAGTTCCTTTCCGATAAAACAGATACCCCCCCATCTTTTGTTAAATAATCATAAATAACCGACAAGTCCCGTAGCATTACATCAAAGTAAAAATAACTACTTTCATAGTTACAACCTAACAATGAAGGCTCAAGATTAAACCTACTATTGAAACATGGATTTGCAATTAATTTGTATATGGGGTCAACAACAGAAAAACGTCCTTTTGGTTTAAAATCGACGACTAACGGAAGCAAAAAACCTTCATTAACAAGGGTGGATAGATTGTCCTTTATATTTTTAAACTTAAGCCCTGTTATTTGACTAACGTACTCATAATCAACATTGTAAATTCTTGAGAATTGATCGGATAAAAATATTAATGCTAAAAGTAAAACCTGGGACTCTAAGGTTAACTTTTGACTATCCCCCTTCATATTCAAATATAAAGCGCTATCAAAATAATCCTTTAAGGATATCTCAGCTCTTGATTCCTCGAACCACTGTAATGATGTATAAGAAATATCATACCCACTTCCTCCCTTTTTTCCCCTCCCCTTTGCTAGGCCTGGCACTTCTTCTATGTATCCTTCTGAAAGCAGGTATTCAATGGCCTTCATTAGGCTTCTTTTACTCACACCAAGATACTTTGCATATTCCGAAGGCAAGGTCACGTAAAGCTCTCGCCTTATGGCTATCCATAGCAATAAGATCATCCTAGTTTCGGGCAATGCTCCTGTCATGCTTTTCAGTAACTTCATACTCAACCACATCTATGCAACTAGTATCAATAATCTCTATAAATAGCACATTAACTAGCCAAAAACCTAGGCAATATCACTAAACTTGATATAGTATCAACTAGTTCTTCAACTAGTCGAAACAACAAAAGAGCTACCCACATGGATAATACCTGCATTAAAGTGAGTGAGAAATAGGAGCTATACTAATGGAATCAACCTTTTTGACTAGAGCAGAGTTTTACAAACTCTTCGATTTTTTGCGCTCAGAAACACCAGCTGAGTTAGTGTGGTTGAGGGAGTATTTTTCGAAAAAATTATTAATTACGCTTGATGTAACCCTCACTCTCCCCCAGATGAAAGAGCAGCTTTTCCTACAGTACCAAACAAATAATTCAAGTGTTGAAGCGACTGTGTTTATTAAAAGCTTTGCAGTTAAGATGTATAAAGCACATAAGGCTCGCCTTTATCGTAAAAAGCTCGGAGCCAAAAAGATGCTTAATGTAGCAATTACACCTAAGCATATGCAGAATCTAGAGTTAATTTGCACATTTCAAGATATTCAAAAAAATAAATTCATAGAAATGATGATTGAGGGTTCACACCATCACCTTATCGACAGCAAAACAAAATTGAAAATTGAGAAACTACAAAACAAATTGATATTAGAACAAACTCGAGATAGTAAAAAACTAGAAGGAATAACATCCAACTCACAAATAGAAAAGGAAGCGTTAGATAGATTACAAAATAAGACAGAAGAACAAGAGTTAACTATCGAAAAATTAAAAGAAAACATAAGCAGCATGTTTGAGGTAATAAGAAAATCTCAACACAACAACATCCCTATAAATGGGTATAGTTACGATGACGCGTCAATCATTTACTATAACAGCATACAGAAATGATACGCATACAAACCGCACACTTCCTCTTTATTTTTGAATCAAGATAAAAGCGCCCTTAAATATGGGCGCCAAATAAAAATCTCGACTCATTTATTATCTTTATTTATAAGCTCTCGACTTCTTTCAACACTAAACCAAGCAATACCTAAGAAGACGATATCTTTAAATATAAAAAACTCAGTTACAGGCACACCATCAACTAATTTCCAGACTCCTGACAAAGTGAATAGGAAGCTCAATGTCGTAATAAAGATAACTATTGCAGCGAGGCCGCTCCAGTAACCAACTTTTGGCTTCCAAATACCAACAACCATACCAATAGCGACAATAATTTCAGTAATCCCAATTAGATTCGACACACCTTGCACACTTAAAATACTGAACATCCAATTCATTAAAGGGTGGCTTTCAACTAATGGCCTAATTGCCTCAGCCTCTGTTGGGGTAAACTTAAATACGCCAATCCATAATAACGTAAGTACAACACCCGCTAAACCGACTAAGTAACCTTTTTCCTGTCGCATAAACTACTCCTTTCAATATCAAACCGTAAGACTTACTTCAGGGAAATCGATATCTGTTTGCGCTAAATGGTTTGCATAGTTGGTAAATACATTAGCTATCACTTGAGCTAGCACTTCAAAAATCAACTCATCATCAACTCCATTTTTAGCCGCTATGTCTAACTGCTCTGTAGTGAGTTCACCACGCTGCTCAACCAAATCTATAGCTAATGAGATCAGCGCTTGATCCAACGCATTTTCAGCCTTGCCTTCTCTTGCTTCCTTAATATTTTTCTCACCTAATCCAGTACTGCCAGCAATAAGGGTGTGAGCTGATAAGCAATACTGACACTGGTTTGTCTGAGCTATAGCCAAAGCTATTAACTCTCGTTGTTTCGTGCTTAAACGTCCTTTGGATAAAGCATCACTAAATGTAAGGTACGCATTAAGCACCGTGGATGAATGACCAACTGTCGCATATAGGTTAGGTACCATTCCTAACTTACTTTTGATTGCTGATAATGTCGTCGCTACATCACCTTGTGGATTTGACACTGGAAGAATACGGCTCATGCTGAGCTCCTTTGATTAAGTGAATTTACAATATTGATATTGACACTATCAACAATACGATTTATCACTATTAATCTAGATATACATACCCAGAGTCTCAAATGGATACCTTATCCGCATTAATATCTCATGCAGAACCAAAAGCGAACTTATTCTTCTCAGGTAATTTATGTGGAAGCTCTTCAAGTACAGAGCACCCTGCTGGTGGAATATTGCACTTAGTTAGAACTGGTGAAATGGTTCTATTCGAAGAGCATGGCTTAACGCATAGAATCATCGAGCCAACACTCATCATTTATCCCAAAGGAAAAGCTCATCGCCTTCAACCACAAACCTTAGAAGGTTGCGATGTTGTATGTGCCAACTTAACCTTTAAAGATTCGCCACTATACCGAGCACTACCCGATGCTATAGTTCTCCCTCTTAGCGAGTTAGATAGTCTATCTGATACAATCAACATGTTATTTGTTGAAGCTTTTACATCACGTTTTGCTCAAGTTGCCATCATCTCAACCTTACTTGATTTGCTGTTGCTATTGGTACTCCGTCATTTAGTTGAAAACAGAATATGCCAAGAAGGTGTTTTATCCGCTTTATCAGATCCCAAACTCTCCAAAGCCATCGAAATAATCCACAAACAGATAGATTACCCATGGACCATTGATGAGTTAGCGAACCAAGTCGGCATGTCACGCGCAAGGTTTGCAGCATTATTTAATCAAATCATTGGGCAACCACCACTCAGTTACGTAACTGAGTCTCGGTTACTGTTAGCTAAGAAGTTATTGCTGAAGGGAGAACCAATCAAATCGGTAAGTTTAGAGGTAGGGTATAGCGGAAGCGTTGCATTTTCTCGAGCATTTCAACGTCAATTCGGTGTAACTCCGCGAGCGTGGTATCTGGAACAAACCTAAATAAGCATAAATGCTCTCTTCGTTTTCAGCGGTATCACTTAAGCGACATAAAATATTTTTAAATTATTTAAAAGTGACTCACCTCAGGCGTAACACCAAAAGTAACACCTAGACAAACAGCTAAACAGTAAGCGCAATTAAATCAAATAGATAAATCACAAACAAGAGCCCCGCCGCCTCCACCAACACAAGGTTAGCAATAACCTTCAAAGGCCGCTAAACCCCTACCAGACGGGTTTAGCGGCTTTTTTGTATCTGTGATTTACCTGAATTCACTAGGGCTCTTAACTTTGAATCGTCCCCATGCGTTGTACGATGACCTAGCGATGATAGTCATTGCGGGTATAGGCATAAGCGGCTGGAACAGCAGATGGACTTAAGGCTTCAGTCATAAATAAGATAGCCAGTATGGTGCAGTCATGCCGCGCACCATACTGGCTAAAAGAGATGGGTGTTTAGCAACCAATCAATATAAATGGGTTTCAGCAAGATCCATCTGCTGGTCGAGCGAGACATAATCGGCAGCAGTAAAATTGATATGTCCTAACTTACGATTAGGCTTAGACTCCTTGTTATACCAATGCAAACTTGAACTCGAACTTAGCGCTTTCATCGGCGGCACAGCAACACCAAGTAGGTTTAACATACCGGTTTTGCTAGTTAACGTGGTTGCCCCAAGTGGCAAGCCTGCAACTGCGCGAATATGATTTTCAAACTGACATGTTGTAGCCCCCATTTGGGTCCAGTGTCCACTGTTATGAACACGAGGGGCGAGTTCATTGACCAGCAATTGGTCGCCTACTACAAATAGTTCCATCGCCAACACGCCAACATAATCCTCAGCTTCGAGTAGTCGGCGCATATAGTCCTGCGCTGCGGCTTCCATCTTTGGGCTAATATGCTTAGCCGGCGCGGTTGAGCGGATCAAAATGCCTTTGCGATGCACATTTTCGGTCAAGGGATAAAAATGAATGTCACCGTCATGACCACGCGTACCAATAAGTGACACCTCTTTATCGAAGGGTATCCACTGTTCTATCAAATGATCGCCAAAATTTTCTGAGGCTGCAAGCGTATTGAGGCTATCATTGTCATGGACGACCCACTGATTTTTACCATCATACCCCTCATCCAAAGACTTTATCACCATAGGCAAACCAAGGGTTGCGGCGCTTTGAGCCAGGTCAACTTGATAGGTAAAAGGCGCACAAGGAATGTCTAGCTTGGCCAACAATTGCTTCTCTTTGATACGACTTTTACACTGGGTAATGCTAGCGGCGCTGGGGCGAACCGTGCAATAGGTTTCAAGTTGCTGCACGAGATGCAAATCAACCTGCTCTTTTTCTACCGTGATCACATCGGGTTTCCCAAGGGCTTGATAAAGAGTTTCTATACTTTGCCCTGGCTGCCAGGGCGCTATGATGCCCAAACCTTCAACACAACTGAGATCGGTATCAACACCGCTATCGGCAACAAAGCTAAATTTTATCCCTAGCGGTAATCCTGCAAGGGCTATCATTCTGGCTAGCTGACCGCAACCAATGATGCCAATACGCATTACTCAACCTCCAAGGGAACACTGGCAGTTTGGCTCGCGCGCCAGTCACATAGACGCTGGGTCAACTCTTTATCTTTTAATGCCAAAATTTGTGCCGCCATCAAGCCTGCATTAAACGCCCCTGCTTCACCGATAGCTTGAGTGGCCACCGCGACGCCTTTTGGCATCTGCACAATAGAAAGTAGACTGTCCATTCCCTTTAACGCCTTACTCTGCACCGGCACTGCAATCACAGGCAAATGTGTCATGGCGGCTGTCATTCCTGGTAAATGTGCAGCCCCCCCCGCACCGGCAATAATCACCTCAACACCGTCTGCGGCGGCGCCATGGCTAAACTCAACTAAACGCTCAGGAGTGCGATGAGCCGACACAACCTGCGCGGTATAGGCAATCTCTAGCGCATCTAACACTGTGGTAGCATTTTTTATGGTTGGCCAATCACTTTGCGAACCCATGATGATGGCGACTTTAGCTTGATTCATATTTGCCTCTTAATTTGTTAACCAATGAGTGAACAACGCATAGGTAGGTATTCCTACTAACACATTGAACGGGAATGTAATTGCTAAGGAGTATGTAATAGATAAACTGTGATTTGCGTTAGGGATAGCCACTCGCATTGCAGCAGGAACCGCGATATATGACGCACTTCCTCCCAGCACTGCCAGCAAGGTCGCGCCACCACTAGAAAGCCCCATCTGTATGCCCAACATGCAACCTAAAAGACCACCAATAAGTGGCATGGCCACACCGAACGCCAGCATAAAATTACCCATCTGCTTCAAATCTTTAATGCGGCTCGCTGCGACCATCCCCATCTCCAATAAGAAGAGGGCTAACACACCGCGGAACAGGTCAAAGAAGAGTGGCTTTATTGAACCAATTTGGTCGGCCCCCCAATAACCAATTAATAGCGCTCCAACAAGCAGCAACATACTCTGGTTGCAAAAGACCTCGTGCAGTAACACGCGCCACTTCACTTTATCGCCAGTCTTTTTTGCTAGAGCAATACCGACCGCAATTGCAGGCACTTCGAGTAGCACGACAAACAGCGGAAAATAGGCTTCATAGGCGATATTTTGTGTTTCTAAAAATGCAACAGCAACCGCATAAGTACCAATACTCACCGAACCATAATGGGCTGCAATCGAGGCAGAGTCTTCACGATTGAGCTGACCGATAAAGCGCAGAATAGGAAAGGCAATGAGTGGTATCACTAGCCCCAGTAAGATCACCAGCCCCGACTGAGGCAACAACTTGGCTGAACCATGCTCCGCCAAAGCAACGCCACCTTTGAGTCCTATGGCGATTAGCAAAAACAGGGTAAGCCCCTGATACAGGGCTTTGGGAAATTGAATGTTAGCCTTTACCAAGGTGGCTAAGGCGCCCAATATGAAAAATGCGATAGTGATATCCATCTGCATCTTATGCTTCCTTAGGCTTTAGCAACTTAGTCATTGAGCCCGTTGGCGACACCGCATGCTTTGTTCTGTGTAAGCTCGCCGCGAGTGAAAAACCAGCCAAGGAAAGAATGCTCGCACCAACCATCATCAAGCCTGCACCATTATGCCCTTGAGACATAGCACTTGCCCCAATAAGGGTGACCACAAGGCCAGTGAACAGACTAAATAGAGACTGCTTATCTTGCAGCGCAATGTGCATAAATCGTTTCATAAAGACCTCGCTATATAGGGTGGGAAGCCAACCGTAAAACCATGAAGCGATTCTGCCAAAAAAGATTAATATATAAAAATAGATATTTTCATGGTTATATATAGATAAAAATCTATATATGTAACGAGAGAAGATTCAATGTCATTAAGGTTACAGGCTCATTTGGGCACACTTCGGCAGATGGAGATCCTACTCGCCGTCTATGATAGCGGTAGCGTCGGTGGCGCAGCAGAGGCGCTCCACCTGACACAGCCCACCATTTCAATGCAATTAAAGAAGCTCACCGATGTGGTTGGCTTACCCTTATATAATATTGTTGGCAGAAAGGTGGTGTTCACCGAAGCAGGCTTGGAAGTAGTCAAAACCGCAACAGAGGTGTTAGACAGCTTCTCAAGGCTTGAAATGGCACTGTCTGATATGGGCGAACTGAAATCTGGTACGCTAAGGTTAGCAGTGGTAACGACCTCCAAGTACTTTATTCCCCACCTGCTGGGGCCCTTTTGCGAACGCTATCCTAACGTTGCAGTTCAACTCAATGTGGGTAACCGTCAGCAAATTATTGACCGGCTAAAACAAGGTATTGATGATTTCTACGTGTTTAGCCACCCACCAGGAGATCTCAACACCGACAGCATTGAGTTTTTCAACAATCCACTGGTTGCTATCGCGCACGAAAACCACCCTCTGGTAAAACAGCGTGACGTGTCATTGGCGGAGCTATGTAATGAACCTTTTCTGATGCGAGAAAATGGCTCAGGAACCCGATTAGCCATAGAGAAGTTCATGAGCAAGCAGGGTGTTAAGTTAAATGTGAAAATGACCATCGAGAGTAACGAAGCTATTAAACACTCGGTGATGTCAGGTTTGGGAGTGAGCATCTTGTCAGCACACACCTTAGCTTTTGGCGGCAATATGGGGTTAGCACAACTAAAGGTCGAAGAGTTGGCCATCAATTCAAACTGGTATTTTTTATGGCTCAAAACTAAACGCCCCTCTGCCATCGCGCAAGCGTTTCTCACTCACGTTGAAAGTGACGGGCGTCAAATGTTGCTGACAGAGCTAAGCAAACATAAATGATAAAAGCCCCTTATAGCATTTGCTAAAGGGGCTTAATAGCGTGAAACAATATCGCTTTTGATCAATCTAACGCTGCTCGATATCCGACTGACTGCCGCTATGTCCAGCTAACACGAGTAACCCAGCTAGAATACCTAGATTTTTGACAAAATTTTGCATTTCATGGGCACCTTCTACCCCGCTGAAATTCCAAAAATCATGCAAACTAAAGTTAATCACTAGCACCAACCCCGCCAACAGTAGTGACACCAGTCCTGTGTAGCGATTTAAGATCAACGCAAATGCAGCGGCGATCTGAAACACGCCCGCTGCGGTTAATAACACAGGTATCATCACCATGCTGTGCTTTTGCATCAGCGCCACATGCATGTCCCAGCTAATAAACTTCATCACCCCTGGCAATAAGAAATAGAGTGCAAGTAACACCCTGCCGATGGTGACGAATATTGGTGCTATTTTATTATTCAACGAGATTCTCCATTAACCCTGCCCTCTAGCTTTTAACGACCGTTTACAATGCTTGGTTATTTACCGTTAACGCAACATCTATGTTGTTTCGTACAGCGTTTGAGTAGGGACACACTTGATGCGCGCCATTCACTAAGTCAACCGCCTGCTCTTGTGGCAGCGCTAGCTCGACACTCAAGGCTACGGTTAACGCAAAACCACCCTCTTTACGTGCACCAATCCCGACCTTAGCTGTTACTGGCGCAGCTGTTAAAGCAACTTTTGCCTCTCTGGCAACGTGCAATATTGCATTTGAAAAACAAGCGCTATACCCAGCGGCAAACAATTGCTCAGGGTTTGTCGCTTCACCACTTCCACCCATCTCTTTTGGGTAACTGAGCATCACAGATAATTTGCCATCATCTGTGGCTACCTGACCATTGCGTCCTGCACTCGCGGTAGCAGTTGTTTCATATAGAGTGTTCATATCAATATCCTTAAAATTTGTTCAACTTAGCCTATTAAAGTTGCGCACAACTCAATAGATCACAGTTATACCAGACAAATCCAAAGCGAGCAATTAAATTGCGCACAATTAAGTTAAAGTGATTAGATTAAGACTATCGACAAAATCGATAACATCACTGCCACCCCATTCGCCAGACTTCACTGTCTTTGAGCGAGCGCCATTCAATAGGGTACTGATTGCCAGTCATTACAGCTTCAATCGTACAGTTCAGCACATTTTGGTCCTCATCCACCTCAACCTCGACAAGCATAAAGTGCTTCTCACGGTTAGTGGGCATGACTTTAGTCCACTTACTGTGCAATAATTTTTTCGGATTAACTTTATTCATGGTAGGCATACGTTTTAAGGGTTGATTTAGATCAGTAAATCATTGTGATACTTTACAAAACGTCACATTGAAGTGCTTGTATAAACGACTACAACAACTATGCTGGACAGACGCCTCTCAAGTCATTGGAGTTGCCCATGTTAACAAGCCGACTACCAAGATCTTGGTGCCTACCCTTTTTGTTAATCGCTAGCGCTTGCAACGCTTCTGCAAATGATGTCGGCCAATGGTACCTGCAATTAGACAATGATATTATTTTCGGTGACGATGGCGATTTTACCAATGGTATAAACCTTGGCTACAAACATAGTTTATTGTCCGTTGATATAAAGTCTCCCACCTGGTTTGAATGGCAAAAACAACTTCTCTTGCCACAAGCACAGTACGAACACACATGGGCAATAGGTTTAAGCCAACGCATGTGGACACCTAACGAAATCGAGCATAGTACCCCACAACCCTTTGACAGACCTTATGCGGGTACCTTAATGGCCGAGTTTCACGGCGCGCTATACACTTCTGATCTTGCGCAAAAAAACTGGATTTCATTAGGTTTCATTGGCCCTGAGTCTGGCAATGAAGCACTGCAAAATTGGGTACATAAGGTGACTGGCTCATCGCCACCAAAAGGTTGGCAATATCAAATAGAGAGACAATTCATCGCCCAATACGCGTATGAGATTGAATCACTGCTATATCGCAACAAGAGTTTTGCTACTAGTGAGTGGGAATTAAGTGGTTTTAGTCACAATGAAATTGGTAATTTACGCAGCGAAATGCAAGCAGGACTCTCTTTGCGCTGGGGCTTCGACTTAGCCAGCTCTTTTGGAAACCTTAGCAATCACTATAGTGATGCAGGCTTACTCAATACCGCGGGATCGATGAGTCAATTCATGCTCTTTAGTCGAGTTTTCATCGGCTATCGTTTTAATGACCTAACTATCTCAGGCAACCTCCCCTATACCTCGGAGATTGATATAGCGCATCAGCAAGCCGGCGTTAGTGTTGGTGCAATATGGGGTAACCCGGCTTGGTCAGTATCATGGACCTTTAATGGTTACAGCAAAGAGTATACCGACGACAATAGCGCTTGGCATGGTTATGGTAGCTTGCTATTCAGTTGGAAGCTATAAACCACGTTAGCGGCCTCCACACTAGCTCAACCATTAAACAACAAAAAATTAAAACTTTGATCTCACGCAGTAACATTTGCTAGACAGTTCAACCGATTGGTCTTATCGTAAAAATAGAGTATATACTCTAAACCTTTCACGAGATAGCTGGAGTCACTATGGTTGAGATTATTGATGTAAACGGTACCCAAGTTCATGTCCAAGGTCAGGGCGAACAAACCATCGTCATGCTTCACGGTTGGCCTGATACCTATCGACTATGGGACCCTCAAGTAGAAATTCTACAATCTAATTACCGCTGCGTGAGATTTAGCCTACCTGGATATGAAGACGGCCAATCACGCACCCTATACACATTAGAGCAAATTGTTGCGCTTATTAACGAAGTCGTCACCGCAGTCAGCCCCAATAACAAAGTCGTGCTCATGCTTCATGATTGGGGGTGCTTTTTTGGCTACCAGTTTTATATGCGTCATCAGGACAAAGTCGAGAAGATCATTGGCGTAGACATAGGTGACGCCGGATCACCTGACCATAAACTCAGCGCCAAAGTAAAAGCATTTATGTTCACCTACCAGATGTGGCTAGCAACCGCTTGGAAAATTGGTGGTGGTTTAGGTGATGCCATGACTCGGAAAATGGCCAAATGGCTGCATGCGCCTGGCGATCAAAAGCTTATAAGTGCATCAATGACTTACTCTTATTATTGGAAGTGGAGCCGAACATTAACAGGTAAGCCTTTAGGGCATTTACCGTTAGATATTCAGTGCCCATTGCTATTTTTATACGGTAAAAACAAGCCTGGAATGTTCCACTCTCAGCCATGGGAAAGGAAAATGGCTGCTATAGAAGGTAATCAAGTCATTGCCTTTGATACGCGTCACTGGGTGATGACGGAAGCCCCTGATAAATTTAACCACGCCATTACTGATTGGCTAGCTAAGTAATTCCCATAAATATAAGAGCGTGATCGACTCAGTGTATTTTCTGACTACCTATTCAACACGCATAGGTGAATAAATAGATATTTATCAATGAGTCCATGCAAGCCAGAATTAAGCGGCTAGCACTTTATATTCATGGGTAAATTAATAGGCTCAGTGTAAACCCAAGCACTGAGCCGACTTGTCCTCGGCGCCCTTGCACCTCCCATCAATCACGCCATCGCTACAATATATTGTTCATGCGCTATAGTTATGCCCCTTAAAAGCTTATTAAACCAAACAAGCTGGCAACGATAATATTTAACACCAATTTCTACTTGCCTAAGGTTAATCATTCCGCTTACACTCATGGCGCAACATTTGAGTAACAATTAAAAAACAAAATAAAAACAATTATCAAAAGGATAAATTGATGAGCAAAATATTAAACCTATCAGTTGTCGCGTTAGCAAGCAGCTTAATGAGTTACGGTGCATTAGCTGATGGCATTGCGGCTAAGCTTCAGATGAGCCAAAACAGTTACAACGACGCACAAGATGTGATGGTGACGGTAACGTTAACCAACGAAGAACATGTGCCCGTAAAGGTGCTGAAATGGTATACCGCTGCAGAGGGCGTTGAAGAGTCGCTATTTAAGGTCTCTGCTGATGGCGAACAACGTAAGTATCTTGGTGCACATTACAAACGTCAAGCACCTACTCATAAAGATTACATTAAGCTAAAAGCCGGCGAAAGTGTGTCATATGACGTTGAGCTGTCATCACTTTATGATATGTCTGCAACGGCAAACTACGAGATCAGCTATAACGTCAGTTCACTACAGCTTTTTTCCCCTAACCCAGGTCAAGCAAAGAAACTTGCGCGCTTAGGCATAGAAGGTATCCACTCTGATAGCGCCAGCTTCTATTTAGAAGGTCGTGAATTTAAAGGTGGAAACAACAAAGGAAAACCTGGCACTGGCGATGGAGGCGGCACAACACCTGATGGCATTAGCTTTACAGGACGCTGCAGCAACTCACAGCAAAGTGATATTTTAGCAGGCCTAGCAGCGGCAAAAAACATGGCGGCAGATGCGAATCAACACCTAGCAACGGCGAGCAGTAGCTCTGTTCGTTACAGTACCTGGTTTGGTGACTACAACTCCTCTCGCTGGAATACCGTTAGCACTAATTTCAGCAAGATTGAAAGTGCATTAAATGATGAACCTCTAACGTTCGATTGTAGCTGTAAGAAGCAATACTTTGCTTACGTCTACCCAACCCAACCATACAAAATCTATATGTGTAGTGCTTTCTGGTCAGCGCCAATAACTGGTACTGACTCAAAAGGCGGCACAATTATTCATGAAACCAGCCATTTCAATGTCGTCGCAGGCACTGATGATGTGGTCTATGGCCAGAGCGGTGCACAATCCTTGGCAGACACAGATCCAGCTCAAGCGATTCAAAACGCTGACAGCCATGAATATTTTGCCGAAAACACGCCTAATCTAAACTAAACTTGTAACACTCCTTGTCTTTTGGGCGGATGATTCCGCCCCTTTTTTTAACACCTTAAAAGGTTAATCACCCATTGATGTTAACCCTATTGAGAACCACGCTACTCTTTTTAATAATGATGCTTTTACCTGTAAAGGACACATTAGCGACGATGCAACGACCTACCTGCCAACTTGCGGCCAACAGTTTAGGTCATTTGACCTTCACGCTCGACAATCAAACTGAGCAAATCTGGTCTCTACTTACTTGGCAGACACCGTTTGATGCTTGGTTCAGTGAGTTTATAACCATACGCCACCAACAAACTAATCAGAAAATCACCTACCAAGGTGCCTTAGCTAAACGCGCGGCGATAAATGCAGACGATTACCTCACATTGCCAGCGCACAGTCGTCATGTCATCCAGCTAGATCTATCTCAGGTATATAACCTTAGTGAAGGTCACTACGATGTCAGCCTGATTTCACTGCGATTACTGCCACATAACGCTGATCTATCTCAGCCGTCACAGGAAGATAATTTTATCTTTGTTGACTGCCCTTCTACCCAAATGAACATAGTGAAGTAACACTCAACCCTAGCTTACAATCGCCATCAAGCCCATCTGTTAGATAAAACAGTCATGAAAACCTAAGGGAAAGACGCTATCTATCATCTATGAAACGGGTGATGGAACACTGCAGATAGCGATGATTTCGCGTGAATTAGCCATAAAAAAACCACCTAAATAGGTGGTTTTTTCAATCAATGAAACTTAAACAAGCTTCATCTCTTGGATGATTTCATGTGCAATTTCAGGTGTTGTACTCACAGGCTTTTCGTGTAAATCAGCTTTTAAGTGACCTTTTCTATGTTTAAGCGCTGCATCAAGCTTCTTGGCTGCAGTCGCAATAGCCGGATACATTACAGCATCAGTGCCTGATGCAGAGATTCGACTACCTTCGTAATTGGTTCTCAGCTCTACTTGGTACTCTCCATGTTCTTTTGAAATAATAGCATCGAGCGAGATAAGTGTTGGAAAATGCGTCGCGATTTTGGAAAACTTTTGATTCACATGCTCTTTAATTGAATCGGTAATATCAACGTGATGACCAGAAAGATTTATTTTCATAGGTTTTCCTTTTAAGAATTACTTCAATAATAAACTTGGGGGTAGGTAGAAGAAAAAACAAGGGCCTGTAGCGTTTTTTTCATTTGACGCCTTTTAAGCATGCGCCATAACCAAGTAAATATCCATTCATTGTCTATTAATATGTACCCTTGAACCCCAGTAAAAGCAAGGGCGTTTACCCAGATAATAGCGATAAATGGGTTGTCTAGCCCATAAAACACTCAAACTAAACAAAAATTAATCATTGCTAATAAGCCAACCACTGAAATTCATTCTTTCATAACGTCTGTAACTCTTTACATGTAAATAGGAATGAGAACCAATATCAATTAATTTATAATCACTTTACTCAGCCACTCGCGAATTAACGCCTGACAATTAGAACAACTTGTGATCAGTAAACCACTATTTAAATCGTCTCTATCGAGTAAACCCGCCGCCATTACCATTCGCCTACTGATGAGCGTACTAGGAGGATATGGTGTTGCGTCACTTAGCTGTGTGCTGCTAAGCCAAACGCTCCCCCTAGAGCAAGTTGACGCAATTCTCGTCGCCACCATGCTCTCTTTTGCAGTATTTGGCACTGTAGTCATTCGAGTTTTTAGTGTCAGAAGTTTACGGCAGGTAATCGTAGAACCCTTAATGCTCTCTACAGCCCTCTATTTGCTTACTGTAATGGGGAGCTAACCGATGAAAGAGACTTTCTTTCGATCCATGAGTTGGCTACACACCTGGGCCGGTCTGCTTGTTTGCTGGCTACTTTTAGTGATTTTTTTCGCGGGGACACTAAGCTACTTTCGCCATGAAATAACTCTCTGGAGCAAGCCTGAGCTCCACAGTGGCATACTGCAAAGTTACTCAGCACAAAAAGTAGAGCAGCAACTAACACAAGGGCAGAACTACTTAAATGAACAAGCGCCCGATGCAAGAAGCTGGTACATAGAACTGCCTAGCACAAGAAAACCTTACCTCAGCTTTAATTGGCAAGACTTTCCTGAACCAGGTCAACGCCGCGGACAATTTAACCAACACCAGCCGTCTGAAGACGGACAACAAGTCGTGACAAATGTACGCGACTCAAAAGGCGGAAACTTTTTTTACCGATTGCACTTTGACCTTCACTACATTCCTGTTGGACTAGCCCGCTGGATCGTGGGGTTTGCCACGATGTTTATGCTTATCGCATTAATTAGTGGCATCGTTATTCACAAGCGAATATTCAAAGACTTCTTCAGCTTTCGACGAGGTAAGGCGAGTCGCACATGGTTAGATGCCCACAATATCAGTTCGGTGATCGCGCTGCCTTACCATTTAATGATCACCTATACAGGTTTAATTGCCCTAATGTTTATGTATATGCCGTGGGGGGTATTAACCAACTATGATGGTGATACGAAAGCATTTAGGCAAGCACTCAATCCAACGCGAGTACAAATACAGCCAAGCGGCGAACCTGCCAACCTTATAGCCATAAATACCCTACTGCCACAAGTTAGGGCATTGTGGGGAGACCTGCCGATAAAACAAGTCGTCATAAGCTACCCAATGGATACGAATAGCCGTATTAGCTTTTATCAAAACAGTGCGCAATCAGTTAGTGAGCAAAAAGTCGCCGCTATATTTAGCGGCGTGAGTGGTGAACTACTTTACGCTACTCCCGACGAGCACTCTACGAGTCGAAGCACCTACGACACAATGATGGCTCTGCATACTGCAAGGTTCTCAAATGGTTTACTACGTGGATTGTTTTTTCTCAGTGGGCTCTTAGGCTGCGCCATGATCGCTACCGGCACCTTACTGTGGGCGGTCAAAATCACTCAAAAACAACAGAGGCAACTCGCCTTAGGTGCTAAGCCCTGCATTGGTTTGCGACTTGTTAATGGGTTAAACCTCACTCTGATAGCCGGTTTACCTTTAGCTACAGCTGTCTTTTTCTATGCGAATCGCCTTATTCCTAGCGCGATTGAAAATCGTAGCCAATGGGAGGTACACAGCTTTTTCATCACCTTAGGGTTAATTGCGACGGTGGCACTCATAGATGGGGTAAGTCTCAAACAGAGTAAGATTCGCTGGCAACAGCTTGCCTGGGCCTGCGCAGCACTATTTGCCGGAATTCCACTATTAAATGCACTGACATCGCCCAGCAATCTATGGCAAAACATGCAAACACAACAATGGAGTCTAGTGGGCTTTGATCTGCTCTGTGTCTTGAGTGCGATCATTATGTTTATGGTGGCGAGAAAACTCAGTTCCAGCCACCAGCAATCCGCGCTATAACCTCGGCAACGAGCAACCTCGAAAGGAAACAGCTAGTGATAGTCAGCATTATGAGCGTCAGTTATATTGGGTTAGGCCTATTTGCCCTGTCGATGTTCACTCACTTTCGTGACGCGTTAAAACGGACACAAACAGAAACTCAGCAGCACTTGTTTAAATTGACTGGAGGGCTGGTGCTTATTGGCAGTTATGCGGCAGCGTTAATGCAATACGGGGGGATTTATGGCACCCTTATTTTGATGGGCATTCTCACTGTTTCAGCACTACTGGTAATACTGACCTTAAGCTACCGTCCAAAAGCATTACCCTTTACAATGCTAATTTGTGCGATTTGCAGTGCCGGACAGCAACTGCTTTTTTAGCTCAAAATCTCAGCACTAGTTCAGCAGTCATTCAGCAGGCATTGGCTAAAGTACTCCTAACGTCAATTTAAGTGGGGGCTTTAACCATGCAGATAGCCAATGGAACACCTTTTAATCAGCAGCTTGCTGCCCAGCAAGGGCTTAGGCATTTAGCAAGTGAAAATCCCCCTTCACACACACTCGATCACGACAAGACTTTACAGCAAGCGGCCCACTTAACTGAAGATACTGTGACAATTTCACAAATGGGCAAAATCCTGAGTGAACAAGAGCAACTAAAACCCCCTCAAAACCTGCCCACATTGCCAAATAATAGCGATAGGTTAGATAACTATGTCACCTACAAGAAGGCACAGCTAGAGTATCAAATTTACAGCGATATGGTTGGAGTCGCTACAGGCAAAGGCGATGGCCTATCGCCAGCAAGCGCCTATTACCTCTCAAATAATGATACAGCCCGCATTGCCGTTATAAACGCTAACGCGCAGCAACAAAATGTCACAGCGATGCAAACTTATGCTGCGACGAGTCAACAGGCAAGTCAATGGTATGAGTAATCAGCCCTATTTATAGCCTAGTTATAAAAAGGTCTGTTATATTTGCACAATGCTGTTCACCTCGAAATACTGCCTATGACCTTTAATTTGACACTTAACTGGCAACCTCATGCAGGCCAACAAAGCCCACGCGACCACACCATTAGCTTCGGCAGTGGGCAGATGATTAATGGATCTGCCGCGAGCACCTATCAAGGCTGTGCGACAAAAGTGAATCCAGAAGAGAGTTTACTTGCGGCGATTAGCGCTTGCCACATGATGAGTGTATTAACTATCGCAGATAAAAAGCGTTTGACTATAACTGGTTATACGGATCAGGCGACGGCAACGCTGGGGAAAAACAGTGGTAATAGGCTGGCTATCAATCACATCATTTTGCGACCAAAAATAGAATTTAGTGATGAATCAGAACTTGATCTGTTGGGGCTACAAAAACTTCATCATCTCGCCCATAACAACTGCTTTATCGCCAACTCTCTGAGTAGTGAAGTAAAAGTCACAATTGAAGCCTGAATAACAGCTTAGAGCCTAGCCTAATAGATAACAGGCTAGACTCCCTCTTACGCGGCAATTAAAAATGATAAGCCAGTGTCAGCATTGGTCCTTTAAAGCCGTAGTAGATATCAAGTGATGAATAGTCCCTCTGCACTTCGACATCGATATCATAATATTTATATGATAAATCGACAGCAAAACTGTCTGTCATCTCGTAGCTAACCCCACCACTAAAATCAACCAGCTGACCTTTGACCTCGTCCACTTTGATATAAAAGTATTGAATGTGTCCTGACACACGCCAATTGGGTGCAAATTTATAGCTGGCCAACAACCCAATATCAGGCAGTGGTGCAGTAACCTCTGTGAGAACCACATTATCAGGGTCCACTTCAACGACCCTACACTCATCATCAAGACACGCACCGAACTCCCCTTCAAATGAGAGTTTCATCCACATCACATGCAAGCCGATGGTGGCGATAAGATCAAAATTATCATCACTGTAAAAGTCATACCCATAACCAATACGCGCAATATCGACATTAAAAATCGTCGTCAAATCCGCCCCAGCCTTTACCTGATAAGTTTCTCCAGTATCAACGTCCTCAAACTCATACGGCACTGTTATTTTTGTATTGTTGGCATTACGATGAAGTCGCTTCCAATCGAAATAGAGGCCATGGTTTTCATTAAACCAGTACGACATCTCCAAAAAAGGTAAAAACTCATTTTCAACGAGCTGTAAATCAGTTTCGAAATCTAAGGTAAATTCCTCACCATTCGACGGGTTTGTTACCTCCATCCCTGAATCTGATGTAGAGTAAAATCCCCCTACCGCCAGCTTAAAACCCTCTTCCGTTGCTGCGGTAATTGGACTCAATGTCATTGTAATCAGTCCAAAGACTATAGGCGCCACACTTTTTACCCATGGTTTAAACATACTTTCTCTCCATATTCCTTTGAAACGAAAATGATGTCAGTGCTACTCGCACCTATATCAGTGGGACGAAAAAGTAGCAACGAGCCCACTGAGTGCTAGCCTAAAATCTCGCTTTGCTGCAGTGAATGTTAACAATATTAAATAATGATGAGCTTGATTCATCCTTTTGCCTACAGAGCTTTGAATTCTCGCTGCATGCTCAAACACTCAATGCAATTAATAGAACATTTATTAAGCGTAGAAACAGATCGACAGATTGCATAGGCGATAGTAAAAAAGTTAACAATCAAAGGTCAATACGCTGAGGGATTAGTGATTGATTCACTAAAAAAGGAATCATTACGTTGAAAAAATGATAGCGCTTAGCGAAGTGAAAAACGGGAGTTATTGGCCTGGGAACTGCTTGGCCAATAACCCCCTAAAAGGGTGAAGCTTATTGCGAATTACTTAATATCTTGTGCCATTCCTTTTGGCGCCATTGGTAGCGCCTGTAAAGGCTCTACACTCTGCTGAGTCAACTTCTCTTGCAGATAGTCCACAGCAGCATTTAACTGAGCATCAACGCCGTTAAACGTTGCGAGAGGCAGATTGTCGACCTCTATATCAGGACTAATCCCACGCCCTTCAACAATCCAACGCCCGTCCATTGCATACTGAGGGTATTCTGCCACTCGAGCCATACCTTTGTCGGTTAACGAATTACGCCCCGATAACCAAACACCAGCCCCAGCGGTTTGCTTACCAATCAATGGGGCAACTCCTAAGGCTTTTATCCCAGCAGAAAAGGTTTCACCATCTGAGTAAGTCAATTGGTCAGTCAAGACCACTAAGTGGCCTCTAAACGCTTGCTGCATATTGCTGCTAGGCGTTCCCTGAGTTGGCTGCCAGAACATCCATGCTCGACGTAATAGTTTCTCAATAATCCAACTATCGATATTGCCACCACGGTTACGACGCACGTCGATGATTAAGCCCTTTTTATCGATATTGGCATAAAACTCTCGAGCAAAGCTGGCAATGTCTCCCGACCCCATGGCATACAGGTGCAGGTAACCAATATCACCTTTGCTGTCATCTGTGACCTTGTTAACATTATGATTAACCCAGTCTAAATAGCGTAACTTGGCGTCGGTTCTATTATTCACTGGTAAGACAACGGTTTTAACCATTTTCTTATCACGTTTTAGCGTGAGTAAAACCTGTTTGTTACTCTGATTACGAAGAGACTTAGCCACATCCGCTACACTGCTAACCGGCTTACCATTGACTGCGCTGATGATATCGTCAACCTGCGCATTCACATTAACCCGCGCTAACGGAGAGGCATAGCTTGGTAACTCGGCATCGGCCTGATAAATATGTGCAATACGCACACCATTATCGGTTTGCACTAATCTTGCCCCTAAATTAGCCCCTTTAGGCATATCAGCATCAACGGGCAGATCCCCACCACGAACTTGGGAGTGTAACGAGTCGAGCTCCCCCATCATCTGCTTAAAAATATCATTGAGTTCATGGCGGTCCGTCAATCGGTCAAGTAAGGGTTGATACTTGGTCCGTGTCGCCTGCCAATCAAGGCCACGCATGTTCTTATCAAAGAATGAGTCGCGATGCATTAACCATGCATCTTCGAAAATCTGTTGCCACTCTAACTGAGGAGATATGACCAATTGCCATTGCTGCGTCTGCACTTTTGCTAAGCTAACATCTTTAGGCAATACCTCTCCTGCATCGACAATAAGTAGATTATTGCCACCGTCGCTTTGACGACGAAGCATCAACTTACTGTTATCGGCAGATAAGGAAAAACTGGCTATATCATCAGCAAAGGTTTCAACTTTAGGCGCAAGCGCATCAAACTTGATCCACTTGAGCGAAGGCGCACTGGCAGGAGCTATCGAACGGTCCAACACATACAGTCCTTTATCCGTCACCTTAAGTGATTGGTAATTTCCAGCACCAACAGGCACTTGCCATAAGCGCTCTCTAAGGCCTTTCCAAGTCACCTTGATCTGTTTAGTGCTGTCCTCATCTTTATCTAGCGTCACCGCACTTGTTAACTCATTAGGTTTATCGAAGGGAAAAATAGCATCGGGAGTCAGTGCTAACGCAAAAATTTCTCCGCGTTTGTCAAACACAGGACCCATATTGCGATCACCCCAAGGCGATGAAGGTGTCGCTGTAAACGCGCGGTTAGACAAGAAGTATAGCCATTGGCCATCGTCGCTAAATGCGGGCGAAAATGACTCATATTTATCGCTGGTTAATGCTTGAGCCTTATTACCCTTTATTGAATAGAGCACCACTTGAGGACGAAGTTTGCCCTGTTCACTCTTAGTTAAGGCGATAAAGCGGCTGTCGTTAGACCACACCACGTCAGCATATGGCCCTAAACCCTCACCATTAATAATAATTTTGCGATTCTTACCTTTGTTCAGATCAAGCAGCCACACATTGCCGTCGTAATCATCATGAGCCAGATACCGTCCATCGGGTGAAAGGTGCAGGCCCATGCGTAACGTTTTACCGTCATCGGTTAGCTGTTTAGCCTCGTCAGTGCCGTTGGCAGCATACCGCCAAATCTCCTGCTCACCAGAGGCATCACTGATCGCATAAATCCATTGACCATCTGGACTCATTATCGCGTCTCTCACCCGATAATCACCCGCTAAGCTAACCTCCACGAGTCGAGAACCATCGGTGCCCGCAATAGCGACGTGGCTGCGCGCGGTAATAATCGCCTTGTCACCCGCAGGTGATAAGTTAGCAGATGTTGCATATTTCATCGGCTGATTGACCCAATGCTCACGGCGCTGAGAAAAATCAGAGGTCAGTTGCAGGTCGAGCAGTTGTGTTGTATCCGCAGCAATATCATAAAGCTTAATATCCGCGCCTTGCTGAAATACGATACGACCATTATCTAAACGCGCACCACGCACCTGCCAATCACTAAATTGCGTATGCTGACGCAAAGCTTGACCATCAAGGGTCATAGACCAAATGTTGTCGCTACCGCTTTCGTCGCTAATAAAGTAAAGGCGCCCCTGCCACAACATGGGCTGTCGAACTGAGCCTAGGTGCTGAGTCGATAGTTGAGTTGCTTCGGTTTGGCTCGCTATTTTATAGCGCCATAACTCACCTTTAGCACCACCGCGATAAACCTTTGCGTTATCACCAGTGGTTTGTAAACCAAAGCGGGTAAAATAAAGATACTCTCCCGCGTCATCAATAACGCCTTCAATAGCATCGGCCAGCGGTAAATCTTGAGTGCGTAAACTAACTGGGTCGACACTACGTAGCACCCAATAGTTAGCAGGACCAAATGCATTGTCGGTGGCATAGAGCACTTGCCCATCGGACGTCCACCCCTGCACGCGCACGCGGCTATTTTCAAAACTGACCCGTTTGGCAACACCACCATTGATCGGCATTACATACACTTCACTCGCGCCTTCGTAATTGGCGACGTATGCCAACCATTGACCATCTTTTGAGATAGTCGCGCCAAGCTCTTCGGCGGGTAATGTGGTCAAGCGACGCGCATGAGTATCGCTTAGCCCTTGGGTCCACAAATCTCCTTCAGCAGTAAACACCAAGGTGTCTCCACTTAGGGCTGGAGAGCGATAGTATCCCTGATTTTCAAGAGGTTGGGCAGATAAGGCGAAAGGTGAATTAACTGTGCCCAGTGCAAGTATGCAGCAGGCAAACGCATGGCGAAGTTTCATGTGCAGCTCATCTATTTGTTATTGAATTCTTTTTCTGAGGGCAACAAGGTAGCAAACTTTTATTAAATCCACAGTAATTTATCGCCAAAGAAGTATTAGCAAATGTGTACAGCTACACTCGATGACTTTATCGCGCTCTACGTGAAGCGTTCATCACATAGAGAGGCGATAGAAGCTTTTTAGGTTAACAACGCATGGCCGATGTTACAGCAAGTTATTTGTCACTGACTCACTGCAGCTACTTATGCTGGGCTATCGCCTTAAGTAGCTTTGACCATTGTAAATGCTGAGGATGCTGCACATGATTAAGCTGGGGGCGCTCTTCAGCCATCTTCTGCGACAGTATTATCGCCTCAGACCACTGTTGAGAGGACACTAATTGCGACAAGTGATTAACCGCCTGCAGATCGGAAATAATCGCTTTATTCTGGGAGTTATTCTCAGCTAATACTGGGTCATCGCTTTTCATCATCTCGATGGTTGCAGACCTATGATGGTCATCAACACCGTTAGCCATTGAGGCCTGCTTAGCATTTGGACCAGATGTTGACTCAACAATAACGGGCATATCGACACTCAAATCAGCATTGCCTGACTGCTCAGACTGCCCAGACTGCCCAGACTGCCCAGACTGCCCAGCACTGCGCATCATCGCGGGCTCATCTTGTTGCATCAACAGCGGCGCACTTTGTGGCATCGCCGCATCGTCGCTGAGCAACTCATCGTGTATCTCGGGATTAACCAGCAGTAATGTGACCACCAGCATCACTGATGCAGCTGAAGAGATAGGCCAGCGGTACTGCCGCCAAAAATCGGCCCGAGGCTTAACCACATTATCTTTATTATGATTTGCTATCGCGGCCTTTGCCTGAGCAATGACTTTATCGTCAAGCTGTTCACTCGGTTGCTCTGTCGCTTGCAATCGATACCAAGTGTGTAATTGGCTATCCACAGATTCTGTATTTAGGTTATCTTTCATCATTCTGCTCCTGCCATTTCTCGCTTACGCACTCTCTTAGGGCTTGGTTTGCGTATCGAATGCGACTCTTGGTTGCTTCAAGGCCCACTCCCGCGATCTCCGCAATGACAGCAGCCGTAAAGCCCATTTCTATATTAAGTAAGAAAGCCTCTTTCTGTACTTGAGGTAACAAGACAATGCAGCGCTTGAGCAAACTGGCTTTAAGCTGCTCTTCCGCATCGGCATAAGGCGAATGCTTATCGCTAGGCAATAAACCATCACTATCTTGCTCCTCAGTAAACAGCTCACTAAAGTTGTCTACAGGCTTTAGCGCCCGAACATGATCAACTAACAGATTATGGGCAATTCGATAGAGCCATGTGGTAAATTTAGCTTGGCTTTGATAACTCGTAGCAGCTTTAATCACCCGCCCCCATGTTTCTTGATACAGATCTTCCGCCAACGTTTTATCGCCAATCTGACGCACAAAATACCGATAAAGTGGCCCTTTATGTTTTAGATATAGTTGTTCAAATGCACTGTGATCGCCTTGCGCGTACTGATGCATTAACGTCTGGTCAATATCATCAACCACTTCAATTTCAGATACCTTAGTCACGCTAGGCTCCCTGCTTTGCCATCATCTCTATGATGGAGCAAAGTCTGCACCCCGTGACAGGATTTGTCTATGGCTTACAAGACCTATACAGGTAAAATCCAAAATATAATATCGCTGCCACTCACCAAGTGTCGTTTTTCAATTCGCCCATTACTTGTGGTTTCGGCTCTGGTTGTGGCGGCCAAGGTTTGTCTATGGGTTTAGTCAAATTATGCATCCCTTTATGCCAAACAGGCACTGGCGTCACTTCAAGTCTTTCCTGCTTTACGACTTTAGGTATCACTGGCACGGGGTCTGGGATGGTCTCTCTAGTTTGCGACAGCGAACTCATTTCAATTACTGTTCCACAAGCACTAACCTCAGCAACCGACATAATGGACAGCATTAACAGAGCACTTAAACGCCCTCTGGATGCGATAAAGCTAGCAAGCTCGATATAAGGCATAGTCTTACTCCAACCTCCCTAAAACGCAGCGCAACACGTCTGTTAACCGTGCTGTAAGTTGACCAAACATTAGGTTCCTTACCACATTTTCTATCGGGAATCGTATTTAAAGATATAGATACTAACGGAGTAGGCTCGTAAAAGGGTTATAACAATCAGTATAAATTTAGGTCACAAAAAAGCCGCAAGGTGTCACTTGCGGCTTTCACATTGAGATTGGGTTAACGCTTATGCGTTCGCCAGTTTTTCTTGTAACTTGGCATCTTTCGCTTGAACGGCTTCGGCAGACTTGGCACGCTCTTCTTTAACCGCAATAGCTAATGCATCATCGCCAACAGCTAGCATTTGCGCCGCAAGGTAACCCGCGTTTTTCGCACCAGCGCTGCCAATAGCCACTGTTGCAACAGGTACACCGCCAGGCATCATTACTGTAGAGAGTAAGGCATCGTGACCTTGTAATGGACCACAATCCACTGGAACACCAATAACAGGACGAGTAGTGATACCAGCAACCGCACCAGCAAGGTGAGCGGCAAGTCCCGCTGCACAGATAAAGACTTTACAACCACGCGCTTCAGCATCTGTCACATAAGCATGCGTCGCTGCAGGTGTGCGATGCGCTGAGGTCACTTTAGCTTCGAACTGAATACCAAAGGTCTTTAGTATATCTAAGGTGCCTTGCATAGTAGGCAAGTCAGAGTCCGATCCCATTAATACAGCAACAAATGGCTTAGTCATCTTTTATCCTTTATTTGTAGGGTAGAGCTATTATTTTGCGCGCATTATAGTCATTTTTGCGCCTATAAAACAGTGAAAAATTGATGTTAGCGGTGAGTAGTGGCCTAAGTTTGCCAAAACCTAGCCATTCAAGAGAATATACCAACCCACATTGTTCGTCATAGCGAACAGCTATATTTCAATATCAAACGAGAATATTATTTAAGTCAATTTAAATGATCACTCAACTCTGCTTTTGTTGCTGAGCATTTTGAGCTAATCACCTTAAATTCGATGCGCTTCGCCACTCAATTGCGAAACCGATACCGCTGGTTGGCAGATGCTAGCCCTGAATCGCTGCTGCTCTGTGATACAACTGATATTATTACAAGTTAGCCGCTCTAGATACTCAAATACCTTTCCAATTAGCGCAAATACATCAGCAACATACCCAGCAAGAAAGACATTAGCCAAAAAAAACCTCGATACTATCGAGGTTTTTAATGATGGGCTTAACCAAAGAAGAGACGCCATAACCATGATGAGTCGAGATCTTCTTGGCAACTGCGATACTGCGCCGCGTAGCGTTTCGAGCGCGCATCGACCTTATCGGCAACTTTAATCAACCAAGCTTTTTGATTGTAGGTCTTACGTTTATAGCCGCCCCAGCCTTCGTGATAATTCAAATACTGGTTGCGGGCATCCCACTTTGATACCCCGTTGATTTTATGGGTTTTATAGATAAACCACCCCATAAAATCCATTGCATCATCAAAGTCACTGCGACTCGACCATGAGTTGCCAGTTTCTTTGACATAATCATCCCAAGTCATGGTTTTTGCTTGCGCATAGCCATAGGCATCGCTGGCTCGTCCTATTGGGATGAAGCCTAAAAAGTATTCCATCGGCGGCGCCGCATTGTGTTTAAACGAGCTTTCTTGATACATCATGGCTAACGGCACGTGCACAGGCACGCCCCACTTTTCACGAGTCTTCACTGCGGCCTTGTACCAATCGCGATTCTCTTGGTAGATGGCACACAAATTCTCAGGGTTTTGAGGTGGAGCTGTCGCGCAGCCTGTCAGTAAAAGTGCCAGCACTCCAGCAATGACTGCCATGAAAGTTTTAATCATCAATAATACCGAATAAAGCCCATAAACGAACTGATAGTGTCACATTGATAGCAATCATAATCAATTGCACAGTTGTTAATAGTTAAGTTAATCAATACCTTCAGATGGGATTAGTTCGCACTCATGTTGCTCTTGCGACCAAACAACCGGTTGCCAATAATCACTGCTCAAGCCACGATAAACCTTATCTTGATTGAATTGCGCACCGATGTGGTAACGCTGGTTTGACTTAACATCTATCGTTAAGGTTTTAGGTGCGCGCGCAGCCAGTTTAACCTTTAAACGAGGCGAATCTATTAGCTCTGCAACCGTAAACTGATATCGCCCAGGGGCAAGTTCGTAGTTTGGTCTTGAGATCACAGGGACACCATCGAGATGAGTCACCACGACACGATAGAAGCCCTCATCCATATTGGGCGCTAGATAGCCAGATACCATTCCGCACTGATTTTGCGTATCTGGTATTGATGAACAGCCCGATACAAGGGCTAAACACCAAATGACTAACGCCGCGATTCTCATCCAACCTGCTCAACTAAATCTAACTTTGGCGCAAAGTAATCAACCAGATAGTCTTCAAAACTTACCTTTTCATTTGACTCCAATTGCGCCTGAGCCGCTAACGATGATGCGGCAGCCTGCTGGTATGCTTGTTCTTGCTGCGTGCTCAGAGGGTAATCCATCAACTGCTGGTAATAAGTCTGTGCCAGATCTTTTACCCAATAACTATGGTCAATTTGGCTCTCGAGCAATTGATTCAAAATACGTCCAGAGAAGGTCTTTGCAGGATCGTCTACCGCAGCTTGCCACTGAGCAATCGCCTGCTTATATTGGCCATTTTCATCACCATCTAGCATAGTCGCTAAGCTATTTAACTCGGCAAATAAGTTATTTAACCAGGTCGCCATTAACTGGGGTTCACCGTGTTGCTGTAACATCAATCCAGGCTTACGCCCTTCAATGATAACCGTATTCAGGTTGTGACTAATCTCTTGTTCATCAGCCTCACTAGTATTCGGCGACGGGTTAAGCAGGCAATGCAGTAGAAACAGATCAAGAAAACGAACTTGGTCAGCATCGATACCTACAGGGCTAAATGGATTAACATCTAATGCTCTGACTTCAATATATTCAACCCCTGCACGGGCTAAAGCTTCAGACGGTTTTTCACCGCTCACTCCAACACGCTTGGCCCGAATAGGTGAATAAAACTCGTTCTCGATTTGTAAAACGTTAGCATTCAGTTGTCGATATTCGCCGTCAACTTTAACGCCGATCGCTTCGAAATGTGCCGACGGCATCTCTATCGCCGCTTTTATCCCCTCAAGGTATTCACCGAGTGAGTTGTAACTGATGTGCAATCTTTCCTGTTCTTTATTTGTATAACCCAGATCACTCATTCGCAACGATGTCGCATAGGGTAGATATAGTGTGCCTTTGCCCAGCTTTTCGAAGGCCAGATCAGTTTGTTGATCCTTAATAAAAGAACCACACAAGGCAGGTGATGCACCAAATAGATAAGGGAGTACCCACACTAAACGGCGATAATTGCGGATAAGCCCAAAATAGGACTCTGAAATAAAGTCACAACGACTTAATGACTTATCACTCTGTTGATATAAACGATCCCACAACTGCTCTGATACTGAGAAATTAAAATGTACACCAGAAATAATTTGCATCTGCGCACCATAGCGATAGGTTAACCCTTTACGATATAGACGCTTAAGCTGCCCCACATTGGACTCGCCATAATCAGCAATAGGAATATCAGCCACATCACCGACATAACAAGGCATGCTAACAGGCCACAACCGCTGCTCACCAATATTGCGAACCGTGAATGCATGGGTCTGAGTGAGATCGGTCAACAAGGTATCGATATTTTCATGCACTGGCGTAATAAACTCGAGTAACGACTCACTGTAATCGGTCGTTATCCGCGAATGGGTCAATGCAGAGCCAAGGCTTTTAGGATGTTTATCGGTAGCCAAGTGCCCCGATGCTTCAATACGCAGCGCTTCTCTTTCGATACCACGTTGCATACCTTTTAATGCACTTCGCCCCTGCTCGTCATCGAGTTGGCCAATCACTTCGTTGAAAGATTTCAATATCTTTGTCTCTTATTACGTCATTATGATGCTTTGCAGGACAGACCTGAAAAAAGCGTAAATGATTTCAACATCACCACAAAATAGCCGTTGAGCTAGATGATAGGCAAGGGAAATAAAAATAAAGCGGTGAGCCTAAAATGGTTTCACCGCGATCCTTATATTGGGTCAAGTCTCACCGATTACAACTCTAATACGGTAACCGGATAGCCCAAGGCCTTAATATTTTTTTCAATCTTAGCTCTATCGCCCACGATAAGCACTATCATCTCATCAAGTTTTAGCTCAGAACTGGCTAACTTGTTCAATGTCTCTTTTGAGATGGCATTAATGATCTGTGCTTGAGTTTGGGTAAAGTCTGCATCTAACCCAAAACGTTGGATACGTCGCATAAAGCCCGCTTTTTGATAAGGTGTTTCGTAATCGAGCGCCTGCCCCTGAGAGATAGAGTTTCTCATAAACATCAGCTCTTTCTCAGTCATGCCTGATGATTGATACCCATTAATCTCATTGGCAAACTCTACCATAGCTTCGGCGGTCACATCGGTGCGCACGCTCGCTGACGCTTCAAATAGCCCCTCTTCACTGCCACCAGAAAAATAGCTTCTTGCGCCGTAGGTGTAACCTTTGTCTTCACGAAGGTTGAGGTTAATTCGGCTATTGAACGCACCACCAAGCGGGTAGTTCATCAAGTAAGATTTGAAGTAATCACCAGTCGCATCATAAGGCATTGCGCGTTTACCGATTTTAATCACCGACTGCGCGGCCCCAGGCTTATCCAACAGATATACATGCCCACCCGCCAGCGCTGGCAATGGCTTCATTGCAGGGAGCTTACTGCTGTCTCCCTGCCACGTCGCAAAACCTGCAAGCTTGTTCATCAATTTATCTTTATTTAAATCCCCAACCACGACCATCTGCGCATTGCCTGCACGATATTGCACTTGATAGAAAGCCCTAACATCCTCAAGCGTTAACGCAGCAACACTCGCCATAGTGCCTTGGCTGCTGACCCCTAACGGCGTGTCTGCGCCAAAAAGCAGTGCATCAAATGTACTGTCTGCAATGTAGTTAGGATCAGACTGCATATGTTGTAAACTTTGCAGATGTTGCTGCTTGATTCGCTCAAAGTCTGCAGCCTTAAAGCCTGGTTCAAAGAGCTTTTCATTGACGATAGCCAATGTCTCATCTAGATGAGAGGTCAATGTAGAGACCTTGATGTAGCTTTGATAAGTACTCGCACCAAAGCTGACCGAACTACCCAGCATCTCGAGTGCTTGCGCCAGCTCCTCAGTCGTTCTCTTTTGGCTTGACTCATTTAATAACGATGCAGTGAGGTTGGCTAAGCCCGCCTGTTTAATATCAACGAGACGATGACCGCCATTAAGGTAGATAACGAGTTCAACGGTCGGGGTTTCTTCGCTGGTCGTCCCCATAACAGGTATGCCATTTTGCAAGTTACCCGTCCACAATACTGGTGCGGTGATCACTGGTGCTTGTTGCGCTACGGGCATGACACTGCGATCAAAGGAGGAACTTGCCAAAGCGATGGCATTGACACCTGAAACAGCTTCATCAGCCACCTTTGGGGCTGGCGCAACAAAGTTATCAGCATGAGCAATAAGTTGCTTTTGCCCCTCTGGAACAACACTCATCACTACCATTGGCTTGCCTTTAATATAGGTATTAAAAACACGCATGACATCAGCCTTCGTCACTCCTGCATAGCGTTTTAAATCAAACGCGATTCGGTCTGGATCACCAAAGAAAGTTTGATTAAGTGCCAAGGTCGACACTTTTCCTTTGACGCTCTGCAGACCAAAAATAGTACTGGCTTCAAATTGAACTTTTACTTTCTGTAGATCCGCATCGGTGACGCCACGTTCCTCAAACTCCGCAATAGACTCTTTAACGCGCTGCTCAATATCGCTTAGCTGACCACCACGTGCAGGGTTCGCTAACGCATAAATAGAAAACTGACAGGCCAACTCTTGACAAGGGTGACTCACCCCCGCTTGCACGGCATAGCCATCTTTGACTAGATTTTTATAGACAAGCGACGTCGGCCCACCACCTATGATATTGGCGAGTAGATCCAAAGCCGCCTCATCTTCATGACTCGCGTAAACCGTTGGAAATGCAATGCGCAGCAAAGGTAAATGCACCCGATCTTCCATCGAAATATAACGTGTTGCATCTAAAGTCACTAACTCCTTTGTTTCACCCGTGACTTCTGGGCCGCGAGGGATCTCGCCGAAATACTTATTGATCCATGCCAACGCTTGCACTTCATCAAAGTCGCCGCCGATAGTTAGCGTCGCATTATTAGGGCCATACCAGCGCTGAAAGAAATGCTTCACATCATCCACATTTGCGCGGTCTAAATCCGCAGGCCATCCGATAACAGGCCATGAATATTGATGTCCGGCAGGGTAAAATGCCTGATTAAAGCGCTCGTTCATGCGGCCGTAGGGTTGGTTATCAATCCGTTGTGCACGTTCGTTTTTAACGGTTTCACGCTGCACTTCAAATTTTTCTTCAGTCAGTGCTGGCAAAAAATAACCCATACGATCCGATTCTAACCAGAGCATTTTTTCAAGCTGGTTACTCGGCACGGTCTCAAAATAGTTAGTGCGATCAGTGTTGGTGGTGCCATTGAGTGTGCCACCAGCTTCGGTTACCGTCTTGAAATGCTGTTCATCCCCAACATGTTCTGACCCCTGAAACATCATGTGTTCAAACAGGTGCGCAAAACCCGAACGTCCTGGAAGTTCTCTTGCCGAGCCAACATGGTATGTCACATCAACATGCACTAAAGGATCTGAGCTGTCTTGATGCAGCACCACAGTTAACCCATTAGCCAACATGTATTTTTTATAAGGAATTCCAACTGCGGAGTCGGCGACTGTCACCGTTTCCAATAAAGTCACCCCTTGCGGTAAGGCGGTTGGTGACTGTGACGCAGAACAGGCCGTTAACGCTGCAGAAATTGCTGCAGCTAATATCCATTTTTTCATTAATTATGACTCCATACATTAAGCAAATCATTGCTTACAACCAATGTAACGCCATTGCTGCGATCAGCAGATAGCGCAATCCTTTTCCTATAAAAATCATCACTGTTGACTTAATCACAGGTAGTTTAACCCAACCTGCAAGCAAACAGAGAAGGTCACCAATGACTGGTGCCCAAGCGAGCAGTAAACTCCAGCAGCCATAGCGCTGCACTAGTGCGATACTGTGTCGATACCGTCCAGTACTGAGCGCTTCAGGTGTCTTTGCAAATCGGCCAGCATAGCCCAAATAATAGCTGGTGATCGAACCCAATGTATTGCCGACTGTCGCGGCAACAACCAATGCCAGCCAGGTATCTGTCGAATCATTGATCAAGGCGGCAAGTAAAACTTCTGATCCACCCGGCAACAAAGTCGCAGCAACAAATGCACCACTAAACATCAACCATAACGCGCTCATAATGGCTTACCTAATGAAAATTCGTAATTTTTTATGATCAATTTCAACGGTCTACGCCTTGTTACTCAAAGGTTAACTTTTAAAGTTATTAAAACAATCTTTTTAATGACAATAAGTTATAACAAATTAGGTTTGTTATGCAAGTCATGCTCTCTATAGAATGGACGGCTAAAAAGGTGTAGGTTGATAAGCTTTCATAGCTCATGCTAAAACACCCACGATTAAAACAACAAAATAAATTTGGAATTTATCCCATGTGGCAAACAATTAAACAGATCCCATTTTGGAAGAAAGTATTAGCTGGTTTTATTTTAGGGGTCGGCCTTGGAATCGTACTTGGTGAACAGGCAACCATGCTTAAGCCATTAGGCGACCTATTTATTTCGGCAATCAAGATGTTGGTTGCACCACTCATTTTCTGTGCCATTGTCGTCAGTATTACCAGCCTTGGCAATGACGTGAGTTTAAAGCGTCTTAGCTTCAAAACATTAGCCATGTTTATGTTTACCGGCACCCTAGCCTCACTGATTGGCCTAACCGTTGGTAGCCTTATCGATATGGGGGGCAGCTTAGAGCTTGCCACCAGCGAGGTGCGTGAACGTAATATCCCAGGCTTTGCACAAGTCCTGCTGGATATGATCCCAGTCAATCCATTTGCGTCACTTGCTGAGGGCAAAGTATTACAGATCATCGTCTTTGCGGCCCTTGTAGGTATAGCGATTAATCAGATAGGTGAAAAAGCTGAACCGCTAAAACGCACTATCGAAGCGGGCGCAGAAGTGATGTTTCAATTAACCCGTATGGTGCTACAACTTACACCTATTGGTGTATTCGGCTTAATGGCTTGGGTTGTTGGTGAATACGGAATTTCAACACTGTTACCATTAGGTAAGTTCATTGCCGCAATCTATATTGCCGCCCTTATCCATATCTTGTTTGTTTACGGTGGTTTGATTAAATTCGCGGCAAAACTTAGCCCGGTTCAGTTTTTCCGTAAAGCCATGCCAGCTCAATTGGTGGCCTTTACTACCGCATCAAGTTTCGGCACATTACCTGCCAGCACTCGCTGCACCGAATCCATGGGTGTATCAAAACGCTATGGCGCATTTGTCTTGCCATTAGGCGCGACCATGAACATGGATGGTTGTGGCGGTATTTACCCAGCTATTGCGGCCATATTTATTGCACAAATTTACGCTATTCCTCTGGATATGACCGACTATATGCTGATTGCCGTCACCGCCACAGTGGCTTCGGTGGGCACAGCCGGCGTACCTGGTAGCGCTATGGTGATGTTATCAGTCACCTTGGGTGTGGTTGGCTTACCGCTAGAAGGGATCGCCTTTATTGCTGCCATTGACCGCGTCATCGATATGATAAGAACTGCAACTAACGTCACAGGTGACATGATGACCGCTGTAGTTGTTGGGAAGTCTGAAGGTCAATTAGATGAGGTTCAGTTTAACGCGCAAGAGGATGAGGTTGTCTCTCAAACCACGAGCTAGCAGTTAGCCCTATTCCGCACAAAAATTTAAAAAGCCGCGCATGCGGCTTTTTGTCTGTAATGGTCTGTTCAAATTGGGATAAATAGCAAAATTCATATTATACTTGCGCAAACAACGTGCAAAACTTTGAGGGTACTATGACACGGATTTTCCTTTTGCCTATTTTACTTTGTCTTTTTTGGACAATGTTCCTGTTCCTGAATGGCGTGCCACTAAAGCAGGGTAGAAAAGGGTTTATCTACATCATAGCCATCAGCGCTACCGTAATTGCATCGCTTGGATTTTTGCTTTGGATCACCGCTGGACAAAACCTGCGTAGCTAAGTCTGTATCTTCTACTAGCACCATTTTAAAGTTCTGGTAAGATAGCGCCCCTTTTCATCCGCCCTTAGGGCAATGCTCTGGACTCAAAATGTCTGACAAATTCTTTTTCAAGGGCCGAAAAACCCCCAAGCCAAAACATGAAAGTTATGGCTACAACACAAAGCGCGCAGCTAAACCAGGCAGCGAGGCCTTTCCGTTAGCCATTATCGTCAATAATGAAGCAAGATATACGGAAATTAAGGCGTTAGCTGATGAGCATCAGCTCGTTGCTGACATCGAAATCAAGCCTGAAGCGGTTGAAGATATTAGTGCCTTGATGGGGATTTTAAATAAACCTCAAACCACAACGGTAGAGAAAAAACCACAGCGTAATGATCCCTGCATTTGTGGCAGCGGCAAAAAATACAAAAAATGTTGTGGTTCATAGCCAGGCATACAGCAGTGATAAGCGTTTGCTATCACTGCTGTGTCATCACATTTGATCAGAGATAATGCTAAGGTGAGCTTCAAGTTCAGCTTCGGTTTTAGGTAACGAATCCAGCTCAAACGTTAATGGGCTGCCACCGTTTAACATGAAAACTGAACGCTCGCCGTGATCATAGTGAAACCATTTGCCATTCACACACAAATCGGTATAGCAGTTAGGTTGTAATTCCATCATCGTCATCCTCATTCAGTTCAAATAATCCCAATACTTGTGAGATACATCACCGTTATCAGACTACAGATCAGATAGAGACTTGTTGATCTACATCAACTGATTAAGAATTAGCTTGATTAAGAAAAGTGCGATATAGACTATATCATCGTTGAAACAATTAGTTAGCCAAATATAAAAATGACCTGCTGAGTAGCAGGCCATTATGCGTTTAATCAGGTAAACCTCAAGAGATCAGCCTAGTACCGCCAACAATACCCCTGCTGCAACTGCCGAACCCAATACTCCTGCAACATTAGGCCCCATCGCATGCATCAACAAGAAGTTTTGTTGGTTAGACTCCAGCCCGACCTTGTTAACCACCCTCGCAGCCATCGGCACAGCGGAGACCCCTGCAGCACCAATCAATGGATTAATCTTACCGCCAGATAACTTACTCATTAGCTTGGCCATTAATACACCGGTAGCAGTACCAATACCAAATGCGACAGCCCCCAACACCAAAATCCCTAAGGTTTCCAATTGCAGAAACTTATCAGCAGAAAGCTTTGAGCCTACCGCCAAACCAAGGAAAATAGTCACTATGTTGATCAGCTCATTTTGAGCAGTGCTGGATAGCCTATCAACTACCCCTGATTCGCGCATCAAGTTACCTAAACAGAACATTCCAACCAATGGCGTTGCAGCAGGAAGAAACAGTATCGTTAATCCCAACACCATCAAAGGAAAAAAGATCTTCTCCTTCTTGCTAACTTCTCTGAGCTGTTCCATCTTGATTTGGCGCTCGCTCTCAGTGGTTAGCAGCTTCATAATCGGTGGCTGGATAATCGGTACTAGCGCCATATATGAATAAGCAGCTACCGCAATAGCCCCCAGCAGCTCTGGAGCCAATTTAGACGCCAAAAAGATTGCCGTTGGTCCATCTGCACCACCAATAATGGCAATGGCCGCAGCATCTTGCATAGTGAACTCAAACCCTGGAACCGCATTTAACGCTATCGCACCAATCAAGGTGGCGAAAATACCAAATTGGGCAGCAGCACCTAGCAGTAACATCTTTGGATTAGCGATTAATGCTCCAAAGTCTGTTAATGCCCCGACCCCCATAAAGATAAGGAGTGGAAAAACGCCAGTTTCAATTCCGACGTGATAAGCAAAATAGAGTAAGCCCCCTTCATCGGTAAAACCACCGTTAGGGATGTTTGCTAACACGGCACCAAAACCGATGGGCAGCAGCAGCAGGGGCTCAAACCCACGAACGATGGCCAGATAGAGTAACAAACCGCCCACCGCCATCATCAGTAGTTGTCCACCAGTAAAGTTGGCGATCCCCGACTCGGCCCAAAAAGCTAATAAACCTTCCATACTAGCTCCTAAGCTATGGCAAGTAGTTGATTGCCTACGGCAACAGAGTCACCCTCTTTAACCCAAACCTCACTGATAACACCATCAGACTCGGCGCGGATCTCGGTCTCCATTTTCATCGCTTCTAGAATGATCACGACATCACCAGCTTTAACTGCGTCGCCAGCTCGAACATTCACTTTAAAAATGTTACCCGAAAGCGGTGCATTCATTGCAGCTTTTATCGCCCCCGTTGGTAACGATACTGGCGCCACTGGTGCGGTAAACGGCACCACATTCTCGCTAGCCACCACTTGAGTAATATCACCACCTGGGGAGACTTCGACCACAAAACTCTGCCCTTGGACATTAACAGTATAGGTTTCTGGCCCACCATTTGGCGCGGCACTGACTTGCGCGGTTGCAGTGGTATTGCTTGCAGATGGCGCTTCAGGTTTAGGCTCAAATGCATCGGGATTATTGCGATTCTTGAGAAACTTAAGTCCGATTTGTGGGAACAACGCATAGGTTAAAACGTCATCATCAAGATCTGATGCTAATGTTATTTCCTCTTCCTTTGCCTTAGCGGTTAACTCTGCACGTAACTTATCCAGTTCAGCGTCAAGTAAATCTGCTGGGCGACAAACGATAGCCTCAGCGCCATCAAGCACACGAGCTTGCAGCGCTTTATTGACAGGTGCAGGAGTAGCACCGTACTCGCCCTTCAGCACACCTTCGGTCTCTTTGGTCATCGACTTGTAACGCTCACCCGTTAAGACGTTAATTACCGCCTGGGTACCCACAATTTGTGACGTTGGGGTGACTAATGGTAAAAAGCCGAGATCTTCACGCACTTTAGGGATCTCTTCGAGAACAAGATCTAGCTTGTCTGCCGCACCTTGTTCACGAAGTTGGTTTTCCATATTAGTCAACATACCACCAGGTACCTGCGCGCGAAGAATACGCGAATCGATACCTTTTAGCTCTCCTTCGAAAGCGGCGTACTTCTTGCGCACCTCTCTAAAATAGGCTGCAATCTCTTCAAGCAGCGCCATATCATAGCCTGTAGCCCGCTCTGTATCCTCAACCATCGCCACAAGCGTCTCTGTAGCACTATGGCCATAAGTCTGACTCATTGATGAGATAGCTGTATCTAACACATCAATGCCCGCTTCTATCGCCTTTTGATAGGTTGCTGTACTTAACCCAGTGGTCGCATGACACTGCATAGATACGATTAGGTTGGTTTGTGACTTAAGTTGACTAATTAAGTCGAATGCATCAAATGGCTTAAGCAAACCAGCCATATCTTTGATACACAATGAGTGACACCCCATATCCTCAAGGCGCTTAGCCATATCCACCCAAGTGTCGAGGGTGTGCACCGGGCTCGTTGTATAAGAGATAGTCCCTTGGGCATGTCCACCAACATCGACAACCGCCTTCACCGCTGTCTCAAGGTTGCGCACGTCGTTCATGGCATCAAAAATACGGAAGACATCCACGCCATTGCTGTGGGCGCGTTCAACAAAACGGTGCACTAAATCATCAGCGTAGTGACGATAACCTAATAAGTTTTGACCACGTAGTAACATCTGTTGTGGCGTATTAGGCATCACCTTCTTCAACTCACGAATACGTTCCCATGGATCTTCGCCTAAATAGCGGATACAAGAGTCAAATGTTGCGCCGCCCCAAGATTCCAGTGACCAAAAGCCTACCTTATCCAATAATGGTGCGATAGGAAGCATATCTTCAGTACGAAGACGAGTCGCAAGAATAGACTGATGAGCATCTCGTAAGACAACGTCGGTTAATGCAAGTGGCTTGCTCATAATAACTCCCTACTTTTTTATTGTGCTTTAGCGCGGTGCTGATGAATTGCTGCGGTGATCACGGCAACCATTTTAGGATCGATGCCCTGCTTAACCTCTGCACCGTTCCGTGCCGTAGGCTTAGCATTTACATCATGTAGTTTAGGCCCAAACTTCCAAGCCACTAATTTAACGCCTAGGATTAAGGTAGAAAGAAATATGAAAACCAATCCCATCCCTAATATCATAATGCCAAGTGCATCGGTTACTTGTTGCGCAATCGAATCCATATCGTCCTCTTTGGTATAGCTGTTAGTCCCACCTCAATAGCGCAAAACGCATCTAGGCGTATTTATTCACTAAATAAGCAAAAAAAATCACCTTATCAAGGTGATCTTTTGCTAGGACTTAGCTTGAATCTGTTCGACACCGAATAAACAATAACTAATCTATAACAAAAATGCCAACAGCTTGTAAATTGGTCTTACCAAAATTAATTAACAAAAAGGCCTGCAGATGAGAATTCTTTACATAAGGTACCAATATAATGAGATATCCTCAAAATAATTACCATTTATGACAAAAAGTAAGATTCTCGCGGTAATATGAATGAAAATTGAATTCAGGAATATGAACAGACAATAGTCTAATGCAAAGGTATTCACTCAGCGTGGAGAGGCATAAGAAAACTGAAGACATTGCCATCCAAAGACTTAGCAACGCTTATGCAATTAGGCTTCATAGCCAAGAAAGCTGGGTTGTTAAACCACAGATGAGAATGGTTGATAGGGATAATTAGAAAACAACACATCTTAGTGTGTTTGTGTCTTAGTCACCAAAATAGCCAACAAAAATAACAGGCATAAAAAAACCCGCAACTTTCGTTACGGGTTTTAATAATGGCGGAGAAGGAGGGATTCGAACCCTCGATGGGATTTAAAGCCCATACTCCCTTAGCAGGGGAGCGCCTTCGGCCACTCGGCCACCTCTCCGTTTTCTTGGCGCACATATTACTGTTTGCCGAAAATAAGTCAAACCATTTCTATTAAACAAATACTGTTTGAACTGTTTTTAGGCAGATCGGTACAATTAATCAGAATAACTGTGTGCTATCGCACCATTATGGTTAAAAACTTACCAACTAGAAACAAAAAAGCCAGCAACAATGCTGACTCTTGTTTCTTACGATTTACGTAACGACGACTTAAAAATTGCCGCCTTCTGAAGAGTTACCTGACTTTTCAGACTGAATACGCTGATAAATCTCTTCACGGTGAACCGAAACTTCTTTTGGTGCATTCACACCTATACGAACTTGATTACCCTTGACGCCTAAAACGGTGACAGTAACTTCATCACCAATCATCAGTGTTTCACCAACACGACGAGTTAATATCAGCATGTTTTGCTCCTTTAGTTCCAAATTCTGCTTTTACGGCATTATTCCGTTATGATCATATTATACGGTCAGCTTAGTACAAATTAATAGTGCTCAGTAAAAAAACCACCATTAATTTGCACCTTAATTCGCTTTATTGTGCCGCATATCCCTGATTATGTTTCAGGCGACTGAACAAAGTGGTGTGATTTTCGACACTATTATTACAAACGTTAATTAAAGCAGCATTAAACTTACGGCTTAAATAGCTTAACGATTCTAAATGCCACGTCATCCTCAACCTTTTACAAAATCATAGCAAACACTCAGTACGCCCTATTGAATGATTGTATAGATACGCTATTCCTACATTTGAACTCGCATCCTATGCTTACATAAGGTGTAGATAAGCTGCATACCGTAAGATAGTCGCTCATCTTTGACAGTCATTCTCTTGTTGCGCCCTATTAATTCCCCATAAAAAAAGCGCTCATTGAGCGCTTTTTTTAATTGGCGAGTTTAACTAAGACGTTCAGTCACCCAAGGGATTACTGAGTTTAACGCGCTATCAAGCTTATCAGGCTCACTGCCGCCCGCCTGAGCCATATCAGGCCGTCCACCGCCCTTACCACCGACTTGTGTGGCAATCATAGCGACAAGCTCACCAGCCTTAACGCTGCCAGTTAGATCTTTAGTCACACCAGCGATAAGGTTAACCTTAGCATCACCAGCGATACCCAAAACAACGATACCTGAGCCTAACTTTTGCTTTAATTCATCTTGAAGGCCACGTAATGCACCAGCATCAACGCCCTCAAGCTTTTTAACAAGCACTTTAACACCCGCTATCTCTTGGGCGTCACCAGCCAGATCTGCACTGGTCGCGGCGGCCAATTTGTCTTTAAGCTGCGACAGCTCTTTTTCTAGCTGTTTAGCCTTATCAAGTTGAGCCTTTAGCTTAGTAACAACCGATGCGCTGTCTCCCTTAAGTAAAGAAGCCGCTTGCTCTAATAGCGCTTGCTGCTCACTAACATAGCTCATCGCTGCAGCACCAGTCACAGCTTCAATACGACGAATACCAGCTGCAATACCGCCTTCAGAGGTGATTTTGAACAACCCGATATCGCCAGTACGACCTACGTGAGTACCACCACATAGCTCGATAGAGAAATCCCCCATGGTCACAACTCGCACCTGAGAGTCATACTTCTCACCAAACAGTGCCATCGCGCCCTGCTCTTTCGCCTGCTCAATATCCATCACTTGGGCTTTAAGCTCATGATTGCGGCGAATTTGCGTATTAACTAACTCTTCAACGGCTTTAAGTTCTGATGGTTTAACCGCTTCAAAATGTGAAAAATCGAAACGTAATCTTTCCGGATCAACCAAAGAGCCTTTCTGGCTCACATGGGTTCCTAATACTTGACGCAGCGCCGCATGTAACAGATGAGTGACTGAGTGGTTCAACTCAGTACGGTGCCTTAACTTTTTATCTACTGCAGCCGTTAGTGACTGACCCACTTTGATAGCCCCAGCTTTTAGGTTGCCGATGTGACCAACTGCTTGGCCATATTTTTGGGTATCATTGACGATAAACTCAATCTCGGTACCAGCCAGTAGCCCTTTGTCGCCACATTGACCGCCAGATTCCCCATAAAATGGTGTGCTATCAAGTACCACAACGGCATCATTACCAGCGTTAAGTTCATTAACGGCTTCACCATTGCAATAAATAGCAACAACTTTCGCTTCACCATTTAGGTCGCTATAGCCACAAAAATCGGTTTGTGCATCGATCTTTAAACTGTCGTTGTAGTCAGTATCGAATTGACCAGCCGCTTGAGCACGGCTACGTTGCTCGGCCATCGCGGCTTCAAAACCAGCCTCATCGACCGTGATATTGCGTTCACGACAAACATCAGCGGTAAGATCAACCGGGAAGCCATAAGTGTCGTAAAGCTTAAAGGCGGTTTCACCGTCTAATACGTCGCCATTAAGGGCATTAAGTGCCCCATCAAGAATCCCAAGCCCACGCTCTAGAGTACGAGCAAACTGCTCTTCTTCTGCTTTGAGTGACTTCTCAACAATTGCCTGAGTCGCTTTCAAACCGTTTGCGGCATCACCCATCACGTCGATCAGGGTTGGCACTAGCTTGTAAAAGAATGACTCTGTCGCACCAAGCTTATTGCCGTGGCGCACTGCACGACGAATAATACGGCGCAATACATAACCTCGACCTTCATTTGATGGCATTACCCCATCGGCAATCAAGAAGGCACATGAACGGATATGGTCGGCAATCACACGCAACGATTTGTTTTCAAGGTCTGTGACACCAACAATCTCAGCAGCTTTTTTAATTAGAGCTTGGAAAATATCGATTTCGTAATTTGAGTGTACGCCTTGCATAATTGCCGCAATACGCTCGATTCCCATTCCTGTATCAACCGATGGCTTAGGCAGAGGCTCCATGGTACCGTCAGCTTGACGGTTATACTGCATAAATACGATGTTCCAGATCTCGATAAATCTGTCACCATCTTCTTCTGGTGTGCCTGGGCGTCCGCCCCATATATGATCGCCATGATCATAGAAAATCTCTGTACAAGGACCACACGGTCCCGTGTCGCCCATCTGCCAGAAGTTATCCGACGCATATGCCGCGCCTTTATTGTCACCGATGCGAATAAGGTTTTCTGCTGGAACACCTATCTCTTTGGTCCAAATGTCATAGGCTTCATCATCGGTTTCGTAAATGGTCACACATAAGCGGTTTTTAGGTAGCTTTAACTCTTCAGTTAAGAAGGTCCAAGCAAAGCGTATCGCTTCTTGCTTAAAATAGTCACCAAAGCTGAAGTTACCCAGCATTTCGAAAAAAGTATGATGCCGTGCAGTATACCCAACATTGTCTAAATCATTATGTTTACCCCCCGCACGTACACAGCGTTGAGAGGTCGTTGCGCGGGTATAATCACGCTTATCTTCGCCAAGAAAAACGTCTTTAAACTGGTTCATTCCGGCGTTGGTAAACAGCAAGGTTGGATCATTGCCAGGTACCAGTGAACTGCTGTCCACAACCTGGTGACTGTTTCTGCGGAAAAACTCCAAGAAAGCACTTCTCAGCGCTGCAGTGGTTTGATACATGAAATCATCCTGAATTAGATTTGGCTCACAATGAAAAACGCGTTTCCATTGATATTCTAGTTAGCCAAGCATTATAAGCAGTCTATAAGTGAACAACCAGAGGTTTAGCGAGGATAGTGAAAGAATCAATAAAAAAGTCGGCGACAATAAGCAAGTGACATTAAGAATGGGGAGTTAACTAGCCGATACAACTCTATTCATTGCTATCGACTTCTAGCGCATAAGCTATCTGATCATAGGCAAACCCTTGCCCAAGCAAATAACGAACTCGTTTGGCGCGCTCTTTTTGATCTGTAATTGGGCCACTATTAGCGTATTTTTTCAGCGCTTTGCTCTTGGCGAGCTCAAACCAATCACAATCACTTCGGTTTAGCGTGGTTTCGATATCGGATTTAGATAACCCTTTCTGTGCCATCGACTGCCTAATACGGTTTTGACCATGACCTTTGCTGATATGTGAACGCAGTAACAATGCGGCAAAACGGCTATCATCCAAAAAGCCATTATCTGTACAACGATCTAACGCTTTTTCGATTTCGTCAATCGCAAATGCTTTTTGAATCAATTTAGATTTGATTTGCTGTCGGGAATAGTCGCGGCGGGCAAGTAACCCTACCGCGATGAACATAGCAGATGCTGTCATAAGCTAAATGACTTAAAACACTTCACCAGTTTCTAAATCGATGTTCTCGTCACCTTGGGCTGACTCTGCAGCGACTTTTTGACCACCCAATAACATGCCACGTAACGCCGTATCAATTTCTGCCGCTATCTCTGGATTTTCGGTTAGGTATTTGCCTGCATTTGCACGGCCTTGGCCAATTTTATCGCCTTTATAACTATACCAAGCACCCGCTTTTTCAACGAGTTTATGAGCAACACCTAGGTCGACTAATTCGCCGGTGCGGTTAATGCCTTCACCGTATAGAATTTGGAACTCCGCTTGTTTAAATGGTGCAGCAATTTTGTTCTTTACCACCTTAACACGCGTTTCGTTACCAATAACTTCATCTCTGTCTTTAATTGCACCAGTACGACGAATATCTAGACGAACTGACGCATAAAACTTCAACGCATTACCGCCAGTAGTGGTTTCAGGATTACCAAACATCACACCAATTTTCATACGAATTTGGTTGATAAAAATAAGTAAGGTATTTGACTGCTTAAGGTTACCGGCAAGCTTACGCATAGCTTGGCTCATCATACGCGCTGCTAGGCCCATATGAGAATCACCAATCTCACCTTCGATTTCAGCCTTTGGTGTTAACGCTGCTACTGAGTCAACAATAATCACATCTACAGCACCAGAACGTGTCAGGGCGTCACATATTTCAAGCGCTTGTTCACCAGTATCAGGCTGAGAGCAAAGTAGATTGTCGATATCAACACCTAGCTTTTGGGCGTAGATAGGGTCCAAGGCATGTTCAGCATCGATAAATGCACACACTTTACCTTCGCGCTGTGCCGCAGCAATTACTTCCAATGTTAACGTCGTCTTACCCGACGATTCAGGGCCATAAATCTCTACGATACGGCCTAACGGTAATCCGCCAGCACCTAATGCGATGTCTAATGATAGAGAGCCGGTAGAGATAGTCTCAACATCCATAGAACGGTTTTCACCGAGCTTCATGATTGAGCCTTTACCAAATTGCTTCTCAATCTGACCTAAGACTGCACTAAGGGCTTTCTCTTTATTCGCATCTATCTTCATTCTGCTTTCCTCTCCATCACAGACGTATCGCTGTGGTAAATCCGTTAACATCAAACTTAACTGGCAAAAATTAAGCTCGCTGCGTCTCAATATGCAAACTAGTATACTGTACAATCATACAGTATCAAGTGCTGTTGATGATTATTTTTTAATATCACAAAAACAGATACTTACTAATTGCTGTCACTTAAACGCTGTAAAATACTGCAAAAGTTATCGATAAATGCGTACTAGGACAGCAAAAAATTGCTAAGATTGGCGCCATTAATTTTATCGTCAATGGTGGATTTTTGCGTTCCTTTTAGCCTGTTATCTTTTCGCTAAATGACAACGTAAATAGATCAAGCTTGCCAATTATTGCAATGACAATAGATCGCACTATTCAAGGAAACTGTGGCAGATTCATGAACGCTATCGATACGCTCAATCTTGAGAAGCACACCCCAATGATGCGTCAATATTTGACGCTAAAAGCAGAAGTCCCAGAAATGCTACTGTTTTATCGCATGGGAGATTTTTATGAACTTTTTTACGATGATGCCAAACTGGCTTCAGAGCTATTGGGTATTTCTCTTACCGCTCGCGGTAAAAGTGGAGGCGACCCTATCCCCATGGCAGGGATCCCCTATCATGCAGTAGAAGGCTATTTAGCCAAGCTAGTGCAGCTTCGGGTTTCAGTGGCTATTTGCGAGCAGATAGGAGATCCAGCCACCTCAAAAGGTCCGGTTGAGCGTAAGATTGTTCGAATTGTTACTCCTGGTACTTTAACCGATGAAGCTCTCCTTCAAGAGCGTCAAGATAATCTGCTTGCAGCGGTCTACCATGGCAAGATAGGTTTTGGTTACGCCACGCTCGATGTGTCATCGGGTCGTTTTGTGGTAACAGAATTGCCCACCACTGAGGCACTAGAAGCGGAGTTGCAGCGTACCAACCCTGCCGAATTACTCCATAGCGAAGATTTTAGTGAAATGGCGATCATAGCGCCATTTAAAGGTAAGCGTCGACGTCCAGAGTGGGAGTTTGATTATGACACTAGCCACAAGCTACTGCTGGACCAGTTTGGTACTAAAGATCTTTATGGTTTTGGTTTAGGCGAGGTAAGGCTGTCGATTCAGGCCGCTGGTTGTCTGATGCAATATGTTAAAGATACTCAACGAACTTCATTGCCTCATATCAACGCTATTGTTCGATTTAATCAGTGTGACAGTATCATTTTGGATGCTGCAACCCGTAAAAACCTTGAGCTGACGGTCAATCTACAAGGCGGTGTCGACAACACCTTAGCAGCAGTATTGGACAACACTGCAACGGCCATGGGTAGCCGAATGTTGCAACGCTGGATTCATGAGCCACTTCGCAATCACAATACTATCCGTGCCCGACATGATGCCATCGAAGAGCTCCTGCAATCAGGCCTTTACGAATCTATATCAGAGCAGTTGAAAGGGCTCGGAGACGTAGAGCGGATCACTGCTCGTCTAGCGCTAAGAAGTGCTAGACCAAGAGATTTTGCTCGCCTAAGGCAAGCACTCGCTATACTGCCAAACTTACAGCAACTATTAGCACAATGCAGCAGCAACCATCTCGCGATACTGGCTCAAACTATCGGCCAGTTCCCAGAAGAACTGGAGCTCCTTAGCCGTGCTATTGTTGATAATCCACCTATGCTTATTCGCGACGGTGGCGTGCTAAGAGAAGGTTATCATGCTGAGCTCGATGAATGGCGAGCGTTAAGTCAAGGAGCCACCGACTACTTAGCTGAACTTGAATTACGCGAGAAGCAAGCCACTGGTGCGTCCACCTTAAAGGTGGGTTACAACCGCGTGCATGGCTATTACATTGAAGTAAGTCGCCGCGAGTCTGATCTGGTGCCAATGAGCTACCAGCGCCGACAAACCCTAAAAAATACTGAACGATACATTATTGCCGAGCTCAAAGAACATGAAGAGAAAGTGCTTTCAAGCCAAGGTAAAGCCTTAGCGTTAGAGAAGCAGCTTTGGGAAGCTCTCTTCGACGAACTACTGCCAAAGCTACATGAGCTACAACTGTTTGCACGTTCAGCGGCAGAGTTGGATGTGATCAGTAATTTTGCCGAGCGGGCCGAGCAGCTTAACTACCATAGGCCAACGTTAACCGCCAAATCGGGAATTAACATCGAAGCAGGCCGTCATCCCGTGGTTGAGCAAGTTAGTCAAACCCCCTTTATTGCTAACCCTGTTCAATTGAATAGCAACCGTCGAATGTTGATTGTCACTGGTCCAAATATGGGCGGTAAGTCAACCTACATGCGACAAGTAGCACTCATCACCTTAATGACACACATAGGAAGTTTTGTGCCCGCTGAACGCGCAGACATTGGCCCAATCGATCGAATATTTACTCGTATTGGTGCCGCTGATGATCTGGCTTCTGGACGCTCGACATTTATGGTTGAGATGACAGAGACCGCAAATATTCTGCACAATGCAACACCTGAAAGCTTAGTGTTAATGGATGAAATAGGTCGTGGTACATCTACCTATGACGGCTTATCTCTGGCATGGTCTGCTGCAGAACACTTAGCCCATAATCTAAAAGCGATGACACTGTTTGCGACGCACTACTTTGAGCTAACTCAGTTGCCAGAATTGATCGAAAATGTCGCCAATGTTCACCTCGATGCCATCGAACATGGGGATAACATCGTCTTCATGCACGCCGTACAAGAGGGAGCTGCCAGTAAAAGTTATGGCTTACAAGTGGCCGCTCTTGCTGGCGTACCCGCAAAAGTTGTCCAAGCGGCTAAGTATAAGTTGCACCATTTAGAAAGTCGCGACAAAGACAACACCCTGCCAGATGGACAACAGCCAGTGATAAACTTTCCTGCGCCTGTACAATCTGCAGCACTCGATCGGTTAGAGGCTATCAATCCTGACAATCTCTCGCCCAAGCAGGCACTCGATCTGCTCTATGAGCTAAAGTTACTCAGTAAGTAAAACGAAAAAAGCGCACTGGTCTCAGTGCGCTTTTTAAAAATTGGTTGGGGTCGGCTATAAAAACGTGGTCAGTAAAACATCTGCCACATACTTCTTCCAATGCTAAACCTACACCCCTTCTTTTCTATCTCGGTTCGACCTTGCCAAACGTCACTCTTTCACATCACCTTATTGACGAAAAATAGCTTCTACAGATAAACCTTGTGCACCTAATAGATCCTTAAGTCGTTTCAACGCTTCTACCTGAATTTGACGCACACGCTCACGGGTCAATCCAATCTCTTTACCTACATTCTCTAATGTAGATGGCTCATAGCCAAGTAAACCAAAACGACGGGCCAATACTTCGCGTTGCTTGCTATTCAACTCATCTAACCAGCGAACCACAGACTTAGACATATCTTCATCTTGCACTTTATAGTCTGGTCCAACGCTATCGTCATCAGCTAATACATCGAGTAACGCTTTATCATTATCACCACCCAACGGTGTATCGACAGACGTTATACGTTCATTGAGTTTGAGCATACGACTGACATCGCTGCTAGGTAAATCTAGCTTTTCAGCAATCTCTTCCGCTGTCGGCTCATGATCTAGCTTATGGGCAAGTTCTCTTGCTGTACGCAGGTAAACATTGAGCTCTTTCACCACATGAATAGGCAGACGAATAGTGCGGGTCTGGTTCATGATCGCACGTTCAATAGTTTGTCTAATCCACCATGTTGCATAAGTCGAAAAACGAAAGCCTCTTTCGGGATCAAACTTTTCAACGGCACGGATCAAACCAAGGTTACCTTCTTCAATCAAATCAAGCAGTGCTAAACCACGATTATTGTATCGGCGAGCAATTTTAACGACCAATCTAAGATTACTTTCGATCATACGGTTTCGAGATTTACCACAACCCTTGAGGGCTTTTCGTGAAAAATAAACCTCTTCCTCCGCACTTAAAAGGGGGGAAAATCCTATTTCGCTTAGATACAGCTGTGTGGCATCTAAGTTTTTCTGCAAATCATCTTGAACTTGTTGTTCTAATTCTGTTTCTTTAGCAACCTCCTTGGCTTCAATTGTCGTCACATCTGACTCGTTTTTAGACAAGTCGACTAAGGGCTGCGCTATCGCGGTAGATTGTTTACGACCCATAATAATTTCTCCCAAATTGTACTTAATAAATTACTGCACCGTTCTATCCTCCAATTGCCAAAATGGCTCCTAAAATAATTATTTTTTAGGCAAATATCTAAGTGGGTCTACAGATTTACCGTGATATCGGATTTCAAAATGCAACATCACTTTATTTGTACCTGTTTGTCCCATACTTGCTACAGTTTGTCCTGCCGTAACAAATTGCTTTTCCTTAACTAAAATCTTATCTGCATGAGCATAAGCACTTAGAAAGTCATCACTGTGCTTAATAATCACCAAATTGCCATAACCTCTCAACGCATTTCCAGCATAAACCACTCTTCCATCTGCTGCTGCTTGAATGCGATCTCCGCGAGATCCAGCGATCTTAATTCCTTTATTACCCTGCTCTGTGGCAGAGAAAGTACCGATAAGCTTGCCTTTGACTGGCCAATACCAGCTATAAACCTTTTGGGGTAACGCCGCTTTCGGTTTGTGGACAACATCGTTAACAACTTGTTGACCACTTGTTACAGCGTACGCATTTACGTGACCTTGATCAAGTGATTTTTTTGACGGTGTCACTTTTTGGGCGACAGGCTTAGGTTTACTGTTAATATTCTGTTTTTTATCACTTTTATGTTTTGTTGATACAACTTTAGATTGACTGTTTGCATTAGATTTCTGCTTACTCGCTTTTGTAACAGGCTTTTTCAGTTTAAGGGTTAACACCTGCCCAGGATAGATAGTAAATGGCTCTTTCAGCCTGTTATTCCTAGCAATATCAATAAAATCTTTGTTTGCCGCCCACGCAATCGAGTAAAGCGTATCGCCTTTTCTTACTTTATAGCGATCAGAGGTAAGACCACCCTTACTATAGGATTTTTTTACGGGTGAATTAACATTAACGACAGGTGCAGGTGTATCAGCCCTAAAACTGCAGCCAGCTAAAAGCAATATAATGATGGCAATAAGGAGATGAGATGAGTTCATCCTTGAGCTTGTTAACACGCGATTCCCTCACCTGTATCGTTAATTAGAATACCCATGGATTAACTCGCTATGCAAGCTCACCATTGACTAGCGGCACAAAATTGACCATCTCAATGGTTTCTGACTGAAAACCAGAGTCAGTTTGTGTCACCCGAAGTAACTGCTGTGTATGTTCCCCAACCGGAATGATCAACACGCCATTTGGACTAAGTTGCTCCAACAATGCCTGTGGAACCCTGCTGGCAGCAGCGGTAACCATAATCGCGTCGAAAGGCCCCTTGTTGGCCCAACCTTGCCAACCATCGCCATACTTAAATGAAACATTATGCAAATCTAAGCGTTTTAAACGCTGTCTAGCTTGAATTTGCAAGCTTTTGATTCGTTCTACTGTGCAAAGCTCATCGACAAGCTGTGCCAAGATGGCAGCTTGATAACCTGAGCCAGTCCCAATCTCGAGAACCCGTTTAGGTTGTGACTCAAGTAGCAACTCGGTCATTCTGGCCACAATATAAGGCTGGGAGATAGTTTGCCCCTGCCCAATGGGTAGCGCGGTATTCTCATAGGCTTTATGGCCTAATGCAGCATCAAGAAACAACTCTCTGGGTGTATTAGCCACAGCAGACAACACATTCGTATCGTTAATACCAACGCCTTGCAGGCCTCTGGCTAAATTCAGTGCCGATGTGCTGGCTACTCCGCTCATAGTTGCTCTATCCATTGTTTCATAGTAGAAATCTGATTATATGCCGTTAAATCGACGGTTAAAGGAGTAACGGATACGTACCCATTTGCCACGGCATGAAAATCGGTGCCTTCACTTGCATCTTGCTCTTCACCTGGCGGTCCTAACCAAAATATCTCTTTGCCAGCTGGATCTTGCGTACGAATCATACCTTCGGCTCTATGCCTCGCGCCCAAGCGCGTCACTTTGATACCTTTAATTTGTCCTAGCGGTAAATCTGGCACATTCACATTGAGAATTTGATCTTGTGCTATTGGCATATCAATCAACCGGGCCACCAACTTAGTTGCATAGTAGGCTGCGGTGTCGTAATGCTTGAGATCTCGGCCAACAAGTGAAATAGCAATGGCTGGCAAGCCTAAAAATCGCCCCTCCATTGCCGCAGCAACAGTCCCAGAATAGAGCGTATCATCGCCCATATTGGCACCAGCATTGATACCTGAGACAACAATATGAGGCTCTTCGCTATAAAGCTCACGTATTGCTAGATGCACACAATCGGTTGGTGTGCCGCTGACCGAAATATAACCGTTATCTAACTTATTAATTCGCAAAGGGTTAGTCAAGGTTAATGAGTTGCTGGCCCCAGAACAATTTCGATCTGGCCCAACGGTCATGACTTGATAATCTGTCGATAGAGCTTGAGACAGTGCAGCAATACCTGGTGCTGTAACGCCATCATCATTACTAACAAGTATATTTATCATGCTTGATTTCGCTCTGCTCGACGCGCCTTAAACTCACGCTCGTTCACATCTTGGTAGTTAACAAGCTCTCTGATTAGCGAGGTTGCAAAACACCCCGCTGGCAAAGCAAATTTTAATATCAAAGTATCCCCCTCCACTTCATAGCTAAAGTGTTGAGGTTCAAGCAGTAAAGTTCGACGTTCTTGATTCAGCCCAGCCTGCGCTAACCCGTCACAGTCTTCAGCAAATCTGCTGGCCACTTGGCTTTCAAAAACGAGTGCTTCATCTTGTGCCAAAGCGCTTCCTCTGCCCCAAAGCGGGGCAGAAAGCTGAATATCTTTGCTGTGCAGTCGCTGATTGAGTTCATCATCCCATGGGTTAGCGACAAAATAGCTTTTGCTGCCCGCTAACATTACGCAATCGCCATTCAGCTTAGTCAATCCGTGAGTCTCAAGTCGTGTCGACACCATTTCATTAAAAAGGTGTGAACGTACCGCAGATAGATACATGCTACGCTTATTTCTATCTTTAACATTTTTACCCGCAAGCATTTGGCGACCAAAAATAAGGTTTTTCCCATCATGGCCAAAGCGTTGCTCACCAAAATAGTTAGGCACACCGATTTGCTTTATCGACGCGATGCGATTAATCACATCCTCGATATCAGATACCGCACGCAAGGTTAACGTGAAGCGGTTACCAGCCAATGCACCTGTACGTAATTTTTTGCTATGTCGGCTGCTACTGAGCACGGTCAACTGCTCGCTATTTAATGCCTCCCAATCCGGTGTCTCTTTACCTGGGATACGAATACCGAACCATTGTTCTGTCAGTGCATGCTTATCTTTCTTTCCAGCAAAGGTAACCTCTTTAGGGTGTACACCAGCAAAAGTCGATAATTGCTGCGCCACATCTGCGGTGTTTAGACCTTCTTTACGAATATGCAGCATATGATGTTCGCCTTCGCCTGTGGGCAAAAAAGGCAGAATTTCTTGAACGATAAAGTCACTATTATGCGTGCGCAGATCGGCTGTCGCTTTAGGCTCGCCATGAAGATAAAATAAAGGGGTCATAAAATTCTCTTACTTAACGTCTTTGGTCATCAGAACAACGGCTTCTACCGCAATGCCCTCTTTACGACCGGTAAAACCAAGTTTTTCAGTGGTCGTTGCTTTGACATTTATGGCATCGACATCACTAAGTAAATCTTCAGCTAAACAGGCTCTGATTGCTTCTATATGGGGTAACATCTTAGGCGCTTGCGCAATAATGGTTACATCGAGGTTGCCGAGGCGATAGCCCAGGTCTGCTGCCAACTGATAACAATGACGCAGTAATACTCGACTGTCAGCGCCTTTATAATTGGCATCCGTATCGGGAAAGTGTTTACCTATATCTCCTAAGGCGACTGAACCTAATATGGCATCGCTAATCGCATGCAATACCACGTCACCATCAGAATGTGCGATTAAACCCGTCTCATAGGGTACTTCAACGCCACCTAAAATAAGGGGCAATTCACCACCAAATTTATGTACATCAAAACCATGCCCTATACGAATATTCATTTTAGTACCTGTTTGATTGGCTCGAGATTGAGCCTAATCGTTATAATTTATTTGTTATTTAAAAAGAGTGCCGCCAGACGAAGGTCATCAGGATGAGTCACCTTAATGTTATCGCCGCGACCAGCAACTAATGATGGTGTCATACCTGCCCATTCCATTGCTGATGCCTCATCGGTAATGGTAGCACCAGCGGCCAATGCGTTGGTCAGATTGTCACGCAATTGCAGGGTTGGAAATAGCTGCGGCGTTAACGCATGCCAAAGTGCTTCACGGCAGACTGTTGCCATTATTTGGCCGTCGGCATTACCACGCTTCATGGTATCTCGCACTGACATGGCTAAAATAGCACCTTGTGGGACATCATTGATTAAAGGTGCTTGCTCAGCGGCCATAATAAGCTTGTCTATATCGCCAGATGTCAAGCAAGGTCTCGCGGCATCGTGAACCAATGCCCAGCCGCCAGCCACTATGTTAAGCCCTGCAAGTACGGAGTCTGCACGCTCATTGCCACCAATCACGCGCTCAAGTTTGGGATGTTTAGACTGAGCAAGCGCTTGAAAGTAAGTATCGTCTGGACTAAGTGCTACGATCACCCGACCTATGCGAGGGTGAGTGAGCAGTATATCTAAGGTGTGACCCAATATGGGTTGCCCATTGAGCATTAGGTACTGCTTAGGCATTTCAGCACCCATGCGGCTGCCAATTCCTGCAGCAGGCACGATTGCCACTAATTGTTTAATCACGTTTGTCATTAATCAACGCTCATCTCATACTGTGATTCAGGGGAAATGGATATAGAGTTAAACATTACTCTCTATTGATATCAGCATTTCGCTGCGGTTCACCTACTACGCGGAAAAAGGTTTCGCCTTGCTTGACCATGCCCAATTCGTTACGCGCACGCTCTTCTAGCGCTTCTGTACCACGTCGAAGATCGATAATCTCCTCCTTTAGTACTTGATTGCGTTCAATCAGCTTGGCATTGCTTTGGCGCTGCAAATGAATTTGCTCTTGCAACTGAAATGATTCAGGCAAGCTATTTTGTCCCAGCCAGAGTCGGTACTGAAGTAGACCAAGCAGAACAATCATGGCAAGTAGAAGACGCTTCATCCTTTAATGGGCTATATCACTGTTGGAAAGAATGAACCGATATTACAACAAAAAAGGCCACCAAGTGGTGGCCTTTTCACAATTTATCGACTAATTAACCAATTATGCTTGGCCTTTAATCTCTGAACGACCATTGTAAGGGGCTTTTTCACCTAACTGCTCTTCGATACGAAGTAGCTGGTTGTATTTAGCAACACGGTCACTACGGCTTAAAGAACCGGTTTTGATTTGACCAGCAGCTGTACCCACAGCTAAATCAGCAATAGTTGAATCTTCAGTTTCACCTGAGCGGTGAGAGATAACAACAGTGAAACCTGCATCTTTAGCCATCTTGATAGCTGCTAAAGTTTCAGTCAATGAACCGATTTGGTTGAACTTGATTAAGATTGAGTTAGCAATACCGTTGTCGATACCACGCTTCAAAATCTTAGTGTTTGTTACGAATAGATCGTCACCAACTAATTGGATTTTATCACCCATTAGTTTAGTTTGATGTGCGAAACCATCCCAATCAGACTCATCAAGACCGTCTTCAATAGAAACTATTGGGTATTCTTTGGTTAGGTCTTGTAGGAAGAAGTTAAACTCTTCTGAAGTGAACTTCTTACCTTCACCTTTAAGGTCATAGATGTTGGCTTCTTTGTCATAAAACTCAGAGGCTGCACAATCCATCGCTAGTGTGATGTCTTTACCTAGCTCGTAACCTGCGTTTGCCACAGCAACTTTAATTGCTGCCAAAGCAGATGCGTTTGATGGTAGGTTTGGCGCGAAGCCACCTTCATCACCAACAGCTGTAGAGTGACCATCAGCCTTAAGTACTTTAGCTAAGCTGTGGAATACTTCTGCGCCCATACGTAGGCCTTCGCGGAAGTTAGCAGCACCAACAGGTTGAATCATAAATTCTTGGATATCAACAGAGTTATCTGCATGTTCGCCACCATTAATGATGTTCATCATCGGTAACGGCATAGAGTAAACACCTGAAGTACCGTTTAGATCAGCAATATGAGCGTATAAAGGGACACCTTTGAACGCTGCAGCCGCTTTAGCTGCCGCAAGAGAAACTGCCAGGATAGCGTTTGCGCCAAACTTAGCTTTGTTTTCTGTGCCGTCTAAATCAATCATGATTTGATCTAGTTCTGCTTGCGCAGTTGCATCTTTGCCCATCAACGCGTCTGCAATAGGACCATTGACAGCTTCAACTGCTTTCAATACACCTTTACCTAAGTAACGGCTTTTATCGCCATCACGCAGTTCTAGTGCTTCACGACTACCTGTAGATGCACCAGACGGTGCAGCAGCCATACCAACAAATCCGCCATCTAAATGAACTTCCGCTTCAACCGTTGGGTTACCGCGTGAATCCATGATCTCACGACCAATGACATTGATAATTTTAGCCATAATTTCCTCGACTTTAAGTTTAAGATTTAAGTTTAAAAGTTAATGCAAAACTAAAATTGTTATCGCTAAATTTACATCATCTGAAACAAAAAAGCCGCCTCCGACACTCGGAAGCGGCTCTTGTTTAAATATTAGCCCAAATCGCGTTTTTGGTACGCGGCGGCTGCAGCAACGAAACCTTCAAACAATGGCTGGCCATCGCGAGGTGTTGATGTAAATTCAGGATGGAATTGACCTGCCACAAACCAAGGATGGTTAGGGAGCTCAATCATCTCTACAAGCTGACGGTCAGAAGATAGACCACTAAATACTAAGCCAGCTTTTTCTAAACGTTCTCTGTACGTGTTGTTCACTTCGTAACGATGACGGTGACGCTCTACACAGGTTAAGCCCTTGTAAGCTGCCGCGGCTTTGGTTCCTTCGATAAGATGACAAAGCTGCGCACCTAAGCGCATGGTGCCACCTAAATCAGATGCTTCATGACGTTGTTCGATATTACCTTCTTCGTCAATCCATTCTGTGATCAAGCCCACAACTGGGTGAGGTGTCTCTCTATTAAACTCGGTTGAATGCGCATTTTCTAATCCAGCAACATGGCGAGCAAACTCAATCAGTGCCACTTGCATGCCTAAACAGATACCGAAATAAGGCAGATTGTTTTCACGAGCAAACTTAGCCGCAAAGATCTTACCTTCTACGCCACGCTCACCAAAACCACCAGGAACAAGGATACCGTCGAGTCCTTGCAGTACTTCTTCACCCTTAGCTTCAACCGTTTGTGAATCGATATACTTAATGTTTACCGACACACGGTTAATTAAACCAGCGTGCTTTAAGGCTTCGTTTACTGACTTATAGGCATCTGGCAGTTCAATATACTTACCAACCATACCAATAGTGACTTCGCCAGTAGGGTTCGCTTCTTGATAGATAACGTTTTCCCACTCTGACAGGTCGGCTTCTTTGCAATCGATACCAAAACGCTTAGTCACTAGGTCATCAAGACCTTGAGCTTTAAGCAATGCTGGGATCTTATAGATGCTATCCACATCTTTCAGTGAGATAACCGCGCGCTCTTCAACATTACAGAAAAGCGAAATTTTCGCTTTTTCATTTGATGGAATAGCACGGTCTCCACGACAAACCAACACGTCAGGCGCAATACCGATAGAACGCAACTCTTTTACAGAGTGTTGTGTCGGCTTTGTCTTTACTTCACCTGCAGCACCTAAGAAAGGCACTAAGGTCAAATGCATAAATAGGGTACGCTCACGTCCTAGCTCGACACCCAACTGACGAATAGACTCAAGGAATGGTAGAGACTCGATGTCACCGACTGTGCCGCCAATCTCTACGATAGCAACATCATGTCCTTCGCCGCCTTCAAGAACTTTCTCTTTGATCGCATTAGTAATGTGCGGAATAACCTGAATGGTTGCACCCAAATAGTCGCCGCGGCGCTCTTTACGCAACACTTCAGAATAGATACGACCCGTTGTAAAGTTATTACGACGGTTCATCTTAGTACGGATGAAGCGCTCGTAATGACCCAAGTCGAGGTCAGTCTCAGCACCATCTTCAGTCACGAAAACTTCACCGTGCTGTGTTGGGCTCATGGTACCTGGATCCAAGTTAATATAGGGATCCAGCTTCATAATGGTTACGTTAAGGCCTCTAGCCTCTAAAATTGCCGCCAATGATGCTGCTGCAATGCCTTTACCTAGTGATGAAACCACGCCACCAGTAACGAAGATATACCTTGTAGTCATGCTGAACCTGAGAAAATGAGTTGGAAATATGTGCTTGTATGAAAGCACTAGGACGGGGCAATATTATACCAAAGCCTATCGGATTCGACAAACAAACTCAGCGATATATTTTACTCTTTTGCACTTTCTTCTCGCTTGACCTGATCCCAATAAGCGTCTAATTGAGACAAAGAGTGTGCCGCCATCGGTTTTTGAGCCGCATTGGCTAAGGCTTCAACACCACGAAAACGGCGTTCGAACTTAGTGGTCGCGCGGCGCAGTGCCTGCTCGGGTTCCACTTTCAGGTGACGCGCCAAATTGACCACGGCAAAAAGTAGATCGCCCATCTCATCCGTTATCTTCTGTTGGTCCTGTTCGGCCGCATTAACTTCATCAAGTACCTCAACTATCTCCTCGTGGATCTTGCCGACCACAGGTTCAAGCTCATCCCAATCAAACCCAACTGTTGCAGCGCGGCGTTGAACTTTGGCCGCGCGGCTCAGCGCCGGTAAATTAAGCGGAATATCGTCCAATACAGAATGTAAGGAGCGCCCTGCTCGCTCAACTGATTTAATACGCTCCCAGGACTGCTTTACCTCTTGACTAGACGCAGCCACCATCGGCCCAAATACATGGGGATGACGTTCAGTCAATTTTTGACAAATTTTATCAACCACTACAGCAAAATCAAACAAGCCCTGCTCTTTACCCAGCTGACAGTAGAAGATCACTTGAAATAACAGGTCACCTAACTCACCAGGCAATTCATCTAGTGCATTCCGTTCTATAGTATCGGCGACCTCATAAGCCTCTTCGAGAGTGAACGGCACGATTGATTGGTAATTTTGTGCTAGATCCCAAGGGCAGCCACTTTTTGGGTCGCGTAGCTTTGCCATAATATTTAGCAGATGGTTGATATCATTACTCATGGGTTAACCTTTTTCATTAAAAAAGCGGCTTGCGCCGCCTTTTAGGATAATGACTCGTTGCACGTATAATAACGCTTGCTTATAAACGTCTTGCTTCTAGCACGCCATCGACCTGAGATAATTTCGAGATCACGCGTGATAAACCGTCAATATTGTACAACTCTAGCTCTAATTCGACGGCCGCGGTTTGAGTTTTCACATCTGACGACGAACTCATTGCCAAGACATTTGATTTCTCGGCTGCCAACACTGAGGTCAAATCACGCAACAAGCCGCTTCTGTCATTGGCCAGCACCCTAATCCGTAGTTTATAGCCACCGGAATAGTTCTCGCCCCAGACGACATCCACACTGCGTTCAGGCTGGACGCGCATCAGCTCTTTAACCTGTTCGCAATCGGCACGATGCACAGAAATACCACGCCCCTTGGTAATAAAACCAAAAATCTCATCACCCGGAACCGGCTGACAACATTTAGCAATATGACTCATCAAATTGCCCACGCCGTTGACCTCAACCTGACCTTTGCCTTTATTGGTCGAACGCGCATGGTTTTTCTTTAACAGATCTTCAAGTGCTTCCTCTTCGGTCACCTCATTAATCCGCATGCGACTTTGCACATGATTGACCACTTGGTTTAGGCGAACATCGCCACCACCAATGCCAGCCAACAGGTCGTCCATCCCCACCATGTTAAAGCGTTCTATCGCGCTATGGGCATCTTTAATCGTTAAGCCACTGCGTGACAGTTCGGCTTCGAGCATTTCCCGTCCCGCAACAATATTTTTGTCCCGATCTTGTTGTTTAAACCAGTGCTGAATTTTAGAGCGAGCACGCGAAGTGCGAATGTAACCCAAATTGGGATTTAACCAATCGCGTTTTGGGTTAGGATGTTTCGAGGTAATGATCTCAATCCGTTCGCCAGTCTCCACCTGATAAGTAAAAGGCACAATACGTCCATCGACTTTGGCACCAATACACTTATGGCCAACATGGGAGTGAATATAATAGGCGAAATCGAGTACCGTTGAGCCCATGGGTAAGTCGATGACTTCGCCATTTGGGGTAAATACATAGACGCGGTCTTCAAACACTTGGCTGCGAACTTCATCGACCAAGTTACCGCTCTCTGCAACATCCTCTTGCCACTGCAAGATTTTACGCAACCAATTGATCTTTTCCTCGTAACCACTTTGCTTGCCGGTGGCGCCCTCTTTATATTTCCAGTGAGCGGCTACCCCAAGCTCTGCATCTTCATGCATCTGCTCAGTACGAATTTGAATCTCAACAGTTTTGCCCTCGGGGCCAACCACTATGGTATGAATAGATTGATAGCCGTTAGGTTTAGGGTTGGCCACATAGTCGTCAAACTCTTTCGGGATATGGTGCCAAAGCGTGTGGACAACCCCCAATGCACCATAACAATCTTGCAGGCGGTCGGTGACAATACGCACTGCGCGAACGTCAAACAGCTCATCAAACTTAAGATCTTTACCGCGCATCTTTTTCCAGATGCTGTAGATATGTTTAGGACGGCCATAGACCTTGGCACGAATGTGGTCATCATCAAGGCGTTTCTGCAACTGACTGACAAAATTGTCGATAAAGATCTCTCGGTCTACCCGTTTCCCATCAAGTTGCTTGGCAATCTCTTTATAGGTATCTGGATGAAGGTAGCGAAAGGAGATGTCTTCTAGCTCCCATTTTAACTGTCCAATCCCTAGACGGTTTGCCAATGGCGCATAGATGTCGGCGATCTCTCTGGCGAGCAACACCCTCGTTTCCTCGTCGGCATTTTTGACCTCTCTGAGTAAACAGATACGCTCTGCCAGCTTAATCACCACGGCACGAACATCTTCAACCATCGCCAGCAACATCCGGCGAATATTATCAATTTGTGGCTCCGCATTACGGCTTTGCTCATTTACTTTAAGCGCACCAATAGCATTCATCGTCACCACACTGTTGACCAAGGCGACCAATTTGGGACCAAACTGCTCCTCAATCTGTTCCAGCGTTATCAGTTCGGCATCAAGCACCACAAAAAGCACTGCCGCTTGCAGCGTTTCAATGTCCATATTGAGCGGTGCGAGGATCTCTATCATCTCTCGAGCACGTATATTTAGAAGTGTATCCTTAGCGCCACTTTTCACGACGAGCGCCTCAACCTGCTTGATCAGTTCAAGTAACGTGCTGGCTTCGTTTTCATCATCGATATATCGATTAACCCACTCGGTTAATTGAAAATCTTTGTCGTTAAAATGTGCTTCTCTAACAGATACCATCTATTGAGTGTCCTTTTGCTTTAGGTTCGCGCGAAAAAGTAACCAATCGAATCAATGCGCTGAGGTCAATAACAACCAAGCCACTATCTTGCGGTTTCCACCACTATTGTCAATTAACAAACGCCGACATTTTATCCATTTGGGCCTTTTTAGGTGCTATTTAGCTAACTCAAACAACGCCATCGCCTCGATATGGTGGGTTTGCGGAAACATATCAATCAATCCCAGTTTACTTAACTGGTACCCCTGCTTAATTAACGGTTCGCAATCTCGTGCCAACGTAACCGGGTTACAAGAGATATAGACGACCGATTTAGGTTTCATCTTTTTAAGCCACTGCAGGCTTTCAAATGCGCCAGCCCGAGCAGGGTCGAGCAATAACTTATCGATATGTCCCAACCAAGGTTGTTCTGAAACATCAGCGCTCAAATCGGCATGATAAAAAGGCGTGTCTGCGACGCCGCTTTGTCGCGCGTTCAATTTAGCCTGCTCTACCATCTCGACCACGCCTTCTACACCGACAACTTCCGCCCCCGTTTTGGCAATCGGAATGGTAAAGTTACCCACCCCACAAAAGAGATCCAAGACCCGATCACCCGCCTTTACATCTAGCCATTCTATGGCTTGATTAATCATTTTGCGATTCATGACCCCATTAACCTGGATAAAATTACCGGCAGAAAAGCTCAGTTGGCTGCCATCATCCAAGGTGTAGCAAGGTTGCAACTCTTGCTGGGTTAGCCCAGTCATTTGCCCATGGTCGCTGAGCAGCTGTAGAGATACCTGATGCTCAGTTTCAAATACCTTTAAACGTTCAATGTCTCCCGCCGACAAGGTTTGCGTTATGCGTATAACAACAAAAGTGCCAGACTCAACGCGAATAAGTTCTACATGGCCTAAAGTACGTTTCCCTGCTAGTTGATTTAGGCTCTGATTAAGCGGAGCGATCAGTGCCGACAACTCAGCTTCGAGCACCGGGCATTGTGCAATGTTAACAACGTTGGCACTCGCTAACGCACGAAAACCTAGACTAATTTGTTTAGTATCGCGGTCATAATTTGTCGCTAACCTTGCACGGCGTCGGTATTGCCAAGGCTCGCCGGCTAAAGCAGGCACTATTTGACGCGCTTGTGTCTTGCCCATTTTATCAACCAAAGTCACAAGCGAAGCTTGCTTGTATTCTCGCTGCTTATCTATGGCCAAATGTTGCAGATCACAGCCACCGCATTTGCCATAGTACTGGCATGAGCTCGTAATACGATGTTCACTAGGCTGCGACACCTTTAATAGCTTAGCCTTAGCATGACGCTTTTTCTGCTCAACAATTTGTGCGGAAACCATTTCGCCTGGCAGCGCACCCGCGATAAAAACAACCTTACCTTGGTGGTTCGCAACCCCAGCGCCAAGATGATCTAAATGGTCTATCTCAAACTGTTGCTTAGCAAAGGTTTGCTTAGATTTATTGGGTTTAGCTTTAAAAAATTGCGCCATTGAGGCCTCTAAATCGATAAAAATACTAGAAAACACTGCCCAAAGTCTGGCAGTCTAATGTAACCTATATGCTACAACAGTATAAATTAACCAAATCAATGAATAGTGCAGAAAACATGACTAAATACAGCCTAAGAGCCTGGGTTCTTGTGCTGGCATTAGCGCCCACTATTTTGGTTGGTATTTTGCTCGGCAGCTATTTTACCATAAACCGCTTCTATGAGCTGGAAGAAAGCTTAATTGAACGCGGCAGCAATATTATTGAGCCACTCGCCATTGCAGCAGAGATAGGCCTCGAAACCAAGAACTTCGAAACCACTAAACGCCTGATCACATCCGTGCAGCTGAACAAATCAAATTTGGTTCAGTTTATTGCCATTTTCGATACTAATAATCGGGTCATCGTCACCTCACATCACTATAAAAGCCATGAGTTCATGCGCTACAACAATCCGATAGAATCCCTCGAAGGTACGGATTTAGAACAGTTTGGTGACAGCCTTATTATGCGCAGCCCCATCTATTCCAGTGAGCGAGAGTTAGTGGTAACGCCGCAGAATAATATCGGTACGACACAAGCAAACGAAGGTAAAAAACTCGGCTATATTGCGGTGCTGATTAACAAAGAAAACGCATTGCTTGAGCAGCACCGAGCTGCCGTTGCGGCTTTTATTATCGTTTTAATCGGTGTGCAGCTAAACCTCTTATTTACCTTTAGGTTGGTGAAAAATGTGACCCATCCAATCACAGAGATGGTGCGGGTGGTGGCAAAAATACGTGAGGGTAAATTGACCACTCGTGTCGATGGTAATTTGATTGGTGAGCTAGATCTACTTAAACGCGGAATCAACGCCATGGCAAGCTCACTGTCGGACTACCATGAAGAGATGCAACAAAATATCGACCAAGCCACTGTCGATCTTCGTGAAACACTGGAGCAGATTGAGATACAAAACGTTGAACTTGATCTGGCCAAAAAACGGGCGTTAGAAGCGAGCCGAATTAAGTCAGAATTCTTAGCTAATATGTCACATGAGTTGCGTACGCCGCTAAATGGTGTGATTGGCTTTGCCAAACAATTACTGAAAACGCCACTGCATACTAGCCAACAAGATTACATTCGTACCATTGAAAAGAGCGCCACTAACTTACTAGGTATCATTAACGATATTCTCGACTTTTCAAAACTCGAAGCCGGTAAAATGGTTTTGGAAAATATGCCATTTGCGCTGCGCGAAGTGATTGACGACACCTTCTCTCTGTTAGCAAATAGCGCCAAAGAAAAAGAACTTGAGTTGGTTGTCGACATCGAACCCGCTATCAACGATAACGTTTCTGGCGATGCGTTACGGGTCAGTCAAGTCGTGACAAACCTAGTAGGTAATGCAATTAAATTTACCGATAGCGGCAGCGTCCACTTAAAAATGCGCCTTATCGACGATGATAACGACACTATCAATATTCGCTGTGAGATAACCGACACAGGTATTGGCATCGACAAGCATCAGCAGAGTCAGCTCTTTCAAGCGTTTGGCCAAGCGGATTCCTCCATCTCACGTCGATTTGGCGGTACAGGACTTGGGCTGATTATCACTAAGCGTTTAATCAACCGTATGGGCGGTCAGATTGGCTGCATTTCTGCACCAAACAAAGGGTCGACATTCTGGTTTACCCTACCATTAAAACTCAGCCAGTATCCCATTAGCCAGCCACTAGAAATTGACAAACTCTACCGCAAGTCGATTGTCTTATTTGAGCCAAGACCCCTTTCTAGAAAAGTTTATAAAACTTTACTTGAACATTGGCAGATGCGTGTAGTTACCGTGGCCAGCACACCTGAACTCAATGAGCTTATGCAGCATCGAAATGGCCACTTTGATTACGCTATCGTCAGTTGTCATGAGCTAGATCGGAGTCCAAAATTGCTTGAGACAGTGAACACTATCAAGGAAATGAGTGATTACCTGCTCTATATCTGCAGCAGTAATGATAGCGCGGCAAAGATGAATACCCTGCAATCGGCAGCTGACAAGGTGATGCAAGCACCAGTCGGAGAGAGGGCGCTGGCGGTTACCCTGATTAACCCTCATCGCGCCCAGTTTGAGGCTCTCCCCTTCAGTGACACGACCAAAGAAAATCTCAGCAGAGAGCCGCTTAATGTGCTCGCAGTTGACGACAACCCAGCCAACCTTAAACTGATTGACACGCTGCTTCGTGAGCTTGTCACCCAAGTCACCATTGCAGATAATGGCCAAAGCGCCGTCGATATCGCTAAAGCGAAAAGTTTCGACCTTATCTTTATGGATATTCAGATGCCGGGCACAGATGGATTTAGCGCGACCAAACAGATACGTGAACACTCACTTAACCGTAATACGCCCATTATCGCAGTAACGGCCCATGCCATTGCCGAAGAGCGTGAACGCATCAACCAAAGTGGCATGGATGGGTACCTTCCTAAACCTATCGATGAGGCCGCGTTAAAGAGTGTGATCAGTCGTTGGAAAACTCGTCCCAAGTTTACCCACTTTGACCAACACACCCTCAATTGGGAGCTTTGTCTGACCCAAGCAAATCAGAAGGCCAGCTTGGCATTAGAGATGTTACAGATGTTGGTTAACTCTATGCCTGAAACACGTGACAACATTACGCAAGCGCTCGATGCCCTGGACAGCAGCGCCATGCTGACCCATATACACAAACTGCATGGTGCTAGTTGTTACTGCGGTGTGCCGACCGTCCAACGCTTATGCCGAGAAATTGAGCTATCTCTGAAGAAAAATGACGATGTTGAAGAGGTAGAACCGGAAATACTAGAGTTACTTGATGAACTTTCTAAGGTAGAATCTGCCGCTAACCAAGTAATATCCCAGCTATCTATGGATGTGATCGATGAGCAATAAACCAGGGTTCTTCAAACGACTAAAAGCATTAGAGCTTGAACAGAAGAAATTGTTTGCTATCGCGCTTTGTCAGCGCATGTATCCCAACTACCAACTTTTCAGTGAAGTCTGTGAGTTTGGCGACCCCAAAGTACTCGACACCGCCCTAAATCTGCTTTGGCAATCGATGTATGACAATAAGTTAAAACTTAATATCGATATCTATCTAGAGCGTATAGACGCCGTTACGCCTGAACCTGCTGACTTCGATGTTTACGGTGTCTATCCTGCTATGGACGCGGCCGTCGCATTGATCTCACTGCTCAGTGCAATGCAAAGTAAAGTTGAAGACGACATCACCAATATCAGTAAGCTATCATCGAGCACCGTAGCAAACTATATAGAAGCCACACTGGACGAGGATATTGATGAGGACGCCTTAGACGACTTTGTCTTTAATCATGAAGTGATGCTTGAGGAAAAAGCACTGCAATCTTCTCTGCTGGATATTATTGAAGAAAACCCAAAAATCACCGCAGATTTTGTCAAAACCTTGCGCAAAGAGATTATTGAGTCAGGTATCTCCAACATCGGGATTGCGACCAACTGACCTGCAGATGAAAAAGCTCATTTACCAAGGCTACATATTGACCAACAGTGATGGGTTAACCGATTCTTGGACATTAACCATTGGAGACCAGCGTCGAGTTGGCTCCCTGTTTGAGCTAAGACGACAGATTAACTTTCATCAAGAGTTGGGGGTATTGCCCCCTCCAAAAGCCGCCTATCAGGAAGAGCGTGCGCCTCAAGCAACCCATAGCCGTAATCCTGTCCCAAACAAGCGACGCGAGTAGGCTCCAATAATGAAACGTCACAAATATTGTGGCGTTTTTTTTGGTTACGCTATTAGACTTTTGCGCTATACGGTTAGGCCATCAAGCTGTGATACCTTAGCAACTCGCTAAACTCACAGGTCAATAAGCCCCATGTTGCCAATACTCTCTCCACTCTTGACAGTTTTTGGCATCATGCTCGCTGGATTTATAGTGCAAAAATGGCGAATTTTACCAGCTGGCAGCGACAATGTGCTTAACCAATATGTCTACTTTATTGCCTTCCCCGCCATCATGCTAATTGTTCTCGCCGAAACCCCTATCGAACAGATCAGGAATTGGGGGTTTATCGCAGGCTATAGCATCGCCATGACGCTAGTGTATCTGTTCACCACTTGGGTATCGCTGTGGCGAGATAAAAAACCAGCATTGGCTGCAATACGTGCACTCAATACCACCTTTGGCAACACCTCATTTATTGGCATCCCATTAATGATGATGCTCTACCCCAATAATCAACTCGCGCTTGCCGCCGCAGCCATTGCCAGCCTGCTCTCTGTCACCGTGTTTGCCATGGTGCTGGCTCAGCTCGCCCTGTATCAGGGGCAAACCGATAACGCCTTTAAAACCGTGACACTGGCATTAATGCAAAACCCAATCATTATTGGCAGTGCAATTGGGGTCGTCATTTCCGCATTACAGATCACCCTTTGGCCGCCCGTTAGCGGTGTCATCCGTCAGTTTGGACTCACCTCCAGCCCCTGTGCACTGTTTGCCATTGGCATGGTGTTATGTCAAGCCAATCAACAGGAAGGGCGTAACGCCCAAAGTAAAATGTCGACTTCAGCAGAACTCGCAACCCTAAACTTACTCAAATTAGTGATACAGCCACTAGTGGCTTACTGGTTGCTAATTCTCTTTGGCATCGACGGTGATCTACTAAAAATAGGAGTGATACTGGCTGCGCTGCCTACGGCTGCAAGCGTCTATCTGTTGGCGCAGCGATTTAACGTTAACGCAATAGTGAGCGCGCAAACCATCAGCCTAGGTATTGTATTAAGTTTCGCAGTCCTGCCGCTACTCGACCATATACTCTAGTCCTTCCACTAGGAAACATCAGCTCAAGAGACCATAAAACTTATGCCCCCTACAGATGCAAACGTTAAAAGGGAACGCCTGCAACCGATAAACTAACTATAATGGTTAGTAGTTGAAGATAATTAAGCTATTTATATAATTGAATTTTAATAAAATATTATTAAAATTCAGCCAATAAATTGAATATACAGCAACAGCCGTCAGCCTCTGTAGATTAAAAATAACGCACAAAAAGCAAACAGGTATTTACTGTATAAAAAATCAGTATATACTGTGCATTAATACAGTACTTTGTAAAAGGATGTCATCATGCTTTGTCAGCTCAGCATCAATAACTTTGCCATTGTCCGCTTTCTAGAACTCGATTTTAAAACCGGCATGACCAGTATTACTGGTGAAACAGGCGCTGGTAAGTCCATTGCCATCGATGCATTAGGCCTTTGCCTCGGTAATCGCGCCGATGCTAATACCGTCAGACCTGGGGCAAGTAAAGCTGAGGTTAGTGCACGTTTCGCGTTAACTGATATTCCCTTAGCCAAGCGCTGGTTAGAAGATAATGACCTTGAGCTGGATGACGAGTGTATTTTACGACGCACCATTGGCAGTGACGGTCGCTCACGCGCTTACATAAACGGCAATCCGGTTCCGCTAAATCAGATGCGCACACTAGGCCAATTACTGATAGGCATCCACGGGCAACATGCTCACCACGCTATGTTAAAAAGTGAGCATCAGCTCACTCTGCTCGACAGCTATGCTAACCATAAGATGCTACTTGATAGCGTAAGCGCAAGCTATCAGCGCTATAAGTTGGTTGAGAAAGAACTGCAGCTATTACAACAGTCACAGCACGAGCGCATCGCTCGTAAACAACTGCTGCAATATCAAGTCGAAGAACTTAACGAGTTTGATTTAGGTGAAACCGAATTCGAAGAAATCGAAGCCGAACACAAGAAGCTAGCTAATGGTACAGCGTTAGTGCAAGCCTGTCAGCACACGCTCTTTTTGCTGCAAGACAACGAACAAGGTGCGGTTGAATCTGTACTAAATATGGCTATCGACCATGCGCAAGAGCTAGAAGGGTATGATCCCGCGCTGACGACCATAGGTAATATGCTCAACGACGCCTTAATCCAAGTACAAGAAAGCAGCAGTGAGCTGCAGCGTTATCTCGATGGGCTAGAACTAGACCCTGATCATTTTGCTTATTTAGAGCAACGACTCTCTAAAATAATGCAATTGGCCCGCAAGCATCACGTCAATGCCAAACAGCTGTATCAACACCATCAATCTTTAAGGCTTGAGCTAAGCACCTTAGATTCCGATGAAGAGAAACTTGAAGAGATAGCCCAGCAACTTGAAAACTGTAAACAAGGCTTTGTGGCTAACGCCAAGAAGCTAAGCCAAAGCCGCAGTCGTTACGCCAAGGAACTGGACAAACAGGTGACTCAGTCGATTCATGAGCTAAGTATGCCAAAGGGTAAATTTGTCATCGATGTACGCTTTAATGAAACCATTATGTCACCCAACGGCTGTGACACCATTGAGTTTCAGGTGACGACTAACCCAGGCCAACCGCTGCAGGCTATCGCAAAGGTTGCCTCGGGAGGTGAGCTATCCCGTATAGGTTTAGGCATCCAAGTGATCACCGCGAAGAAAGTGGCGACCCCAACACTGATTTTTGATGAAGTGGATGTTGGGATCTCAGGACCCACAGCCGCTGTTGTGGGTAAAATGCTGCGCTCTTTAGGCGAATCAACTCAAGTATTCTGTGTGACCCATCTACCTCAAGTGGCGGGTAACGGACATCAGCACATGTTCGTGAATAAACAGAGTAAGGCAGGTCAAACTGAGACCTCTATGGTGCCACTAGATAAAACACAGCGCATCGAAGAGCTAGCAAGATTACTAGGCGGGGACACCATTACCACCAACACCCTAGCCAATGCCAAAGAGCTACTGCAAGGTTAAAACATTTGATTGTCGCCCCATAAAAAGGCCGCTGCACAATCAACCTAAGGTGATATAAACCTTGCTCAAAGTGCCTATCTATAGATGGGCACTTTGCTCGTATTTCCGCCAAACCTCGCCAATTTCAAGCTCTCAGCTCTAAGCTTTATGCTCTAAGCTATCAAACCTTCTTCTAAAGAGAAAACCTGATAAACTCACTTAGCGAAATAAAAAACTCATATCAATCAGTATCAAGGAATAAATCATGCGTCACTTTTTACGCGCCCTGAAATGGATTTCATTAACTCTAGTCGCTATTCCCCTCACCTTCTACATCATTTTAGTGCTAGTCAACCTGCATGACCAACCGCCGTCAGAACGAGTACAACGCAACCTCGCCCAAATCGCAGAAAGTGAGCGTACCCTAGCCCAGAACCTCAACAACAACGGCTATATTTTCTCACTGGGCTTCAATGTAGTAAAAGATATATCCCCCATGGAGGAAGGGTTGAAGCATCTAGAACAACTGCAAAGCCTGTCTCCCATGGAGAGAGGGAATACGGTCACAGCTGTGGGCGTTGAACTCCTCCAATTCCCCCTGTCAGACTGCCTCAAGCAAGAAGACTTCTTATTAGCCTGTGAAGCTCAACTCGCTCAAAACGATAACCTTGAAACCCTGTTAGCAGACAACTTGTGGCTCATCGAACGCTACCAGCAATTGCTGTCTACGGGCAATTGGCATGATCGCACGCCTTATAATGTCTATGCTTATCACATTCCCTTCCGAAAAATATTGATCGCGCAAAAATTATACCTTCTCAATATCTATCACCAAGGGGACAAGCTGCAAGCCGATCAAATACTGCAATTACTTAACACTGACATGCTGTTCTGGCAAACAGTGTCATCCAACACCTACCAGCTTATCACTAAAATGAGCAGCGCTTATGCCATCGAATCGACGATGCAACTGGGTGAACTTATCGTGTCTAAAGCCGCTATCCGTCTCAATAATCCTATGACTGAATTACCTAAAAGCTGGCAACATCCCCTGCCGGCAGCAGTCACCTCTTTTGATAACGCCAAGCTTGGCGAATGGAATTATGCTAATGGCATCTATGCGACCCTATTCAACGATGAGAGCGGCAAGCCATTATCAGTAACTGAGCAAGTGTTAACTTGGCTGATAAGCCCACTGGTAAAACCTCAGGACATGGCAAACCGTTATGCCCTTATGCTACAAAACCAAGTAAACATGGACCACTGCCAAGCTGGATTATCACTCGACACTGTCGCTTTTTTTGCTTACAACCCGCTAGGAAAAATGATGTTATGCAGCGGCATTCCATCCTTAGCGCCTTATCAGCAACGAATAGAAAAATTGGAAGCATTGAGGCTAAGTTTACTGGGCAGACTCGAGGGCAAGATGGCAGTAACCCCTGAGGTTATTGCCACAAAATAGGATAACAATTGAGGGTACTAGCTCGGTATCCTAAGATAATGTTAACTCAATATAGCAAACATCAACACAACACGCCTGCCTTAGCAGGCGTTAGCTAACCGACCAGATACACAAGTCCATGTAGGCACAAACAAGCAAACACTCCAGCCAGGACATCATCGATCATGATGCCGAAGCCACCATGAACTTTGGCGTCTAGCCATTTGATAGGCCAAGGTTTAAGGATGTCAAAAAAGCGGAATAGGCCAAAGCCCACCGCCAACCATTGCCAGCCAGCGGGGGCAGCAATAAGAGTGATAAGTAAGCCCGCAACTTCATCCCAGACGATAGCACCATGATCATGAACGCCCATATCTTTCGACGCTTTATCACAGATATAGAAACCAGCAATAACGCTAAGCAGGGTAAGCCCTAAATACCAAGGTAGTGACAAATTCATCATCAATAGGTACAGAGGAATCGCCGCTATAGTACCAAAGGTCCCTGGCGCCTTAGCGGCTAAACCCGAGCCAAAACCCAAGGCCAAAAAATGAATAGGATGGGTCAGCGAAAGCTTACTTAGAACTGGATCGGTAGATAATAGTTTCATGCTTAGAAATGCTCAAATCCGTAGTTCTGCGGGCTAAAAGGCTCACCATCTTGCATTAACCGTAACTTGTCACCAGTTGATACCTGGCCTACTTGCTTAAAACTAACACCCGAGTGAGCCAGTGCCGTTTCTAATGCACCGCGCTGCGATTCTGGCACAGTAAATAATAATTCGTAGTCTTCGCCACCCGTCAGGGCATAGCCCAGCGCTTGCTCGCTATCGACAGACGCCTGCATTGCAACGGATAACGGTAATTGAGTGACGTCGACAATAGCACCGACACCAGACTGTTTTAGGATGTGGCCGATATCTGAGACAAAGCCGTCAGAAAGGTCAATGGCACTTGACGCTAACGAACGTAGTGCTTGGCCCGCCAGGACGCGGGGCGTTGGGTAGTAGTGACGCTGAATAAAATACTCACCATGTTCACCTTTAATATTTTGCTTGCCGCGCAGGATATCGAGGCCTAATGCCGAGTCCCCCAAGGTACCCGTTACATAGATCCAGTCGCCATTTTTGGCGCCACCACGGGTAAGTGCTTTGCCCGTAGGAACTTGGCCATTAATGGTAATTGTAATGCTCTTCGGCCCACGAGTAGTATCGCCGCCCACTAAAGCGACACCGTAATATTGCGCCGCTTCACTTAAGCCATCACTAAAGTCGGCTAACCAATCCTCATCGATCTCAGGCAAGGTTATCGCCAACGTCATCCACGCAGGTTCAGCCCCCATAGCAGCTAAATCGGAGAGATTGACCGCTAATGACTTATAGCCTAGCGCTTTGGCTGGTATATCGGCAAAAAAATGCACATTCTCGACTAAAGTGTCACAGGAGATCGCAATGGATTTATTAATCGCAGGATTAACCAAGGCGCAATCATCACCAATGTTCAGTTCAACATCACGACGGGCTTGGCCACGCTGGGTAAAGAAACGCTCTATTACTTTAAACTCTTTCACAGTCTCACAACCATTATAGAAGTTAGTGTCACCACTCATCCATGAGGGCAAACCGCCAAACACTTTACCGTGCTGACATAAAAAACGGCATCCTAGGACGCCGTTTCTGCTATTACTTTTTAGCGACTATCTTATCGAGTATGCCGTTAACAAACTTATGGCCATCCTCAGCACCGAATGCCTTAGCAAGCTCAATGGCTTCGTTAATCGCGACTTTAAATGGCACATCCTTGCGGAAGGTCAGTTCATAGGTCGCCAGACGTAATACGGCTTTTTCGATAGGTGAAACCTCATCGAACGGACGCTCAATATGAGGAATAATTAACTCATCTAACTGAGGACACTTTATGGCTGTACCCGATAGCAATTCACGAAAATAGCTAACATCTACACCATCAATTTTTTGCTCAGTGAGAAATTCATGCTCCACATCGGCAACATTATTTCCGCTTAGCTGCCATGAGTAGATAGCTTGTACTGCTAGACGGCGGGCTTTACGGCGTTCTGAAGGTTTCATTTTTGTTCCTAATCTTACAACTGCTGTTCTAGTTCTTTCAGTACATTAACCATTTCTAGCAGACCCAGAGCAGCTTCACCGCCCTTGTTGCCCGCTTTAGTACCTGAGCGCTCAATTGCTTGCTCAATGGTATCAGTCGTTAACACACCGAATGAAACTGGAAGGTCAAACTCAAGTGCAACTTGAGCCAATCCTTTGTTGCATTCGCCTGCAACAAAATCAAAATGGGGTGTACCGCCACGGATCACTGCACCCAGTGCGATGATACCGTCAAATTTTCCGCTCGCGGCAACGCGACGCGCAGCCAATGGCAACTCTACTGCGCCAGGTACACGGACTACAGTGATATTGTCATCTGCAACCTGACCAAAACGCTTAAGTGTATCAACCGCACCCTCAAGCAGACTCTCAACCACAAAGCTGTTAAAGCGTGAAACAACAATAGCAACCTTGGCGTTTTTCGATTCGATATTACCTTGAACTACGTTCATTTATCTTACCTAAATTAGCTTAAATAAACCCGGCACGGGAAAAAAGAGGCCGTATAATACCACAGCGCTCGGCGTTGATCCCCATGCAATTTATCAGAAATGAGTTAAATTACGCAGATATGTCTTATTCTGCAATATATTCAGTGACTTCTAAACCAAAGCCTGACAGTGAATGGTAACGCTTTGGCGAACTCAATAGACGCATTGTCGTCACACCAACATCGGCCAATATTTGCGAACCAACGCCCACTTGACGCGATGTGCCTTGCCACTGCGCAGCTGCAACCGCTTCACCACGGTCTTCCAGCTCAAATGCTTTAACCTTGGCCAAGATGTCGCTGCTATGTTCTTGATGCCCCAATAGCACTAATACACCACCTTCATCGGCAATGCGCGCCATCGCTTTCTCTAATGGCCAGCTACGCTTCTCATCACGCTCTGAATGCAGCAAGTCATTAAAGGTGTTCTGCAGATGCACACGAACCAAAGTATTGGACGCCACCTCTCCCTTCACCAGCACATAATGCAGTTGATTATCTATGGTGTCGCGGTAAGTCAGCATGTCAAACTCACCGAAGCGAGTCGGCAATTTACACTTAGCTTCACGCACAACGGTCGTTTCTTTGGTGTTGCGGTACTCGATGAGATCCGCAATGGTGCCCATCTTTATGCCATGTTTCTCGGCAAATATTTCCAAATCGGGACGGCGCGCCATGGTGCCATCTTCATTCAAAATTTCAACGATAACGGCTGAGGGTTCACGACCCGCTAAACGGGCTAAGTCACAACCTGCTTCGGTGTGGCCAGCGCGAATAAGTACCCCACCTTCTTGTGCCATCAGTGGGAAAATATGCCCAGGCTGAACAATATCTGAGGCTTTAGCGTTTTTAGCAACAGCAGCTTGTACCGTCACAGCGCGATCTTGAGCCGAGATGCCAGTTGTCACCCCTTCTGCCGCTTCAATGGATACTGTAAAGTTGGTCGAAAACTGGGCATTATTGTTAGTAACCATCAGCGGCAGGTTCAGCTGCTCGCAGCGGGCTTTTGTCATGGTTTGGCAGATCAAGCCACGACCAAACATCGCCATAAAATTGATCGCCTCTGGCGTGACCATGTCGGCCGCCATAATCAGATCACCTTCGTTTTCTCTATCTTCATCATCCATCAAAATAACCATTTTGCCTAAGCGGATATCTTCGATGATTGCTTCTATGCTGTGTAGTGCCATTGTAAGACCTTGAAATATTTTTATAGTGTTAGTTATTTAATCTGTTAGTTGCCAGTTATGCCAGTGTCTATCTTAAAAACCCTGAGCGTGCTAACAGATCCATTGTCACTTCTGAGGTTTGGCTAACAGTTTCTTCTGTCTCCTTACCTGCATAGAACATTAAACGTTCTAGGTGACGAGCGATAAGATCAACCTCAATGTTGACACTATCACCCGCTTTTAAATCAATCAGTGTGGTTTCACCAGCGGTGTGAGGCACTATGGTTAATCGAAAACGATCATCATTGACTTCGTTCACCGTTAAGCTGACACCATCAATCGTAATAGAGCCTTTATGGGCGATATAGCGCGCTAACCCTTTAGGGGCCGTCAGCCAAAACTCTATCGCTTTGCCGCGAAGCTGTCGGTCATCGACGCTTGCCACACCGTCAACATGGCCACTCACCATATGACCACCTAAACGTGTGGTTGGCGTGACTGCTTTTTCGAGGTTAACCGCTCGGCCAACTTGATAATGGGCAAAACCCGTTAATGCAACCGTCTCGGCAGAGATATCGGCAACATAACCATCGGCCAAACGGTCCACAACGGTCAAGCAAACACCATTAGTTGCGATACTGTCACCCAGTTTGACGTCACTTAAATCTAGCTTACCGCTGGCGACCGTGAGGCGAATGTCATCACCACGACGTTCAATCTTTCTCAGCTTTCCTACGGACTCTATGATCCCAGTAAACATCTCTACCTACTTATTATCAAAAACGTAAATTAAATATAAAACGATTGTCTTGGCCGACTGCTCGCTGCTCTAGCAACTTCATGCTAGGTAGCTGAGACATCTCAGTATAGTCGGGAAGTTTAACCAGGTTGCGACCCTGGCTACCCAGCAACTTTGGTGCCTGATACAAAACTAACTCATCAGCAAGCTGCTCCGCCATAAATGCGCCCGCTAACGTTGCCCCCGCCTCAACCATCACCTCATTGCACTGTTTTCCCAGATGCTGAAGCAAGTCCCTCAGCGGTACGCGTCCATTTTGAGGAGCAAGCAAGAGGTGGCTTACATGGGCAGGCCATAGGGCTTTTTGCGCATCAGTATACTCAAGGCATGAAACTAATAATATTGGCGAAGTCGCATTAAAGAGTGCCGCATTACTGGACAATCTGGCTTGGCTATCGAGCACCACTCTAAGCGGTTGGCGTACCTGCTCAATGGTGAGTGTCTGCCCTAGCCCCCCTAACTCTGCATGACGCACAGTTAAACTTGGATCGTCGGCCAGCACGGTTTCTATACCTGTGATGACCGCACAATGACGGGCACGCATTCGCTGTACATCACGGCGAGCCTCGGGGCCGGTGATCCATTTAGACACACCGTTAGAGAGCGCAGTCTTGCCGTCAATACTTGCTGCCAGCTTTATCGTCACCTTAGGCAAACCTGAGCGCATCCGCGTCATAAAGCCAGGGTTAATATTCGCAGCATCAGCTTGCAGTAAATTTATCTCAACTTTGATGCCCGCTTGCTGCAACATCTCAATACCGCGACCCGACACTTGGGGATTTGGATCCGTCACCGCCACCACGACCCGAGCAACCTTAGCGTTAATCAGTGCCTCTGCACACGGTGGGGTACGACCATAATGGCTACAGGGTTCTAAGGTAACATAAGCCGTTGCACCGACAGCGCGCTCCCCCGCCATGGCTAGTGCATGGACTTCAGCGTGAGGTCCACCAGCAGCGATATGAAACCCTTCACCGACCACAGTTTCATTGACAGTAAGCACACACCCCACACTCGGGTTAGGGCGCGTGGTGTATTGACCACGCTTTGCCAGTTTGATGGCGCGCGCCATCATCTCAATATCAAATTTCGACCACGGCATCTCATTATCATCCGTATTCAGCTAGTGTCTTATCAATCCAAATTACTTGGCGGCTTTCTCGCTTTGTAATTTCGCTATCGCCTCACCAAATTCAGAGACATCTTCAAAGGCGCGATAGACAGAGGCAAAACGGATGTAAGCCACCTTATCTAAGTTAACTAAGTGATCCATCATTAAGTTACCAATCATCTCTGAGGTCACTTCACGCTCGCCTGTCGCCCTTAGCGTTGACTTAATTTTTGTGATCGCTTGTTCAATTTGGTCCATCGAAACTGGGCGCTTTTCAACGGCTCTTAACATGCCACCGCGTAATTTCTCTTCATCAAAGGGCTGACGACTCCCATCTTGTTTAACCACCCGAGGCATAACGAGTTCTGCGCCTTCAAAGGTGGTAAATCTCTCGTGGCATTCAACACACTCACGACGACGGCGAACCTGATGGCCATCGGCAACCAAACGTGAATCAATCACCTTAGTATCGGTTGCGCTGCAAAACGGACAATACATTGAGCCTCCAGCAGAAAAGTAGTTATCCCCGCCACATATATTATCGAAACCCGCCTATAGACAAAATGTCAGCTCAGAGGTCTACCATGGCGTACATCCACAATGGTTCTCCCAGCTTTTAATGCTCATTTTATCTTTTTGAGTTCGATAACCTATTTTGTGTGATGAAGTATAATTCGTCATCCAGCCATTAACGGTTGGACAATAGAAACAAAAATGGCCGCTAGAATAGCGGCCATCGAAGTTTACCTGATTTAACCCATAAGGTTAACCGTAAACAGGGAACTTAGCGCACAATTCAAGCACCTGGTGTTTAACACGCTCAATCGTCGCTTCGTTAGTGATGTCATCAAGCACATCACACATCCAGTGCGTTAACTCAACCGCTTGCGCTTCTTTAAAGCCACGACGAGTGATAGCTGGTGACCCAATACGCAGACCTGATGTCACAAACGGTGAACGTGGATCATTGGGTACTGAGTTCTTGTTTACTGTGATATTAGCATGGCCAAGCGCCGCATCTGCGTCTTTACCTGTAATATCCTTAGCAATCAAATCGAGTAGGAACAAATGGTTATCTGTACCACCTGACACAACATCATAGCCACGTTCAATAAAGGTTTGCGCCATCGCCTTAGCGTTAACAACCACTTGCTCTTGATAGGCTGTGAACTCAGGTTCTAATGCTTCTTTAAAGGCTACCGCTTTAGCTGCGATAACATGCATCAACGGGCCACCTTGGCCGCCTGGGAATACCGCAGAATTTAGCTTCTTGTAGATATCTTCATCATCACACGCAGATAAGATTAAACCACCGCGAGGACCAGCAAGGGTCTTATGGGTTGTGGTGGTTACAACGTGCGCATGAGGAAGTGGATTCGGGTAGATACCCGCAGCAACCAAACCGGCAACGTGTGCCATATCGACAAATAAGTAAGCGCCGACTTTATCAGCGATTTCGCGGAATTTACCCCAATCGATGATGCCAGAATAAGCACTGAAACCAGCGATAATCATTTTAGGCTTATGCTCAACAGCAAGGCGTTCAACTTCGGCGTAATCAATTTTGCCAGTCGCCTCATCAATACCATACTGAACCGCATTGTAAAGCTTACCAGAGAAGCTAACATGTGAACCGTGAGTCAAGTGACCACCGTGCGCAAGGCTCATACCAAGTACCGTATCGCCGCCTTGAAGCAGTGCCATAAATACCGCTGAGTTAGCTTGTGAGCCTGAGTGAGGCTGAACGTTGGCATAGGTTGCGCCAAACAGTTCTTTAGCGCGTGAAATAGCCAGTTCTTCTGCAATATCAACGTGCTCACAACCACCGTAGTAACGCTTGCCTGGGTAACCTTCAGCATACTTGTTGGTAAGCTGTGAACCTTGGGCTTCTAGAACGCGAGGACTGGTGTAATTTTCTGAAGCGATAAGTTCGATGTGCTCTTCTTGACGACGAGTTTCATCTTGGATCGCTTGAAACAGTTGTGGATCAAAGTCCGCGATATTCATATCTTTTTTCAGCATTGGTCACTCCAGCTGTAAAGTCTTATAGTAGGGTTGCGCGGTATTCTACAGTGCAATCGATCACAATCCCAGCGTTTGCAACATGAAATTACTTGTCATTTAGCAATAGAAATGTTCATCCATTACTCAATATTTACTTTAGAGATTAACTGAGTCGTTGTTTTCGCAGTGCAATTACCAAAGACGCAATAAAAGCACTGCTTTACAGCGTGTTGCACAAAAACACTGTTTTGCTAACCCAGCAAATCCCTGGGTTAGTAGTGGTATTCCAACTGGAGCCAAGTACGCTGCTCAGTATCATCGAGTCGACTATATATGCTCGGATTTTCTATCCCTTGTATCTCACCACTTCGGTCAATTCGCTCATGGTGTAAACTCATGCTTAACCCCTCGTTGATGAAGTAACTCAGGTAGACTTCATATCTATCTCTGGCATCGTTAAAATCAAGGTCGTTCACATTGGGGTTCCAACCAGGCTGGCGCTCATTGTCTTTACCATCAATGGAGTCCCAACGTTGAGATTTGACACTCATGCCCAACAGCAGATCTCGATAGCTGGCCTCAACCGACAGGTTAAAGGTATGTCCCCAAGCGTAGCCATATTCCCCCTCCCAGAGTACCGACTTAGTGCCCCAAAAATAACGGCCTTGAGAGAGGTAATCTTTCGTGGCGAATGGCTTCACCATGGCAAAATCACCAAAGATATCGCTTCTTACTTCGATATTAAAATCTTGGTTGGACCATGTGCTGCCAATCGATAAACCAAGCAGATTAACTAACGCATAAAAGTCCTCATCGGCTTCCAAACCTAAACTGGTGTACTCCATCCCCGTAGAGGGGCCAATATAAAAACGGTGCGACCAGCTATCAGCCAGTTCATTGGCACTCTTTTGATGGCCAACATAGCCACCTAACAACAACTGTGTGGCCATCTGCCACTCTTCAACGCCATCTTGAGAAAGACCCGTCTCCATTGCCATCTCAACCAAGGTCGGTGTGCCGCTGAGGGTGTCATAGTGACCCGCTCGACTATCAACAGTCGCTTTCATCCCTAATGTCAATTGCGTACTGGAGACATCAGCAACTTCTTTGCTGGTATAGAGCGCACCGGTATATAAGGTAAATTCATCTATGGTTTTACTGCGGTTAAATCGTGGTGGGCTGGCATAGTCAAACCAACCTCGAATCGTTTGTGAGGGGTTAAATACCCAACCGACAGTTGCGGGGATCCACCCATCTTTGGACTCAAGCATCTCGGCAAGTTGGTACATACTCTCCCCCAACACCGCACCGCCCCATGTGGTGACTATTTGGTCATTAATACTCACGACCTCTTTGTACTCAGCAAACACTTCCCAAACTGTCGAGGCCACAAAACTGCCTAAGGTGGCTTCATAATAGTTAAAGCCATGATTACGAAACGCTTGCTGATAGAGCGCACCAGCGTATGCATGGCCCCAGTTCATACCAATATCGTTATCATCATATTTCCACGACTCACTGCTGGTCAGCCGGTCATAGAAAAACTGAGCAGCATTACCATCTATCTCATAATCAAAGTCATCTTCCATACTATCAGCACCGACTTTGTAGAGCAGTTCGCCCAGCAACAGCACAGTGGTCAGTTCAATACTTGCTCCCCACCAGCTTTTCTCACTCGTATCACTATCTGTGGCAAGCACAAACCCATCACTGGCGTCATCGCCACTGCTCGAATTAAGACTATCAGCAAACACCAACGGGGTACTGTTATGATGTTGATTAGAGGTTGCCGCAGCGGCGACCCCAGACAAACTCACTCCAGCCAGTGATAATGCCACCATTAGCGCGGAGGTGGTCGGTTTAAATATGTTCAAGATGAATCCTTTATCCCAAATATTTTATTTAGCGGAGTTTCTGCCCACACCAAAATGTTGGTCGAATGTTAACAATAATTATTGCCGTACGCCAAACTAAACACCGCTTCGTCAGCCAAACAATAAGTTACCCCGCCAAAATCCGATTTAAGTTCAAACTCGATTGCAGTAGAATTGCCCCCATTGTTTCGTCAGTGAGTAAATTTATCATGGCTCAGTTTGTATATAGCATGCTTCGAGTGGGCAAAATCGTCCCACCTAAAAAGCAGATCCTTAAAGATATCTCCTTAAGTTTTTTCCCTGGTGCAAAGATTGGTGTTTTAGGTCTTAACGGCTCTGGTAAATCTACCCTGCTGCGCATCATGGCTGGTATTGATACTGAAATTGAGGGTGAAGCGCGCCCTATGCAAGATCTTAAGATTGGCTACCTACCGCAGGAACCCAAACTTGATGAGCAACAAACCGTGCGCGAAGCCATTGAAGAGGCTGTCTCTGAGGCCAAAAATGCACTGACACGATTAGATGAAGTGTATGCCCTATATGCCGAACCCGACGCCGATTTCGATGCGCTCGCCAAAGAACAAGGTGAGCTTGAAGCTATCATTCAGTCTCAAGATGCCCATAATCTGGACAACATCTTAGAGCGTGCAGCTAACGCACTGCGCCTGCCAGATTGGGATGAGAAAATTGAAGTGTTATCTGGTGGTGAGCGTCGCCGTGTTGCTATCTGTCGTCTATTGCTTGAAAAGCCAGACATGCTGCTACTCGATGAACCGACCAACCACTTGGATGCGGAATCTGTCGCTTGGCTTGAGCGCTTCTTGCAAGATTACACTGGTACCGTGGTAGCCATTACCCACGATAGATACTTCCTCGACAATGCTGCGGGTTGGATCTTAGAACTTGACCGTGGTGAGGGGATCCCGTGGGAAGGTAACTACTCTTCATGGCTTGAACAGAAAGATGCGCGTTTACAACAGGAATCTGCCACTGAAAGCGCTCGCCAAAAAACCATCGCCAAAGAGCTAGAGTGGGTACGCCAAGGCGCTAAAGGTCGCCAATCAAAAGGCAAGGCACGTATGGCGCGCTTTGAAGAGCTTAATACCAACGACTACCAAAAGCGTAATGAAACCAATGAACTGTTCATTCCACCAGGACCGCGCTTAGGTGACAAGGTTATCGACGTTAACGGTCTAACCAAGTCCTATGGCGATCGTGTACTGATCGACAACTTAAGCTTCTCTGTACCTAAAGGTGCAATTGTCGGCATTATCGGTGCTAACGGCGCGGGTAAATCGACACTGTTTAAGATGATTTCAGGCGCTGAGCAGCCAGATAGCGGTAGCATCGAAGTAGGTGAATCGGTACAAATTGCCTCGGTAGAGCAGTTCCGTGACTCAATGAATGACAAAAACACCGTATGGCAAGAGATCTCCGATGGGCAAGATATTATGCGCATCAACAATACCGAGATCCCAAGCCGGGCATATGTGGGCCGCTTTAACTTCCGCGGCGGCGATCAGCAGAAGATCATCGGCACCCTGTCAGGTGGTGAGCGTAACCGTGTCCACCTTGCCAAGCTGTTGCAAGCCGGCGGTAACGTATTGCTTCTCGATGAACCCACCAACGATCTAGACGTTGAAACCTTGCGAGCACTGGAAGAGGCGCTACTTGAGTTCCCAGGCTGTGCCATGGTTATCTCACATGACCGTTGGTTCCTCGATAGAATCGCGACCCATATTTTGGATTACCGTGATGAAGGTAAGGTTAACTTCTATGAAGGTAACTACACCGAATACGCCACTTGGCTAAAAGAGACACTTGGGGCCGATGCTATTGAACCTCACCGTCTCAAATACAAGCGCATGAATAAGTAACCTTAGGCATTTATTCTCTGCTCTATAAGGCGCTATGCAGATAATGCTAGCGCCTTTTTTATGGCCTGGAGTTTGGCTTTGCTAACCTAACTCAGCAAGATAGACTCGATTAAGTGAGCGGCTATCATGCGATGATGCAAGGGAATTACCCAGCGCAGACAAGCGGTACAGACTTTCGCTGACGAAAATCACGCCTTCCCCTGATAAGCTTGAAAAATTTATTTGAAGTATTTTGAAGATTATTTTGAACTATTTGCTCACGCGCCACTCTGATTAACTGTAACGAATTATTGAGCTGGGTAGTCTAGCATTACACAACTCTTTCATTGTTCATCATCATCTCCCTTTGGCGACCGATTGGGTCCCAGGACATAAACTATCGCTAGCGCAGTCGGTTTATGCATTAATAATTATTTTATGGCAGCCTTTTGGTTGCCATTTTTTTTGCCTTCAATAGCACTGATAAACAACAAGATAGCCATTCAATCAGTAGCGGTACTCCCCCCTTCTTCAATGGAATAACCAATTTATTTGAATTTATTTGGAACTAATCCCCAAACCGAGACTCATACATTAGGTAACGAATTTTTCATCATTGTTTGTTCATCATCTCCCTTTGGGATCATCTGGATCCCTGGAGCATTAACCCTAAAGCTAGCGCATATGGATTAATGACTCTGTCGCAGTTGGATTGATGGTAACCCTTTGGGTTGCCATTTTTTTTGCCTAAAAAAACGCCCACCAGCACATTGAGCTCGGTCAATACCTCAAATATCGGTAATAGGTAAAAAAAATATGACGCGGCAGGAACTAAATGACAATGGCGCACTCATAGATAGGGTAACAACTTTTTCATCATCGTTTGTTCATCATTTATTGGCGACTGTATGAGTCCCACGGTGGTTAATCCCACGCTAGCGCACAAGATTAATCACCAACCTAACAAATTGTTATGGCAACCCTTTTAGGGTTGCCTTTTTTTTACTTAGTTTTTGCTTAGCCAGCGAACTGTTTATCTAATTGCACGGCTAACGAGGGATGATACCCACCACGAGCCTTAGCATAAATAGCGGCTAGCTCAGTGTGATAGCCAGCAAGCTGTAACTCGGTAAATAGTGGGCGCACAAACTTACCACGACCTATTTTAACCAAATATTGTTCAAGCGCCGGCAGTACAGGGTCGTAGTGATTACGGATCGCCACACGATACCAATCACAGGCTATTTCGGCGTTGGTTGAGTGAGTAAAATCAAACACTTCGTCTAACTGCATCAATGTCTGTTGACTGATGCTTTCAGGCAAACACCCTAAAAAATACTGCCAGTGATGCACACGCCAATCTTGGGTGTTTTGTTTATCGATTTTGCCCCCAGCTTGCCAATCAGTAAGCAACGCATCCACTTTATCCAGGCTGTCTGAGCTAGGCGGCGTAAACCAATAAGGCATGCCTCTGCCATATACCCACTCTTGCAACACTTGCTCGGAGATCTTATCGCCATGTTCAACTAACAAAGTCTGCTTGGCATAGTCAACAAAGGTTTCGGTGGTGATCGCTTCAAAGGCAAAGTGGCTGACATATTGATAAAGGAACTTATCAAACGACTTTCGACCCAAACGTTTTTCTAAGTCGTGGACAAACATCGAGGCTTTATCATAGGTAAAGCGGTTAAATGCATCGTTAGGGTCGCCCGCTTGCACATTGGCGGGTAACGTCTGCACCGCCAATGGCATTGATGCCAACTCCTCTTTTAAGCGCCCATACTCCAACACCACCTCAAGCTGTGCTTGCTCTTTACCAAATACCGCTTCAACAATTCGATTGGTGAAATAGGTGGTAAAGCCTTCATTGAGCCACAAATCACGCCAAGTTGCGTTACTGACTAAATTACCGGTCCAAGAGTGCGCCAGTTCATGGGCAACGGTTGACACTAAGCTTTTATCACCGGCAATCAATGTCGGTGTCATAAAGGCAAGTCTTGGGTTTTCCATGCCGCCAAAAGGAAAGCTAGGTGGCAGCACTATCATGTCATAACGCCCCCATGGATAGGGACCAAGCAGCGACTCTGCAATCTCGACCATCCGCTCAGTATCTTCAAACTCCTTAACCGCAGCACTCAAGACTTCTGGCTCAGCATAAACCCCGGTTCTTGGCCCTATTGCACCAAATTGTAAATCGCCAACTGCGATTGCCAGCAGATGCGTCGGGATCGGCTTCTCCATTTCAAAGATAAATTTACCGTCAAGCGGCGTGCTCGCATCATTCATCGCGCTCATCACTGCGCGCATGCCTTTAGGCACTTCAACGCTGGCGCTAAAGGTTATACGTGCCTTAGGGCTGTCTTGTAGCGGGATCCAACTACGGGCATTGATCGGCTGTGATTGGCTAAAAAGAAAAGGTAACTGCTTACCACTGGTTTGCTGCGGCGTTAACCATTGCAAGCCTTGAGCGTCGGCAGAAGTACGGTAGCTAATGGATACCTGCTTGGTCGCCGACAGCAGGCTGATATTCAGTCGCTCGCCAAGAATCGGATCCTGCTGGTCGACGCTGAATGCTAACGCCTGCCCGACATCATCAACAATAGACTCAATGGTAAGTGAGCGGCAATCTAAGTACAGCTCACGACACTGGGGATCGAGATAATTGAGCTGCAAATCCACCTTACCTAACAACTGCTTTTGCTCAAACTGTACCGACAGCTCAAGATCTAAATGAGTCACTCTAACGTTATCGACATTAGCAAACGAATGATGATCTTGATTATTATCCCATTGCTTGGACACTGATGATTCCTTCTTATGGTGGGTAGAGGATTGAGGATATTGTAATCATCTGCCCCAACAATGCCATTGAAATTGACATTATCAGGTGAAGATGAAACACTTCTGCATATTTTATACAAACATAACCAATAGGAAAAGCAACGTGAGCAGATTAAGCCTATTCCCCATCGTTCCTCTGTTTTTATTCCCCAGCCTTTGCAGTGCCAATACCGACGTTGCGCCATTGAACGAAATCTTAAGCCAGCAGCATGATTGCAGTGAAACCATTACCATTCGCTCGCAAGCCTTGACGCAAGAGCAAGTCATCCAAGCCTGTGCTTTACTGCAAAAACAGGAAGCCAAATTTCACCAACTCTTTGGCACTGAAGGTAAACCTGTGGCCAACGACAATAATCACCGTATGCGGGCTAACGTATACCATAGCCGTGAAGATTACACCCGCTACGTGACCGCCCATTTTGATGTCCCTAGCGACAATGGCGGCATGTTCTTAGAGGGACTCCCTCATGTTAAGGGCAATCAAGCAGAGTTTGTCGCCTACGAGAAAAAGGGCCAGATCTGGAATCTCGCCCATGAGTATGTGCACTATTTAGATGGCCACTTTAATCTTTATGGCGATTTTTGTGCCTCACTGCATGACTCTCATAGCGCACCCGAGTACTGTCCAAAACCTGCACCGCTACTGCCGCACTTAGTGTGGTGGAGTGAAGGTCTTGGTGAATATATCTCTCAAGGCAATGATAACCCTGCCGCGATTGCGATTATTGCCAAGCAAAACTATCAACTTAGCGATCTGTTTAATACCAGCTATGAGCAAAATGGTGGTACAGACCGCGTCTATCGCTGGGGGTACTTAGCGGTGCGCTTTATGATGGAAAACCATAAAGATAAGCTAGACACTATGCTTGGCTTCACCCGCAAGGGCGACTACCCACGTTATCAAGCACTCATTAAGCAATGGGGCACCAGCATGGATGAAGAGTTTCAAACCTGGCTGCAAGGCCTAACCGCAACATCTTAAGTGCACTTATCGCCATCAATATACGCGTTACTCACTAGTGACTGGTTGCGTGCGGTACAACCAGTAAAGTCCTTGACTTGCAGTAGTGGCAAACGCGGTTTCATGGTAAGCACCGTTTATCTTTACGGTATTGATGGTCAATTTTTTGCCTACTGCAACTTCAAGGTGCCGCGTTAACTTAACGGCACCTGCCACCATATCATGCTGCATCCCCGACTTATCTGGCGTCTCAAATTCCCCCACAGCAATAAACACACGGCGCCGTGCTTGATAATGCTGTGCAGGCATAGAAAGAAGTGCCTCCTTGTGATACCAAACTGATGGACTCCCTAACAGATAGTTATCAAACAGCGCTGGGCGACTTAATAGCAAATAGGCCCCCAGCAGGCCGCCAAGGGAGTTGCCCACAAACGTGCGATTATCTTGCTGAACCCGATAGTGCTTTGCCATAAACGGAAACACCACCTGCTCAATATAATCCGCGTAGGCGTCGGCACCACCCGTTTCTAGCTTCCAGCCATCATCCTTCACAGGGGTGTAGTCCCGTACCCGGCTCTGAGGGCCTTTATCTGCCTTGGCATAAGACAAACCAACAATAATAGCCTCTTGCATCTTATTGTTATTCATCGGGAAACGGGTCACACCTGAGACAATTTGAAAAGCATAAGGAGCGTCAGTAACATAGATAACCGGATACAGCTTACTGGTATTGCGCTGATAAGAGCTGGGCAACTTAACCCAAAGCGGATAAACCCGCTGATTTAAGGGATGGCTGAGCTCAAACACCTGTGTACGGGGGATAACTACTGAGGAAGATGTCAAGGCTCTCTCCTCGCCCCAACAGGTAAGACTTGCCATCAGTGTAAGCACGATAAACAACCCGGCTAATACGTTAGCTCGCATGATATATTTCTTCCCTAAAATTTTGCCAATGTTTACCCCAGCAAGCCTACTTTAGATTGTGTTAAAGCCCAAGTTATTAGCCCACTTCAGTAAGTCATTTCAGCTAACATTTAAAAAAATTAGAAAAAATTAAAAATTATCTGAACTAATTGGAAAAAGTGCACTCTGACTATATGAACAGAATTTGCAGCAGTTGAAAATTCACTCCTTCAACTGGTTATATTTTTCATCGTTCATCATCATTCCCTTTAGATAGTGTCTAGCGCCACTATCGCCAGATTCCAGATTGGAACTTATAGCGACCTTATTAAGGTCGCTTTTTTTTATCTAAAATTTGCACATGCTGAGCTTAGGATGAAGGTATTGGCATTTTTGGCTTATAACATTTGACGAAGTTGTTTTTATTTATTGATGGTAGCGTTGACTTTCATTGTTTTGAATTGCTTGCAGCAGGCTATTCGTGCAGGTACTTCTGTGACACGCCGCAAGTACGTTCCCTGTAGGCTCTGCCGTGACATCCATGTCACGGAAGGCCACAGCCGCACCTACACCGAGTTTTCATTCTCTCCGATTTAGCCTTGTTCGTATCACTTGGCAATCAAAAGTTAAATCGTTTCTGGACAAAAATAAGCTGGCCTTCGAATGAAGGTGTTGGCATTTTTTGTGGTTTAACATTTGGCTGTTTTGGAATTGGAATTTGTGTTTAAAGTCGAATCTTCATTGTAGTTAAAAGCCTGCGGCTCGCTTATGTGTAGATACTGCTTCGGGACGCTATACGTCATCCTTGACCGCTTAACGAAAACATCCATGTTTTCGATACCCTCAGCCGCATCTACACAGGGTTATTTTATCTCTCCGATTTGGCCTTTCGGGTATCAATCTAACAATCAAAAGCTAAATCGTTTTTGGACAAAGGCGGCATCCAGAAAGCGCTAAAACGCGTCATTGCTGAGTGCAATATTCATAAATCTATCAGCCCGCATAATCTACGCCACAGCTATGCTACACACCTGCTAGAACAAGGATTAGATCTGCGTTCGGTTCAAAGCCTGCTCGGCCATAACAGCCTTAATACCACTGCACGCTATACACGACTTACCCAGATCACTCGCAAGAACACGGTCGAAGCAATTAACCTGCTGACGGATGGTTTAGCGCTGAAATGGGAGTGTGGCGTATGAAGTTCGTCGATATTTTACATGCTCATCTTGATGCGTTTAATCAGGCATACGAGCAACAGATAACAACCGCGATGCGGCAAGCCATTTATTCGATGCTCAG
>NZ_MCBT01000012.1:0-4238 GCF_001735525.1 Shewanella colwelliana
AAATGATGAAAGGCAATTGAATTGATTAAAGATTAGGCGTCGCTACGTGCATGAAATCATTGATACCATACGATTGCCCAGTAGAATGTGCGCAGCGTTATGACAGCCTCTTTGGAAAATGCGTCAATTTCAATTTGGATAGAATTGTTGATAGTGATAAAAATGCAGCGGGAATGTACTTTTCTGCACTGGTTTTCTATATCAGCGGTCTGATTACCTATAAATATGTGATTATTCCAGAATGAAAGGTATGGAAAGCATCTAGAACAGTAAAGTTGGCCGCAACTTTTGGTCCAATGGGTTCAGGTTGGTATCTAAACGAAGTTATAGTCCTGTCGCAAAGAATAGACACTAGTACACTTTGGCATTAGTGAGCTAAGTCCCCTAACCCATTTTTGGACATGAATGCTCTAGAGCACTGAATCTAGCTTGAATGACTCAGATGAGAAAAAGTATCTCAATTCCTCTAACTCACTCCGACCGCTTTATTAGATGTCATTTATAGGAATACATGCACTACCGACAAACTTAAGAACACCACTAAGCAACACTGCCTAACGCCGCTGTTTAAGCGGTATAGGTCATGAGTTTAAAACTTAAGATACAGAAGCAGACTGACAAAAAATAGATGACTAAGACATTGATATAAAATTTAATTTATTGGATATTGATGCTAGTGGGTTCTTGCGTCTTATATAAAGCGACATAAGACTAAACCCACCAACACCTGCGTAAGTGCTTGCATCGATATTTACTATATAAAGGTATCACTTTCTGCAAACTAGGGCTTTCAACACTCGGGATAAGGACACGGCTGCGCGTGGCCTATCCTTATTTGTTAGGCTACTTACCCTCAAACTCTACTTCTTGTGTCTGACCGGACTTAGGGTTTATAACCACAGTCCCTGCTAACTTGTCATGCCAACCTTGTTTTTTCTTATCCCAAGCGACCCACAAAATACCAAGACCTAAAGGAATAGTTGCCAAAAAATAGCCGATATACCTTACTATATATTGCTGTAGTGTGGGGTTTCCACCTGTTTTTGCATCCACAATACGCGCTTGTATTGCCATCTTACCTGGAGTCGCTTGACGGTAAAACCAAAATGCTATGACTGCGACAAGTGGAAATATCCAACTAATTAGCAGATCAGCAAAGCCTGCAACTAAATCATCACCTTCAAGATAATTCCAACCGTATATTGAGATTAGAATTGGGTAAGTTATTACAAGTAGAATCACAGTATCAATTAAACTTGCGCCTACTCTTTGCCAGAATCCAGTATATTTATTTACGTCACCCATTGTTGCGGGAAAATCACTTTTCATTGTTACTCCTTAAATTTTAATGATGTGAAAAATTAAATTATTAACCTAACGTCTTAGTATTTATGCGTTGCGCTGTTTGCAAAGGCATAAATCGCTTGTGGGACTTGGCCGACGCCTAGTCCAGATAAATTGGTATACTTTATGTTAGAAAAATTCTTTTTGATGCTGGCTCTGGGCTGCCAGAGAAGATTTGAGCAATTGATATAGAGTAGCTTGTAAGTTTTTCATTGAAATTCCTTTATCATTGTTGTGTTCCTTCACATTTCTTTAAGTCTAATTGATTCAATGTTTGTTATACACTCGATCGAAGCTTTTTTAGGCCCCGCGCAGCGGCTTAGTTCAACTGCTTATTCAATAGCAGCACGATAACGTTCTTGGCTGCTCAATCATCTAGGCAAATCTATCACCTACAACCCATTGCAGTAAAAGGAATAATTTTCATTTCGCAGAGAAGATCACATAAAACTGTTCGATATAAAGATGCATGGGTGTTATGAGGTCTACATCTCTTTTCCCCTCCCTAAACGTATGGAGATAAAAGAGATAAAAAAAGATAATGAGCCACCCATAGTCAATCAATAACATAGCACCATTATTTGCTGATTACTTCTATGCAGCCCATGATAGGCATCATAAATGAGAAAGCGCATAGAGATGGCTGCGAGCGGAGCATCAGATAGGTTGGAATTGATGAAAAAAGATAAAAAGGGAGAGTTTAAGGCATCACAAATTGACCTGAGTGACAGGCCAAGTGCAAAAGTGGGAGGTGATTAAATGCTAGCTAAATGGCAGATGCTGACAACTGCTTGCAAAGTGCCTTCGTCGTTTTTCTAGGTGGGTATAATAGTCATCAAGCTCTTGCACTGAGCCAACAGGCCCTCTAAAGAGCTTGCCAAAATCAATCGTTAATTTGAGCCAGGTTGCTGCTGGAACATTAATTCGTTGCAAGATATTCTCTGCACTTTTTGAGATAGCACCTCGTTTATCTTCTCGGATGACCCGTCCGGTTTCATCTACCAGCTCTAAGTAATCTTTAAAGCTAAACGCTATGCCTTTGGGTTGCTTTGCTCGCTCATTGCCAATAAACGGCAAAAGAGCCTTAGGCTGCTCACCTTTCAGTGCTGCATTTACACGTAGTTTGATACTGGTGTAGTCACTATGTTCTGGGGTACTGGCCATCTTGGCTCTAACAGGGTTTAACTCTACATACGCCATACAAGCTAACAGTGACGCTTCATCAAGTAGGGCTTGGCTTTTAAAACGCCCCTCCCAAAAATGCCCAGTGCAGTTATCTTCCATATTGGCTTGCCGAGCGATGGGCTCGTTAAGGCAACGCATAAACCAGGAAATATCACATAAGCGACTGCGGTAAATGGCTATCAGGTGTTTTAACTGGTTAACGCAACACTCTTCAATTAGCTCACCTTTAGCGAAGCGTTGAGTCAGGTCATTACCAGTAAATAGCTGATGCCACTGTTCAACCACTTGTCTATCTGACCAGTTGTTAGCCGTCTCAATATCGATATGAAGCACTAGGTGAAGATGATTGCTCATAACACTATAGGCTGCTACATCAATGGCAAACACTTCTGATAGCTTAAGTATTTGGGCTTCAACCCAGCCACGACGATGGTCATAATTTTTACCAGTGTGTAGTGGTCAACTAATATTGGCCACGATCTTAGAGTTTAACCAGAACAATCGTTCCGATTCATTGGGCGTCAGTCCGCCGTTATATTGATGTGGACGAAGCTGGCAGTAATATCCAATTATGTATCGTGTAATTTCGTTCTGAGCTTCTGTAAAATTACGATACCCTGTTGTTGGTATCCATTCTGTCTTAAGGCTCCTAAAAAAGCGTTCCATTGGACTATTATCCCAACAATTCCCACGTCGAGATAAACTTTGTTTGAGCTGGTATCGCCATAAAAGTTGTCGATATTTTCTGCTTGTATAGTGAGTCCCTTGATCGCTATGGAACATAACATCTTTAGGTTTACCACGACCTTCATAGGCCATCGTAAGCGCTTTGCCAGTTAAACGGCTATCAGGTGATAATGACATAGCCCAGCCAATCACTTTACGGGCGAATAGATCAATCACAACAGCTAAGTACATCCAGCGGTTACCAGCCCACACGTAGGTGACATCACCAACCCAGACTTCATTCGGAGCTGTAACTGCGAATTGTCGACCTAGGTGATTAGGGGTTTCAATATGTTCTAGCGTGCCTTTTCGGTATTTGTGCTTAGGAACCTGACAGCTAACTATACCAAGCTCTTTCATCAACTTAGTGGCACGATAGCGGCTTAGCAAGACACCTTGCTGGCTAACCATATCTGCAATGGTTCTAGCACCAGCCGACCCATTACTTGCAGTGTGTACTTCGCTAACTAGGCTCCGAAGTTTAACTTTATCGGCATTAATGGTTGTTGGCCGCTTTTTCCAATATTTGTAACTACTACGATGAATACTGAACACTTCGCATAATGTTTTTATGCTGTAGCTCTGCCTGAGTTTCTCAATTATTAAGAATTGTTCAGTGAGTCCGACATCAACAGAGCTGTGGCCTTTTTTAATATTTCGTTGTGCTCTTGGAGGCGAGCGAGTTGCTTTTTTAACTCTCGAATTTCAATTTGTTCTGGTGATATAGGTGATGCTTTAGGTTGCTTACCTTGTCGCTCTTCTCTTAATTGTCGAACCCATTTATCCATGGTTGATTTGCCTACACTCATGGCTTGAGCAGCTTCAACAATTGAGTAATTTTGATCTAGCACTAATTGAGCTGATTCAAGTTTGAACTCTGCGCTAAAAAGTCTTCTTGTACGTTTTTTCATAGTGTCACCTGTTAACTTATGAGGTGATGATATCACCTCTAACTAGGTGGCCAAATTCACCGTACCACTACA
>NZ_MCBT01000013.1:0-241596 GCF_001735525.1 Shewanella colwelliana
CTTAGGCTGCTCACCTTTGATTACCGCTTTTATCCGTTGTTGGATACTGGTGTAGTCACTATGCTCTGGGGTACTGGCCTTCTTGGCTCTAACAGGGTTTAACTCTACATACGCCATACAGGCTAATACTGCGACTTCATCTAAAAGCGCCTGAGATTTAAACCTGCCCTCCCAAAATCGACCTGTGCAGTTATCTTCTTGATTGGCTTGTCTAGCGATGGGTTCGTTAAGGCAACGCATAAACCAGGAAATATCACATAAGCGACTGCGGTAAATGGCTATTGTGTGCTTTAACCTTGCAACTTCATGGGGGTCAATCAGCTGACCATTGGCAAACTTATGGGTTAATTCATCGCCTTTAAACAACTTATGCCATTGCTCGATGACATCGCGGTCACTCCAGCGGTTTACCGTTTCAATATCAATATGCAACACCACATGCAGATGATTAGACATCACCGCATAAGCCGCCACATCAATAGCAAAGACTTCGGTAAGTTCAAGAATTAATGATTCAACCCACCCTCGTCTGTGGTCATAGTTGTTACCTGTGTATTTATCGTCACCACATAAGAAAGCGCGGCGAACAACACGGCTACAACAATGATAATAGGGAGTGTCTTCCAAACTAATTTGAGTGCTGCGAGGGCGTGGCATAAAAACCTCCTTGTTCAATGCTAAATCAAAGCATAGTTAGAGGTTTGCTTCTGCGCAATTAATGATGGGTGTCTATGTTTTGGTTAGATTGCATTACTTCTTATCTATTGCCGCTTTCAACAAGTCTAATATTGCCTTATTTGAAACAGGGTCTTCTACTTTTGGTTCAGTGCTATTTAAACCAAAGAACTTCTTAGTTAGCTCTTCTTTAACCTTATCCCTTGTGTCTTTAGGCAATTTTTCCAAATATGGATCTAGGGAAGCCAACTCCAATTCAGATCGTCTATTATGGTTTTCTAAACTTCGATGTTTGGCAGATTCTTTGGCAGCATAAGCAGCAGGTATAGCTAAGACAAGAGCAGCACCTACTCTAAATAATGCTAATTTCCAATCAAACCCATTTGTAGCGGATATAAAAATTGTAACGCCAATAATTAAAACCATTCCTATCATCAAGCTAAGTGCAATGCGCCGCCAAATATCTGCTGCTTTTTTCTCATTGTTTGCAATATTTTGATAGTTACCTGTTATGCCAATATTTCCGATAATTTGTAGCAAGGTAGAAGCTTCAGATTTCTTCTCTTCTAATTCGTCTAAAACTGCCTGAGCATCCGATTTCTGTTTCTCAGTTTGCTCACTAAAACTTTCTTCATGCTTAATTAGAAGTTCTTCCACTTTTTCTTCATTTGTAACTACGTTAGCGTTTAGTTTTTCGCTAATATCTTCTGAAAAATCTTGATATTGGCTTTTAAAGCTATTCGTGGTTTCGCCTAGCTTTTCAGAATATTGTTGCTCAGTTTCATCAAATCTTTCGTTAAAACTACCAAGTGATGTTTGAATGCTTTCGTCATACTTTTCGATTTCAGCTATTAATTCTTCAAGTTTGTGTTTTTGTTCTGTTGAGTCATTCGTAATAGTTTCAACAGATTCAAATAGTTCATCTTTTGATTTTTTTAATTCAGAAAAAGACTTTTCGATTAATTTTTTAAATTCAATAAGTGAGTTAGTAAATGATTGCTCTGTAATAATTTGTTTGGTAACAGGCAATGCGTTTAGTTGCACCATCAAGTTGTCAATATGCGCAGATGTATTATTGAGGTGCCCCATATTATTATTTGAAATGTAACTATTAATCTCTGAAATTATACTCCATATATAGCTATTGGCTTTATCTAAGTTCGCATGATTTACGAGTGCAGGAATCAAGTTTTGAAGACATAAATCAGCATATTATTTCGCTTGAGTAATACGATCAATAATTTCAATCATATTGAGGTCGTCAGATATAAGTTCTTTAGCCTTCAATCTTTCTGTCAAATTCTCAATGCTTGCATGAATAGCATGCTCATTGAATCTATCGTCCCACTGTGACATTTGATCTCCTATCTATGATTGCAATCTAACGCCTCGTTAAGAGGCAAATAATATGTTGGCTAAAATAAGCGACGCAGGAGCAAAAGCCAACTGTTATTTATCCTGCTTTAACGACTTGTTATATGCCCGATTATACAAAGCTACAGCATGTTTTGCAGGTTCGCTCTTAGTTAAAAGATAATTGGCTATAAACATCGCTGGAAATAGTAACAAGAAGACCAAATTACTAGCATCGTTTTTTGCCGCAGACGACCAAACAGGAATACTAAAATTACCACTTAATAAAAAAGTAGAAACAAAAAAGCATTTTAGATAGCCATCCGCTTTTTGGTAAATAGCTAAATTACGATAAAAAAAGAATGCTGCCACTAAGGCTACTAAAGTAGAAACTGCAACTTTGTCATAGTATTCACTAGCAAGTGTTGAAGCTAAAAAGCCGGGGTACATTGCTAGAACTGCACAAGGAAGTGCAATTATATTCTTCGATTTAATAGTGCACCTCAACTTCCTTTAGGGCATATAACGATCGTGGTTCACGAGCCGAAGGTCTCGTGAAACGGCTTGTTCTTTACTTTCGGAGAGAGGAGGTTATCGCTACTCAATCCGTGAGTTTATATTCCATGCCCTTGGGGCTTAATTAATGCCCCCTGCGGCGTGAGGGAAGCATCGCTGCTTTACTTGAAGTCAATTGCAGGTCTCTTAAAAGCTTCGCTTTACGAGCCTTAGCAAGTGCCTTCAAGCTATCATAAATTAGGCGTTTCTTCCATCGCGTTTGGCTCTATCTATTCCTTCGGCTAGACTTAAATATCACTTCTTTTTTGCTAAAAATCGTCTACCGCAGGTCAAGAACATTTTATTAGTGCGCATGCGCGTTTACCTCGTTGGACCAGTGAAAACGCGCACAGTTAACTATCTGTATATAATGAACTTATCAGCATTTTGCTAAATATACCATCTGGAAAAACGCGCATGCGCGTTTTCCAAACCTATTATCTACTTGACGAATAGCATAAGCGATTAATTCTAATACTCTTTATTTAAATAAAAATGAGAAAACGCGCACAAATTCAGGATGAAAATCGTTCAAAATCCTGATGATTTGAATATGACTGTATAGTTATCCAGTTTTTGGTTGGGGAGTAGTGAATTACATCTCGCTGGTGTCGCGATGAAAATGTCTAGGCCAGAAAGCCCGTTAGGTACTGATCCACCGACAACGTGTTAAGTCATTTTGAGGCAAAAGCACGTTAGCTTTTTACTCGCCACTCACTCCAAATGAAGTAAAATCGAAGAGAGTTAATATCCTAGTGTAAGCACGGTTTTGGCCTTCGAAATCATGGATGATTTCGCAGAGCCCACATGGAAGTGCTCGTGGCGAGCCAAAAGAGCGCTTGCACATTCCTCGCCGGACAGGCGTTAAGTAACAGCAAAGGTGTGACCTTCTAAAACACCCAACAAATAAGATGCAGCCAAACGCTACTTAAGCGAAATGAAAAAATGCCAGACCTTCATTCCAAGGCCAACCCACTTTGGGGCAAAAGCACGTTAGCTTTTGCCTCGCCACTCACACCAAATACAGTCAAATCGAAGAGAGTGAATAACCCAGTGTAAGCGCGGTTTGGGCCTTCGAAATCATGGGCGGCTCACAACAGACGCTTCACTAACCGAGCCCAAATAGCGCTTGCACACAAGCTCACCGCAGGTGATAGGTTGTCATGAAGGTACGATCTTCAAACACACTTACCAAGAAACACGCCGCTAAACGCCAATCAAGCAAAGTCAAAAACCTAATTCGGTCTAATTGCGGATAAAATCCAGAAGGTGGGCTGCCGCGCAAATGCTATGAATAATGATAAAGCCGATAAAACCATGGGCGGCACTATGGTGATAACTGCGCCAATTTAACGCTTCACTACTGCCTTGAGTGAAATACCACATGGCACCCGTTATCGAGACTAATAGCAATAAAATTAAGCCAATCCCCTCAATAGCACTAAACAGTCCACGTCCACCAGCCAGCGGGATTTTACCTTTTTTTAAACCACAGACATCCTGACTCAACTGCGTAAAGTCACCGGCTAACCAAGAAAAGTATTGACGCCACTTACCCTTTATCACATTGGTCAGCAGCATAGAGACGGATAAACAGGCCACCACCGCCCCTAGATAAACATGCAATAGATCCCATATCGACGCTTGGGTTCGAATCGCACGACCCATCAAGATCCAACCGCTAGTGCTAATCAAAAATAGTGACAACACAATCACCAGTAGATGCTGGTAGGTGAGGAGCTGTTTTACAGTGTTAGACAGCCACTTGGGCATATTGCTCTCCTAAGCGCGATGAAGCTGCTCGGCATAATAGGTCACTTTATCCCAATCTGTGTACTCAACCTTAGTGTTTGCATCAGTTGGGCCTTTGGTTATCCACATGATAAAGCGAATAATATTTCTGTCTAATGCATTGTAGCCCTGATAGTCCAAGTTCCCGCCAAACACTTCAAGTAACTTAGGCCGCCACTCAGTCTTACTTAAAAATGCTTGCATATAAGGATTGGTTTCAGGGGTGTTTTTTGCAGGCTTTCTGGCCACTAAACTCACCGAAAAGAAACTGTTTGCTTTGCTGTTTAACAGCGCCAAATTATTTGCAATAAAGTCATATACGGCCGGGTTGTGCTTGCCATGGCGAATACTGGCACCTATTACCACCTTATCAAAATCCGCGAGTGAAGGCGGGTTATCGATAGTGGCACAGGTGACCTCATCACCCAATGCAACCAACTCTTGCTGCAGGAAATCGGTGATCTTACGTGTCTGTCCATGCACGCTAGAATAGATAATTAAAATTTTACTCACTGATGCCCCTAACTTTTTTGTTTCATTCTATGGCTCAATCATAGGTGATATCGCCCGATATTTAATTGAAACAGATCACGAGGGTAAAGTGCAAAACTAAGTGGATGTTTATCTAGTTCACAAATATCCATTTTCTATCATGTAAAGAGCAAAAAGCGGAGCTTAGCTCCGCTTTTATAGCTTGCCTAATGGGAGTCAGATAAGCCTGATTCATCACGCTTATTTCACTCACCGCAAAGCGGACGTTTAACGTTACAGTGACATCACAAAATCGATCAGCTGGGTTCGCTCTGTCACTGACAACGCCATAAATTTGTCTGTGCTCGTTTGTGCTTCACCGCCATGCCATAAAATGGCCTCTTCGATCGTGGCCGCACGGCCATCATGTAAGAAGCCCGCTTGCGGATTTACCGTTTGAGTAAGCCCTATGCCCCATAACGGTCGCGTACGCCACTCGTTACCATTGGCAAGGAAGTCTGGACGACCATCGGCAAGTTCATCCCCCATGTCGTGCAGCAACATATCGCTAAAGGGATAAATTGTTTGCCCCTTGAGCGCCTCAGCCATAGGTTTTCCGCCTATTTCACCGGTTGACTTGGTCACAAAGCGTGGTTGATGACAGCCGCTACAATTAACCAACTCGAACAACCTCGCGCCTTCACGTACATCGGCATTACCGCTGTTTCTGCGTGCAGGGACGGCTAAGGTTTCGGCGTAAAATACCACATCGTCACTGAACGCGGCACTGGCTTCGGGCGCACCATGTTCATCACTGCCACTATCCACAAAACCTGTGCGGGTTAGGTAACTGTCATGCATCGAGGTGCCCGCAATGCTCTCATCGGGAAACAGTGGATTAGTGATCCCAATATCACCGCGCAACGCCCCTAAAGATTGTACCCGTACACTCGGAGTGTTGGCTTTCCAACCAAATCGGCCTAATGACACTGGGTGTGTATCTCCCTTTTGCGCCTTCACTGCATCAAAAACATAGTTGGCGCGGCCAGAGATCTTGTCGCCATTAGTATCATTCTCATCCACCAACGCTAAAATATCAGCTTCAGGGATCGCCTCCAGCAGGCCAAGACCAAATACTGGCATACCGTTGCGCCATCCCATCAATACATCATCTTGCAGTAAGTTGGAGGTAAGGTTACTGCTCTGTTTGGTTTCTCCTGGCGCATCGAACGGGTTTTCAACCGCAAACAATGGCTTTTTCAAGGTCACTTGGCTGCCATCAGGATAGCTTACCACTTTGGTTGCATAAGAGAGATACACATCGGCTTGGCCTCCAAACAGATTTTGCTCCCAGTCGGCACGCGCCTTTAATACACCACGATGAAACAGTTGACCACCAAAGTTAGGCACAGGAATGGGGGCACAGTAATTGTTGGCTGCCGTCCCTGTAACACAAGGCTGGTTAGGCGCCTTGCTGATGCGCAGAAAAATACCCGCGTCGGAGCCCAACTTAATGCGCGCCTTACCCACAGGCACAATAGGTGTAGAGTTACGGCCATCGCGCTGATGACAGGAGTTGCAGTCGGCGTTGTTAAACACAGGCCCTAGGCCATCAAGATCAGGATGTTCGCTGTTAGGCGCTGTGGTAAAGGCGGTTTCAAAATTGACATCACCCGCTAAGTGTTGCGCAAGCCCGGGCGCATTGAGATTGGGGGCGGGGGTAGAAAAGCCATGGCCAGAGGCGGAGGCATCGAAAGTGGTGGTGTCACCGCCTAACGCGGTCACGTCTGTGTAGTCTGGGTAGATTTGTTCAGGTACTGGTTCTGTGACTTCGTCACCAGAACCACCGCAACCGCCTAACAGTAGGCTGCAAGCGATGACGGCAACAAGATAGCTTAACTGGGTTGTTGGTTTCATTAACCTTGCTCTCTTAAATTTAGCAAATTGAATAGCCGATGTGACACTAAGCCACTGACGTCGCACACATCGAAACTGAACTTTAACCACTTTTTTTATAAGGTTTTTGTGGTATTAAAAAGGAGGCGCATTGCACCTCCTTGGGTTAAGGCGTGACTATACCGCCCATTTTTTCAGTAATGGCAGCAGATCATTTTCTAAGCTAGCCTGCAGTTTAGACAGCGCATCAATCGCTTTTTGTACCCGCTCACGTCCCTCTGTATCCTTAATCGCTTGGCGAAATGGCATATTATTAGTGCCAGCAATGGCGCGAATTTGGATAATGGCATCATCAATTTCACTCGAGATCCGCGTCGCTAATACGCTGTCGGCAGCCTTAACGAAATCCACCAGCCCTTGCTTGTCGGCTTCACCCGTCAATTCACCCTGATAGATGTTGCGCACGCCAATGATGTTGTCACTGAAGTCGGTTAATGAGTTCCATGAATATTGCGACTCAACCTTTGACGTGTCTGCGGTATCAATTGAGGTGCCAAATGGGTCTGCAATTTTGCCGTTACCCACCTCATCGACAATCCCTATCATGCCATTCACTAACTCTTCGACGACACCGACTTGTGAACTGTAAAAAGTATTGCCTGCTACACCTGGGTTTTTAACCAGTTCGCCATAGGCTAGACCGGTTTGGCCGTCATGACTCACAGTCCACGAATCAGCCAATATCTTGGTGTAATCGCGAAACACCTCAGCCAATCCCATCAGGTAGTCACGCTCACTCGCCGTCATCTGGCCAATATCTTTGCTGTTGTCAGCAATACCGTCACCAAACAGCAGGAACTCCATAGTATGGAAACCTTGCACATCGTCGTTCCAACCTTTAATGGTTTCAGCATCAAAACCTGACGTGGTGGCTAAGACAGTTTTAAGATCTGTGGTGTTAAGAGGCCAGCTGTCTAAATGTGGGTCAATACCCAATGAGTCGACTGGGCCAAAGATGTGTGACTCACCTTGCTCCCATGGCTGACGTGCCGCTTTCCACGCATCTTGGGCGGCAACTAAGTTGGCTTGTGATGGCGAGGCAACTAAGGTTTGAGTCGCTTGGTACAAGGCTTCGCCTCGGTTAGCTAAAGCGGAGTAACCACTGACGATCACTTCATCATTTAGGTTGGTGATCATTTCTGTCGCCACAAAGCTAAAACGATTGTCAGGAACCACCACTGTGGAATCATCACTGCCTGACCCACCACAGGCCGCGAGCGTTGAGATAAGGGCTAAAGCGATTGCGCTGTATGTTAACTGTTTCATCTATAACTCCATTTATTCAAAAAATTTTAGTTGGCTTAGCCATTAAAGTGAGAATTGGTAGCCCACACCGAGGGCAAAAAAGTTGGTATCAGGGATAGATGCCACCGCCACTTGTTGGCGACCCGCTTCGGCCTTAATCACAATTTCAGGAATAGGGCTATAGTTCACCCCAAGACTGGTCCAGGTATTTTCATAACGCTTGGTCGCCGTCCCCGTTTCCACTTCCGCAAGGGGATTGGAGTAGTCGATGTTGGCAAATACGGTTAGCGGCAAAGACCAGAAGTGGCTCAAATCGATACCAGCTTCAACAAAGAAGGCTTCTGACTTACTGCCTAATTGAGCAAAGTTACCTGGCTTTAAACCTGGTGTGGTTTTATTAGCTTGAGTGATCGCATCTGCATCACTGAGCGTTCCTTGCAGATATTGGCCACGCAATATCCAAGGCCCTTCAACATAGGCACCTGATACGGCCAAAATGCTGACGCTACCCTCACCAACGACCTTATTGCTTTTGTGACGGTTACCACTGGTATTACCGTAGTAATAAGCCACGCCGACGGCTGTTCCCTGTTTAAAGCTGCCGTAATCAACACGTAGTGCATAAGCTAGATCGTCTGCGTTAACAGTTTCAAAGCGCTTTTGATGCCCAGATGCGATCCAGTCGTAGGTGCGGAAATATTCAGAATTGAGACCGCTAACCACTTGGGCTTGATAATGAAAGTTGGCGTACTCACCAAAGATCCCGACACCGGTTTCATTCCATACGGCTGGTAGCATCGCGGTCTCACTGCGATGACGCAGCACGGTTAGATATTGGTTGGGTTTATGCAACACGCTCGACAACCCAATAGGCAAATGGATGTTACCGAACTTGACGCCAAAAAGATCATTGGGGCGATACCTTATCTGCGCCTTTTCAATCATCACTTCACCGCCCGCTTCGACCTCGGATTCAAACTCACCAAACTCATCGAAGCCGTCGTACTCTAATGCTGTTCCAGTGCCCCCATGCTCATATTCAATCTCAACTTCCATGTCCCACTGGTCATTAAATTGATAACCAAACTCAGTCACAATACGCTCTAAATCGAAACGGCCACGGCGCTCTGGTGTGGTGTCTTGGACATTGTCGTAATACTCGTCACTGGTGTAATTAACCGTGCCATAGGATTCAAATTTAAAGCGGCTCCAAGGGCTCTGCTTAGCTTCATTGGTTATCACTTCTTTAACCATTTGCGCCTGTTGTGCTTGCTGCTGTTCCTGCTGCACTGCGAGCGTGGCCAACTGCTGTTTAAGCGCCTTAAGTTCATGTTCTTGACGTTCAATCGCTTGCAGTAACATTTGTGGATCGGTCGCCGCCAACGCATTTGTGCCCAAAAGGCTAGCAACACAAAGCCCAAGCAGGCTCAACTTACTCTTCATACTTTCTCCATGCTGATTAACAGCTTCCCCCGTAATTGCGTGGGAAATTACAGTAAATACGAATCATTTTCATTACAATTTACATTTGTTAACAACACAGCATTTAAAAAATAGCGATGATTACTCACCAGAAAACAACAAGATTCAAACAAGTTTGCGGGGGTATCTCACATTGCTGTAGACTGTTTTATCTTAAAAACTGCCCGCAAAAGTGAAGCCTAGTAATGGAAAGAAGCCCTCAGAAGCTATTGTTATGGATGACATTTATTATGTCGCTGGTGTTTTCCGTTTGGCAGGTGCTACTGAATAACTTTGTCATTGAGCGAGCTAATTTTACTGGCGCAGAGATAGGCATGCTACAAAGCCTACGCGAGGTGCCAGGTTTTCTGGCGTTCACCGCAATTTTCATCCTGTTGCTGCTCAAAGAGCAAACCTTTGCCTTGTTATCATTGGCCTTACTGACCATAGGCGTAGCCGTTACCGGCTTTTTTCCGCAAGTGATTGGCTTGTATGTGACCACGGTTCTGATGTCTGTGGGGTTTCACTATTTCGAAACCATTAATCAATCGCTGACGCTGCAATGGGTGGATAAAAGCGAAACTGCAGGCTTTTTTGGTAAGGCATTGGCATGGCGCTCTGCTGCAGCCCTACTCGGTTATGGCAGTATCTGGCTAATCATGAGTTGGTTACAATTGGACTACCAATGGATGTACGCCATCATTGGAGTACTAGGACTGATCATGGTACTCACTTTAGTGATCTACTTCCCGCAATATCCTCAAGGAGAGGTTCAGCATAAGAAGATAATTTTACGCAAACGATACTGGCTCTACTACTTATTGACCTTCTTCTCTGGCGCGAGACGACAGATATTTATGGTGTTTGCAGGCTTTATGATGGTAGAAAAGTTTGGCTACAGCGTCAGTCAGATCACCGCATTATTTCTTATCAACTACGTGGTCAACCTGCTATTTGCTCCTGCGATAGGGCGCTTTATCGGCCGTATCGGTGAGCGTAACGCGCTGACCTTGGAGTATATCGGCCTAATCATCATTTTTACCAGTTACGCATTTGTCGAAAGTAGCGATGTCGCCGCCGCATTGTATGTGATCGATCATCTGTTGTTTGCCATGGCGATAGCCATCAAAACCTATTTCCAAAAAATTGCTGCGCCTAAGGATATAGCAGCCACCATGTCAGTAAGCTTTACCATTAACCATATCGCCGCCGTCGTGATCCCCTTGTTGTTAGGACTACTATGGCTGGAGTCTATTAAGATGGTGTTCTTCATCGGCGTCGGTTTTGCCGTCTGCTCACTGATATTGGCGCTAAATATTCCACGCCATCCCGATCAAGAGAACAATGTCACTTGGCTTAAGCAGCGACGTGTGTAGCTGCCCTATGGCATAACCTATTTTTTACGATAAACTGTGGCAACGCATAACTTCAAATAGAGCAAGTGAGATGGCTGAAATCGTCAATGTCTCTGCATCGCAAAGTAGTCAACCAGATGTCTCCGCACGTAAAAAGGCGTTACTACTTGGAAGACAACTTGGCTTGGGCAGCGAAGAGGGTTACCGCCCAGCCAATGCCTCTATTGCCGAGCGCGCCGAACACCGCGCCCGCAAGTTGTCGAGCCAATATCAAAGCAATATCGAAACCATTTACGCTATTGCCATCTCTCACACGCCTTCTGATGTCACTGGTGCCGATTTAGACCCTGATTGGGTCCATCAGTTTTTTAAACTGGCCGAGCAGATCCATAATAGAAATATGCAGGAGTTATGGGGACGTATTCTAGCCAATGAGATCACCAGCCCGGGAAACTTCAGCCTAAGAACTCTGTCGACCCTTAAGCAATTGACGCACAAAGAAGCACAGATGTTTGAAAAGGCCTTAACCATTGCCGTCACCATTAATGGCGACAGTAAGCTTAAGTTACTGAACGGCTATAGATACGCGCGAGGCGTGGGACGTTTATTTAGAAAATCAGAAGGGGCCACTATCGCCTTTTCACTCTTTGGTCTGCCCTACTCATCCATCTTAACCTTGATGGATGCTGGACTCTTACATCGTAGTGAGTTTGAAACCGGGGAGTTAAATTCAAAAAATCCGGTTAATTTTACTTTAGCAGGAGCTAAAAAAAGATTAACCCCTAAGCATGGCCATTTGCTGCTGAGCTATTACCGCTTAACCTCAACAGGGGATGAGTTAGCCCAACTCGTGCGGCCTAAGCCCGACCAAGAATATGCTAAAGCGCTTAATGCATTATTTAGCAAAGACTTTAAAATAGATTAACTCACTGGCCAACTATTTCAGTAATGCAGCACTGATAACATCAGTACTGCTCTGTGCTGGATTAAACCAATTTAACTGCTCGCGCAGAGTGACCACTTCTCCAATAATCATCAAGGCAGGCATCTGCAACGCTGGCGAAGCGGCAAGCTGTTCTAACTCACCAAGGGTTCCAATAAAACATTGTTGTGATGCGGTTGTCGCTTTTGACACAATAGCCACAGGCGTATCGGCCGCTCGGCCAGCGCCCATCAAGCCCGCCTGAATAATATTGGCATTGAGAATGCCCATATAGATAACCAAGGTATTTTGCTTATTCGCGTAACCAGCCCAATCCATAGGACGGCTTTCCAACTTGCAATGACCGGTAATGAAACTTACCCCTTGGGCATAATCTCTATGAGTGAGTGGAATACCTGCATAAGCAGAGGTGCCACTGGCAGCGGTGATCCCAGGGATCACTTCAAACTCAACACCAGCATCTACCAAGGTTTCAAGCTCTTCACCACCGCGACCAAAAATAAAAGGGTCTCCACCTTTTAAGCGCACCACATTTTTACGGGTAAAGGCTTTAGTCACCAGTAGTTGATTGATCTCATCTTGCGCTGCGCTATGTTTACCAGCACGTTTACCGACAGCAATTGTCTCAGCGTCCTGAGGTACAAGCGCCATGATCTCATCACTAACCAGTGCGTCATATAAGACTACATCGGCCTTTTTGAGGATGCGATAGGCCTTAAGCGTTAACAGCTCAACATCACCTGGTCCAGCTCCCACCAGCCAAACTTTGCCCTGTTGTTGCCCAGGTATCGTTAGTAGTTCCATATTCGCATCTCTCACAATATTAGTAAGGTTACTATACCGCCATTCTTATTCCATAAAAAATAGATAGGAGTTAGATTATATTCCATTTAGTTATTAGTAGCATTTACATCAAACGCTGCTTGGTAACTGGGTGAAACGAAAGTGATTTAATCTGGGTGAATAGAGAAAAGTTGTGCGCTATGATGTTACAGCGATGAAACAGTGCCACCGTGACGGCACTAAAATAGATAATGAAAGGACACAAGGATGAAGACAAAGAGCGCCATCTACGGCCTAGTGATAGCCAGCTTTCTCGGCCTATCAACGAACACCCATGCCACCGAAAACAAGGCTTCACCCAAAACCAGTAAACCCGACTCACTTCTCGATGAACGGGTAAGTGTTGAACTTGCCACAGCAGAGCTCCCCTTTGTTATAACGCCGCATAAGGTGAACTACATCTTACCTGTGACCTATAACACCACGCCTAACATGGACCCGTTCAAAGAAGAGATAGAAGAGACTGGGGCACAAGTGGATAACCTTGAAGCCAAATTCCAGATAAGCTTTAAATTTCCATTGATGTATAACGTTTTTGGTGACAATGGTCACCTATTTGTTGCCTACACCAACCAGTCCTATTGGCAGGTCTACAATAAAGAGATCTCATCGCCTTTTCGCGAAACTAATCATGAACCAGAGATTTTCATGATGTTTAACAATGACTGGAAAATTGGTCCCTTAACCAACTCGCTATGGGGCGTTGGTGCCGTTCATCAATCCAATGGACAGTCAGGTGATCTGTCCCGCAGTTGGAATCGTATCTATGGCACCATGATTTTTGACAATGGTCCATTTGCCATTGCGGCAAAGGTATGGTGGCGGATCCCTGAAGATGAAAAAGAGACCCCCACCTCACCAAAAGGTGATGACAATCCAGACATCCTAGATTACATGGGCAATTTTGAGTTAATGGCTATTTATGGTCTTGATGAACATAGATTCAGCATGATGCTACGAAACAATCTAGAAAAGCCAAATTATGGTGCGGTAGAACTTACCTGGAGTTACCCCATTATCGGTAACCTCAGAGTCTATGCCCAATACTTTAATGGCTATGGTGAGAGCCTTATCGACTACAATGCACACACGAATAGGTTTGGTATTGGCGTCTCAATAAATGACATTCTATGATGCGTTAAGCATTACGTAACCAGCAAGGAGCATGATGAAATTTGGACATCAAACCATTATTAATGGTTTCGGGTTAATCATGCTCATCAGCTGTATTCAGCTGACCATCATCGCGATTAAGAGCGAGCCCCCTAAACAGCAGTTGAGCTACAGTGAAGTGCGCCATGAACTTCAGACCTTGCGTCAACACGTCACGCAATTCTCTGCTGTTGCCGCGCAAAACCCGGCACAATTTGACGCATTCAGTCGTCAGCTTGAACTCATCGACGCTCAGCACCGAAATGGGATGTCGACTAAGATACTAGCCAGCCAAATTGCCAAAGCTTTAGCCTACCTAGATGACGCTAGCGCAACCATCTCGCCAATTTCATCACGGTTTACTTTACCCATTAACCTCAGAACCATTGACAGTGATTGGCTCGCCTTAGATGAGCAAGGCAACCCTATTGATACGGATGCCGCCTTCCTCACCCATATCGATGGTTTGCCAATCAGTCGTTGGGTCACCGCCAGTCAGCAGTTCTTGCCGCCGTCGCTGCGAGAACGAACTTCACTGCAGATTCAATGGTTAAAACGTCTCTCGGTGCTGCGCGCCGAAATAGGCATAGAAGATAAACCTCAGGTACGACTAACACTGAGTGACAAAGGCGAGCTGACAACCCAGGTCATCCTGTCTTTAACCCCAGAAACACCCATGATACTGCAAGCACGCAGAGAGCAAGATAACTTTGAAAACTCGCCGTTAGGTATCATCAATGTGAACAACCTTAATGCGTTTGAGCCAAACAGTCCCTTGGCGAATAACCTACGCCGCGCCATCTTATCGCCTATAACCATTCTGGACCTGCGCTATGGCTACGGTGATTCTGATAGCTTGTTAAGTTTTTTAAACCATTATTACGGTTATCAATACCAAGCTTATCAGCCCTATGGACACCAAACTGATCTGTTATCCCCTGACTGGCAAACTAGCTCTATCTATGCCGTAGCACGCTACAAACGCCACGCCAATATACGAGCCGATTACCTACAGTCAATGCATTACACACCCTATGATCAGCTGTCGAACCAGGCACAACTTGAGCTGCAGCAGGCCACCAATCTAGTGACTAACCGTGATGACAAGCTCTTCAGTCAATGGCATGGCAAACGTTTAGCTATCGCGCCTGCCCCGGCAATGATTCTGCCTCAACCCACGCCCGGTAAACTGGTATTGATCATTGGACCACAATGTAAACACGCGTGTCAGTGGATAGCCCACTTTGCCAAAGGCTGGCCCAACACCGTATTAATTGGCGAGGCGACGCTGGGAAATGTGGATAAACACCAAAGGATTAAACTTCCCGTTAGCGGTATCAATGTTAGGGTAACCAGTACTCAAGTCTTTGATGCCATGGGGCAACAGCTGTCAGGCGTCGGAACGCAGCCCGATATTGAACAACCACTCGAAGAGACCGTCTACTGGAAAGGAATCGCCGAACTTATCCAAATGTAGCGACAAATACAACTAACCCTGCAGGCAACACAACTATAGGAATACACCATGAATACCCTAGTAAAAACCCTACTTATTTCGACCACGTTAATGCTTAGCGTGCTATGGAATAACGCCGCACAGGCCACAGACTTAAAAGTTGGAGACAAAGCGCCTGATTTTAAGCTGCAAGCGACCGATGGCCATAGTTACCAGCTGAGTGACTACCTTGGTAAGCAGACATTAGTGCTTGCATGGTATCCGATGGCCAACACCCGCGGCTGCACCTTGGAGTGTAAATCGTTAGTGCAAAAAGGCAGTTTGATTCGCGAGTATAATGCGGTTTATATGATGGCCAGTGTCGATGACCTTGAGGACAACCAAAAGTTTGCCAAGGAGCAAAAAGCAGACTTTCCAATGTTAAGCGATCCAACAAAAGAGACGGCTAAAGCCTACGACGTACTCAATTTAGTCCGTGTCGCCAGCCGAGTGACCTTCTATATTGGCAAAGATGGCACCATCTTAAAAATTGATGACGACATTAACCCAGAAACAGCGGCAGAAGATATTGCCGCCACCCTGGCCGAGCTGGGCATTGAAAAACAGAGCTAACCGATTAAGTTAATGCCTCAAAGGCAAGGTCATAAGCCTTGCCTAAATCCACTGTTGTTGGCTTCGCTAATTTTAGGTCACTGTACTTTTTGTCGCTTGCTCTAAGCGTGGCTGGATGAACAAAACTCAGCGGAACCTTAACCACAGCAAGCATCACCCCTTCCAGAATAAACGTACCTGCACCGCCGGCTCCCTGTCCCGTTGTTGCACGGCGATTGACCACTATCTGTTCAATGGCATGCCGTTCGCAGTAGGCTAATAACGTTTCACAAAAGATCGCTATATCCGCTTGCGTCGGTGCTTTAGGAATCGCTATCTTGTTGAGTTTATCGGCCACCAACTCATGCTGCTCACGTGTACCGTTAAGGTTCACGATACGAACTTCATTACCCTTTAAAAATAATCCTGCAATCATCCATTATCCTTCCAGAAAAAAGCCCCATAACATTGATGGGGCTTAACGTGCTCAATTGATTCCGTGATTATTGATGAGTCTGTACCCATGAATCAATCACAATACCTTGCGCGTTCACATCCATATCGACCTTAAGCTTCATATTGTAATCTTTAAGGCTCTCAAACTCAGGAGGAACGGGTTCTCCGCTCATGGCCATCAAAGTCATCATAGGCTTGAACATCTTGCCATAATCAGCAGACATGGTGACTAAACCATTACTCGTTAGGGGTTCTGCGGTTAACGCCTCAGCGATGGCTTGGCTCTTTTCACCGCTGTAAACGGCTAAATGGTTACCTTTAACGGCCATCTTAGCACTGACACCTAAAGTAGGAGGCAGACCCAACGCAGCGCTTAAATCGATCGCACTGCCATCGCTAGGCAACTGCACATTTGCCAATTCAGGCGCAAAAGGCTTAACCATATTAAACAGGGTTGCGGGGTCATCTGCAGAAAGTGTCACTATCGCATCAAGCCCTTTTAACTCAATCTGCTGGGTTGCATCAGATAACTCGTAGTCCATTAACGACATCGATAGCCCTTTGACACCATTAGCCATGCCGGTAAACATGCCTAACATCGCAGGACTTTGGCCTTGCATCTGTGCTTGCATCTGTTGCAGGGGCGCACACTCATATTGAGGCGTTAGTAGATCATCCCATACCTTACTGATTGCAGGCACAAATTGATTAACGTCTACCCCTAGCCCCATGGAAAAGACACTTGTCTTAACATCTTGTGTGTAAGCAGGCAGAAAACCACGGATCTGGCTCAGCGCGCCCATAATCACCTGATTATTACTCTCAATTACAGTGCTAAAGCCCATAGTTGTCTGCTTATCTTTTACCGCAAACTCGGTATATCCCATGACAGTGCGTGGCCAATTAGCGGCGATACCATTGAGTTCGCGATTACACACCTCAGATCTCAGTTCAACAAATGGATCGTCATTAACCATGGTGAACAGATGAGTTAACTGTTTGGCGAGCTGATTACCATCTTGGGTCGTTATCGCTTTGACCAGTTCTTGATGGTTGATATAGCTAACCCCATCTTTAAGGAAGCCATGTTTAGCGAATATATCTTCGATAATACCTGACTCGGAGATAGGATTGGTGACAGGCTTAATACCCAGCGCCGTTTCTAATAAAGCCGGATCGCTAAAACTGGTCGCTAAAGTAATCGTTAGCATCCCGTTGTCGATAGCAAAAACAAGATCGATTTGCTCTTCTTCACCAGGCTCTGTGAGCGGGTAAGCGCGATAATCGACTTGAGCTAGCTTACGCATCTCATGGTTTAAACCACTTTCAGCCTCTATGCTATCTAACAATGCCCAAAACACTTCTGGATTAGCAATATCTAACTTAAGCACGGGTAGCGCGCCCAAGGTGTAAAAATAACTGGTCAGATCCTCGGGAAGACCAAAGGTGGTGACAAACGTCTGTCCATCTTTCATCCCTTGCATATAACGATTAAATAGGCCAAAGAAAAACTTAGCACGAGGTTCGTTTTCATCTTGCATTAAAGCCTGTAATTCTTGCGGATACTGCTTCTGTGCGTCAGGAATCGAATCAATATAATCCTTCAGTGGAAACGGGGTGAACTGTGCTGAAAAGACAGGTGTATCGGCTGGAACATAAGCCAGCGCGGCATGGCCAGGCTGCTGTTCAGTACCATTTTGCGTTGCCCAATAGGCGCCGGCTCCAATTGCGATCACCGCCGCTGCCACTAATGCCTTCTTCATTAAAAACTCCCTTTAAAATATCGATAGCAGCCAAGACTGTGAGTCAGCCGAAAGCTCGCAAACAAAAATTGTTGCACAGATAGTACTATATGGATGAATAGAAAGGGAAATGTGATTTATACCAATGTCCGCTGAGTTGCTTGTGATCATTGGAGCTATCCCTGGATAGCCACATCGGGCTATCCAGGGCCTAAAGCTATTAAATTAGCGTGCGCCAGCAAACCAATCAAACATCAAGCTCTCGCCAAAGCGAGTTTGTTTCAATATCGACGGCAGCTCTGCCTGTAACTTTAAAGAGGAAGAAAAGTTACGTGATCCAATTTAGATCTGATACAGACGAGATATCAAAACCATCTACGGGAACTTACAACTATAGATCAAGATAATGACCTGTGCATAACTGTGTGCAAAAAAAGTGCACAAATCAGAAGTAAGTATTAAACACCAAATTCTAAACATTAAAAAAATCAATTATTTAAACAATATTCAATTTCATAAAATACAGGTTAGCCGCTCAACATCAGCGACTAATCCCGTTAAGCCTAGATTTCGTAATGCAGTCCACACTCACGTTTTAAACCGTTAAAACGGGTTTCCTCTTCGCTCATGCCTAGCTCTAACGGCTTACTCGAATGAGTATCACCCACCGACACATACCCCTGCTCCCACAATGGATGATAAGGTAGGTCATGGGCAGTTAGATACTCATGCACATCCTTATTGCTCCACTCTAATATCGGCAACAGCTTATAGCGATCGCCATGAATCGCTAAAATAGGCAAGGCTTCGCGAGTGGTCGATTGCGAACGACGCAACCCAGCAAACCAAGTTCCCACATTGAGATCGCTTAGTGCATTTTGCATCGGAATCACTTTATTGATCCGATTATACTGCTCCAATCCATCTAAACCTTGCTCCCACAAGCGTCCATAACGAGCCTCTTGCCAGGCGCTACTGTGTGGCGCTCGATAGGTTTTTAGGTTCAAGCTTAAACGCTCAGTTAACTGGTCAATAAACTGATAGGTTTCGGGAAAAAGGTATCCCGTGTCAGTGAGTATTACCGGAATATCACTTTGCGCTTGGCTGACCAGATGCAGCATCACAGCAGCCTGAATACCAAAACTCGATGACAGTGCATGATTCCCCGGCAAGTAAGCCAAGCCCCACACCACACGTTCACTTGGACTGAGCTTGGCTAAAAACTCATTCACCTGCGTTAATACGGCTTGCTGTTCAACTTTTGGCGCAGACAACAGCGCCAATAGTTCCTCAGCGGTCACCACTGAATTATCCATGAAAATCCCTAGCAGCATCGAGCACTGCTTTCACCACGCCAACGCGCACGGTGAAATTACCAAAGGTTTCATCTGTTTCGCGCTCACTGACATAACGAGCAAACAGGGCATCAAGTTCAGATAAGATCTCTGCTTCTTGAATATTCTCACGATAGAGTTTATTCAAACGCGTCCCTTCAAAACTAGCCCCTAAATAGAGGTTGTAACGTCCTGGCGCCTTACCCACTAAACCGATTTCAGCCGCAAATGGACGCGCACAACCATTAGGACAACCTGTCATGCGGATCACAATACCTTGGTCGAGAAAGCCATGTTTTTCTTGCAGCGCCTCAACTTTGGTTAAGAAGTCGGGGAAGTAACGTTCCGCCTCTGCCATCGCCAATGCACAAGTCGGTAGTGCTACACAAGCAATTGAATGGCCACGCGTTTCACTAATCAACTTGCCCATCAAGCCATGACTGCGAGCAATCGCTTCAATTTGTGCTTTGTCGGCTTCGGCCACACCCGCAATGATGATGTTCTGATTAGAGGTCATACGGAAATCACCTTTGTGTACCAAGGCTATCTCGCGTAACCCCGTTTGCAATGGTTGACCCGGCAGATCTTTAATGCGACCACCTTCAATAAATAGGGTTAAGTGCCACTGATCATCAACACCTTTGATCCAACCATAACGATCACCACGATCGCCGATCACAACGTCACGTTTAGGCTCAAACTTTATCCCTGCACGCTTTTCCACTTCAGCTTTAAACGCCTCAAACCCATGTTTTACAATGGTGTATTTAAGACGAGACTGTTTACGATCGGAACGATTGCCCCAGTCACGCTGCACCTTAAGTACCGCTTCGGCAAACTTAAGGCAGTCTTGTGCCTGAATAAAACCAAAATCATCCCCAAGACGCGGGAAGGTAGCGACTTCACCATGGGTCGATCCCATTCCACCACCAGCAACCATATTAAAGCCAATTAACTCACCCGCTTCAGCCACCGCGACGAAACCAAGGTCATTGGTATAAACATCCACGTCATTATCTGGCGGCACAGCAACGGCCATCTTAAATTTACGTGGCAGATAAGTCTTACCGTATACCGGCTCAACTTCATCACCTTCACTGACAGCAACTTTGTCATCACCCAGCCAGATTTCAGCGTAGGCTTTAGTGCGTGGTAAATAATTGTCTGACAGCTTTTTGGCCCAGTAAAAGGCTTGTTGGTGCAATCTAGACTCAACGGGGTTTGGATTACACATCACGTTGCGGTTGACGTCACCACAAGCTGCGATTGAATCTAATGCCTCTTTGTCGAGATCTTGAATCAAGGTCTTCAGGTTACGCTTTGGAATACCGTGATACTGAAACGTCTGACGTGTGGTAAGACGAATGCTATTTGAACTGGTAAGGTTTGTGGCAATTTTATCGACCCCTAACCATTGCTTAGGCGTACACACACCACCAGCCACACGAGCACGTAACATAAAGCTATATAAAGGCTCTAGTTTTTGCTCTTTACGTTCATTACGCAGATCGCGGTCATCTTGTTGATAGAAACCATGAAATTTGATGAGCTGCTGGTCACCTTCACTGAACGAGCCTGTCAATGAGGTATCTAAACCCTCTTCGATGGTGCCGCGCAGATAGTTACTGTCTGTTTTAAGGTATTCGTTTACTGATAATTTCTGATCACTCATGGCTAGCGCCTCATCCTTTTCGAGCAGCGGCATCACCACTGCTCGTTAATCTTTTTAGTCAAATCTACGGGTATCAAGACGTAGGGTTAGTAAACGTCTTTTTGATAACGCTTATCGCTACGCAGTGCTTCTAAATACGCTGCCGCCTGTTCATCATCTTTACCGCCAAACTGTTTAACCACCTCAAGAAGTGCCTGATGCACATCTTTGGCCATACGCTCTGCATCACCACAGATATAGAGATGTGCCCCGTTTTCTAACCACTGCCATAACGCTTCGCCGCGCTCAGTAATACGATGTTGCACATATATTTTGTGTGCTTGGTCCCGTGAGAAAGCTGAATCCAAACGGGTCAGGCTGCCATCATTGAGGTATTGCTGCCACTCGGTTTGGTAAAGGAAATCTTGTTCAAAGTGCGGATTACCGAAAAACAACCAGCTCTCTCCAGTCGCACCTTGCACGGCACGCTCCTGCATAAAGGCTCTGAAAGGCGCTACACCTGTGCCTGGGCCTATCATGATCACAGGCGTTTCTGGGTTCTCGGGTAAACGGAAGTGGTTGTTAGGCTCAACATAAACCTTCACTTCAGCTCCCTCATCAGCAGTCGCTAAAAATTGCGACGCGCCACCGAAACGGCTGGTGCCATTACGCTGATCTTCAACCAACGCCACAGTTAGATGTACTTCAGATTCCACTTCACTTTGACTCGATGCAATGGAATAGAGTCGCGGCGTGATTGGACGTAACAACTCGACCAACTGAAAGGCGGTGATATCAACGGGATACTGGGCAACAAGATCTGCTAGCTGATGATTGAGCACAAACTGACGCGTCTGTTCTCTATCTTCACTCAGTGCTAGTAATGCTTCATCACCGCTTAGTTGTGCCCAGTTTTGCACCAATCCTGGGTAGAGCTGAGTCAACTCTCGTTTTTCAGTTAATGCTTGGCTCAAGCTGAGCGTTTCATCACCAAGTGTTACTTGGGTTGCGCCATCCAGTGATAATTGCTCAATAATCTCATTCACTAAATCGGCAGAGTTAGTAAACCAAACCCCTAGCGCATCCCCCACTTGATAGCTCAGTCCTGATTCACCTAGGTCAATCTCAACATGACGAACGTCTCTGTCTGAGTCTCGCCCCGTCAGTTTTTGGCTGACAAGCAACTCGGCACTATAAGGCTTTTGCTTAGTGAAAGCTGAGCTGGTCGCTGACGTCACTGAAGAGATAGACACTACACTGGCACTCGCGGCACTGATTAACGGCTTCACCGCTTCAAGTACATGTTGCTGCCAAGTGCTCGCAGCTGCTTCATAATCCACATCGCACTCTGTTAGCGGCACAATCGATTTTGCCCCGAGCGCGGCAAGGCGCTGCTCAAAGTCTTTACCGGTTTGACAGAAAAACTCATAACTTGAGTCGCCTAAGGCTAACACTGAGTAATGTAAATTTTCTAAACTTGGCGCACGTTTCGACGCCAAGAACTTATGCAGTTCAATCGCATCATCAGGAGCTTCACCTTCACCATGGGTGCTGACCACAGCCAGTAGTAAGGTCTCCTGTTTTAGTTGACGCACCTTGTAATCAGCCATCGAAACCAGATTAACGGCATAGCCTTGGGCCAGTGCCTTCTCAGCAAGTTCGCTGGCAACGCCCCTGCCATTACCTGTCTGACTACCATATAAGATAGTAATGGTTTGCTCAGGGGTGCTTTCAACACTTCCTGTGCTAGCACCCAATTGCGCTGTCGCAGATAGATACCCACCCACCCATGCCAATTGCACAGCACTTAATTCTGCAGTGAGTTGCTTCAGCTTATCCACCTGTCCTTGAGACAGTGGAGAAGCCAGTGATGAAAGCTCTTTTAACAACATGGAAGACGGCCCTATATCAGTGTAATGAGCCTAGCTTAGTCCCTTACGTGAAAAGCAAAAAAGAATAAAATCTAATTTTTAATTCGATTTTGGAATATGCAAAGGTTACTATTTGAGCTACAAAAGTGAGGGTGGCGATAAAGTTTTTCGAAAAGAGTGCAGTTAACCACAGAATTTGAAATGAAATTTTGTGGCCTAGCGCAAATAAATTGCTCTGACCAGTGCTAAACACCTAAATATGAAAAATTCGCGCTTGTGTCTGATTTCAGACTCGCCACAATAACGAGCCTACAAAACATTAATAACGACGTCTGTCCCTAACTAAGAGGTTTCCTCAGTGAAACTAGGTCTACCTAAAGAGAGCCAAGCCGACGAAAAACGCGTAGCGTTAATTCCGGCCAACGTGACTCGGTTAATCAAAAAGAACCTCCAAATCCTTGTTGAAAGCGGAGCTGGCCTTGCGGCGGGTTTTAGCGATTCAGAATACCAGGAAGCAGGAGCGACTATCACCAGCCGTGAGCAGCTATTTCAAGAGGCTGAAATCATCACCTTAGTTAACTGTAAAGGTCAGCAATTTGATGAGATCAAAGCACTCGCTAAGCCAAATCAGTTATTCATTGGCATGATGGATCCCCTAGCTAATCCGGACAATGCGAAAATGCTTGCATCAACGGGCACAACGGCTATCGCGCTTGAACTGGTACCACGTATTACACGTGCGCAAAGCATGGATATTCTCTCTTCCATGGCAACGATTGCTGGCTATAAAGCAGTGCTATTGGCCGCCCATCATGCACCGCGACTCTTCCCCATGATGATGACTGCAGCGGGCACACTAAAACCGGCACGTGCATTTATCATGGGGGTAGGTGTGGCTGGTCTACAAGCTTGTGCGACCGCGAAACGACTCGGCGCAGTGGTTGAGGCCTATGATATTCGCCCCGCCGCCCGTGAACAGATCCTCTCGGTTGGCGCAAAGCCGGTAGAACTCGATCTTGAAACCGAGAACACAGAAACCAAAGGTGGTTACGCAACTGAGCAAAGCGACGACTTCCTCAAGCGTCAGCAACAGGCGATGACCAATGTATTGGCCCAGCAAGATATCGTGATCACCACCGCGGCGATTCCAGGCCGTAAAGCCCCTGTTCTTATTACCAAAGAGATGGTTGATGGCATGAAGCCTGGCACCATTATTGTTGACTTAGCGGCTGAAACGGGTGGTAACTGTGAGCTAACTCGTCTTGATGAGATTGTGGTTCACAATGGTGTCACCATTTTTGGCCCAGCCAATATTCCCGGTACGGCAGCCACCCATGCCAGCCAGATGTACGGGACTAATATTGAAAACTTGCTCAAGCTGCTGATCGATAAAGAAGGCCAGCTTAACTTAGACTTTGACGACGAGATTGTACGTGACACCGTTGTCGTACACCAAGGTGACGTGGTTAACGCGCGGATCCGAACACTATTGGGCATGCCCGAAATTGCTGCGCCAGAGGAGGCTCAATAATGGAAATTCTATTACTACTCACCCTATTTATGGTGGCGGTATTTTTAGGTGTCGAACTGATCACTAAAGTGCCACCAACACTGCATACACCATTAATGTCAGGTTCAAATGCAATCTCAGGGATCTCATTAGTTGGCGCACTTCTATCGGCCGGTTCTGGCGCGGGCATTTGGGTCAATGTGTTAGGTTTTATCGCTGTGGTACTTGCCACAATTAATGTTGTTGGTGGCTATATGGTTACCAACCGCATGCTTGCCATGTTTAAAAGGAAATAAGCTAACATGAGTATGACGATTATTTATCTCGCCTACCTTGTGGCTGCGAGTCTGTTTATTTTAGGTATCAAAGGCCTCACTAAACCACGCACTGCGGTACGTGGTAACCAGTTATCGGCCTTAGGTATGTTTATAGCTGTTGTGGTAACCCTTTTTGATAAAAGCATTTTAAGCTACGAATGGATCATCGCAGGGGTATTACTGGGCGGAACCATTGGTGCTGTGATGGCCACCAAGATTCAAGTCACGGCAATGCCACAGATGGTCGCCCTGCTTAACGGTTTTGGTGGTGGAGCATCGCTATTTATCGCCATGGCGAGCTTCCTCGATCCCGAATCAGCAACCCATCTGGTGGCGCTTATCTCTATCAGTTTAACTGTACTGATTGGTGCGGTGACGCTTTCTGGTTCGTTTGTGGCTTTCGCGAAACTCCAAGAGCTGATCTCGGGTAATCCAATTAGAGTACCCGGTAATAAGTTTATCAATGCTGTGTTATTGATTTCAGCCATTGGTCTCTCTATTGCTATAGTCCTCGACCCTAGTAATACCGCGCTAATTTATGCTTTAGTGGCGGTATCATTACTGCTAGGCCTATTCCTCGTCGTCCCTATTGGTGGTGCGGACATGCCTGTTGTGATTGCACTGCTTAACTCATACTCAGGTATTGCGGCGGCGACCACAGGTTTCATCACAGGTAACACGGTACTGATTGTGTCTGGTTCACTGGTCGGTGCGTCGGGGATTATTCTGACACAAATCATGTGTAAGGCGATGAACCGTTCGCTATTTAACGTGCTGTTTGGCGTCATGGCGGAAGGCGGCGAAACCATCGATGCCGATGAAGTCTACGCAGGTAAAGTCACCTCATCATCGCCTGAAGAAGTCGCTATGCTATTAGAAACCGCAGAGCGCGTAGTTATTGTACCTGGTTACGGATTAGCCATGGCCCAAGCTCAACATGCGGTGCGTGAACTGGCCTCAGTACTTGAAGGACGTGGCGCACAAGTCTTGTACGCGATTCATCCGGTTGCAGGGCGTATGCCAGGGCACATGAACGTACTGCTGGCAGAAGCAGAAGTGCCTTATGAGCAGTTGATAGAGATGGATGAGATCAACCCTCAGTTTGAGCAAACCGACGTGGCTATTGTTATTGGTGCCAACGATGTAACCAACCCTATGGCGCGAGAAGACAAAGGTAGCCCAATCTATGGCATGCCGATTCTTAACGTAGACAAAGCGCGCACCGTGGTTGTGGTTAAACGTTCATTGAGTCCAGGTTTTGCTGGACTGCCTAACCCCTTGTTTGCCAAAGACAACACTTTAATGTTGTTTGGCGACGGTAAAAAGGCAATTGTGGATTTAACCCAGAGCCTAAAAGAAGCAGATTAGTCTAATCGCTGACATATTAAAAAGACCGCGATGCGGTCTTTTTATTTTTCTAGCCCTTTTAGACTTTGACCTGTTGAAAACCTAAATAAACGCTTGATTTTTAACCGCCTTGTAGCATCCTATGACTACGGCTCATTGGCTAAACTAATAATATGAAAACGATAATTTCACTCAGCCCCCTCATACTCTCGTTATCACTGATAACGCCCTTATCACTCATGGCAGAAGAAACCTCTACACCACAGGCCAACTACCGCACTGACGATTGGGGGGTTGCTATTGGTGTCCGTCGTGGCGATATTCCCTATGCCGTTGAAGACGATGAAGTCTATGACGTACTGCCACTACTTAAATTTGAAAGTGACTATGCCTTTATCAATGGTATGGAAGGTGGCGTACATTTATGGCAGCAGGGCGATCATCAAATTAATGCTTATACCCGCTTTCGCTTTGTCGATATTCCTAAAGAGTTACAAAATGAATCTCAGGCGCAAGCCTTCGATTTTGGACTGCAATACAAATTTACCCATGGACCTTGGGAAGCCGACGTTGCCTTGCTTTCTGATTCGCACAAACGCGGCTACCTTTACACGCGAACTAAATACCACTGGCAACAAGGCGACTGGAAGCTCACCCCCTATGCAGAGTTTCAATGGAAGAGCGACGACTTTAACCAGTATTACTATGGATTAGAGCAATATGACGTCGGCGGTGGCGTTCAAGTAAACGCTGGTGTAGAGGCACGTTACCATGTAGTCAGCAACCTTTACCTACTTGGCCAATTTGGCATTGGACGTTTGGAAGACAGTGTATCGAATCTGCCAAGCATAGACACCGCCTACCAATATGAGTCCTTTTTTGGATTTGGCTTCTTTCCTGAGCCTAACAAAAAGAGCTACCGCTCGGTGCCCTATAGTGATGACAGTGATGAGTTTTTGCGGCTCTCTCACGGCTGGGCTACGCCCTCCAATCTCAATGAAATATTAAACTGGAACACGCGCACCGATCCCTATAATAACCAAATGAGCTCGCTGTTTTACGGTACCCGCTTGAGCGAGACACTATTTACCCTGCCCATTGAACTTTATTTTACCCCCGGTTTGGCTTGGCATCACAGTTCTGAAGTGCAAAATGATTTAGCTGAGGCGGTCGTCGCCATTAAAGCATTCTATACCTTTGAGCTAGGACCAAGATTTAGATTAGGCGTAGCCGAAGGGCTCTCTTATGTCAGCAGCCTTACCCATATTGAAGGTTCTGAAATTGAGGAGAAAGGTTATAAACCATCAAAGCTACTTAACTATCTTGATTTCTCGCTCGACCTCAACATGGGCGACCTATTCAACAGCCACAACATGCGAAACATGTGGCTAGGCTATGCTATTCACCATAGATCGGGCATATTTGAAACCAGCTCAGCATTTGGGCGTATTAAAGGCGGCAGTAATTACCAAACAATTTACCTGCAATGGCATTTCTAATCTGCCATCCAGCCTACGCAGGTTTGTGGCCAAGAATCATTCTGGCAACAAATCTGAACATATTTGTGACGTTCAACAGTGATCCGATCAAGTAACCGTTGCGTATTGCTTGCATAAATAGGAGTCATCTGATTATATAATCATCGATAGTGAATTAATCTGAGTGTTAATTGAGGAAAGTGTTATGCAAGCGTCAGCCTTAGACAGCAACTATCTCACCTTTGAGGAGAGAAGAATTGCCCAAGCCAATGTTGAGCAACATTGGGATCGCCTTACTACACCTCAAAGATTCGCTTTTTACACCCTTGCAAAACTGGGCTACCAATTACTTTTTGTTAGGAGCTCACCTCACTCTCGCACTGCTGTGGCTAAACAAGACGACAAGCTCGTCACCATTGACGATGAAGGTGATATCGATTTTAACCCTGATGTCGTCCTACGTGAACGTCGTCCACCACGTCACTGAATGAATAATTATTAAAATAAAAGGAGCACTATGCTCCTTTTATTTTGGCCGGTATTATCTATTCAGCATGTTATACCAATCAGTATTAAGATCTGTTCGCTCTGCGAGCGTTTAGTGCGTCTGAGGCAAGGCCCTCAATTGCTCCTCGTCTCTAGCATCCTCGGTAACCGATCCGTGCGTTACCCTATCTCCTATATCCATATAGTCGTGCATCAAGGGCATTCACAACGTCATTGTTGATTGCAATGAATGAGGAACATAGTCGTTCGTTAACACGGCATCGGGTGCAGTAAAACACACTGAGTTGATCACACTCTTATCGTGATTGGTATCACTCCCCATGCACAGGGCTATTCATCGCTTGTTCAACCAGCCACGCTGTCGCCGCCTGTTGCCCCATCATACGTTCTAATGTGGGTCGAATATATTGCGCCATTGCTGGGCGCCGCCAAAACATATATTGCGGTAAATCATGCAGTTTACTAGCATCAAATAGCTGCTGTAGCAGGCTAGAAAACTCATTCAACTCATCGGCTTTATACTGATGCAAATGGGGATAAACCTCTGCAATCAGCGTGGAAAACCGCTCAAATTGACCCAGTTGCTGCCACGTGTAACGCGCTAATAACTGTGAAAGCATTGGCGTTGTCCAGTGAGACATCGCCTGCACACTCTCAAATACTGCCAAATTACGTTTATGATACTGCTGCCAGGCTAACGCCATTGGCTCTCCTTGTTTAGCCAGATGCCAAACAAGGTAAAAGTCGGCGAGCCACTCATGCTGATATGGGGTTAATCCTTCTTGCCCCCAGTAGTCGACAGGCAAACGTGCCGTGGCCAGATGACCTAGCTCATGAATTAAGGTGAGCTGTTGTGATGCCGCTAAAGGTAGCGCATACACCTCGCCTCCCCATAGTGCTGAAGAGGACATAGGGATATTTTCAACTGATAAAAACACCACCCCAGCAATAGATGAATGAGAAACGGGGCGCGCCATGGCTCCTCTTCCCCCCATCTGTAGGCGAAGCTGAGCGCGATTGCTCGGCAGTTGCCGTTTTACAGTGCTAGGCAACTGTGCCAAGCACAACTCCAGTTGCGGCGTATGGCAAACTAAGGCCTGCGACGTCTGGCTGATCGGCGCCCAAAACCAGCCGCTAGCGATAAATAACGCTTCTGCTAACACTCGATAGCCAACCTCAATATGCATCTGCTTGCCCTAGGTAACAGATTATCTTGAGTATGAGAGTCTGTATAGCGCAAACGTGCAAGCAAGTTAATGTGGCCCTCCCCTGCTCGCTTTGAAGCAGATAGGTATTGGAGCATGATCCAGCTACTCTTTTTAAAAAATTGTCAGTGATTATACCAATCCCCTCCACTAATTGCGGTAGAATGTGGGCTCGTTTTGATTAACACATTTAGGTTTCCGTGGTCGAAAAAGCAAGCTTCTCATCCTCTTTTTATCATCCAAAGTACTGGCTTATCTGGCTAGGCGTGGCCATTATGCGGTTAAGCCAGTTGTTACCTTTACGCCAACAGATGCGCCTAGGAAAAGCCATTGGCCGATTGGCCATGAAGCTTGTCAAAGGTAGAGTTAACACGGCCAAGCGTAATATTGAATTGTGTTTTCCACAGATGTCGGCAGCAGACCAAGCAGTACTGCTCACCCAAAACTTTGAAGAAACGGGTAAAGCTATTTTCGATATTGCCAACGCTTGGTGGTGGCCAGATAGCAAAGTACAGCAGCACATGACCATTAAAGGACAAGCCCATGTAGAGCAGACCTTAGCCGCCGGCCAAGGTGTCATCCTATTTGCGGTGCACTGTCTTCCTCTTGAGATGGGGGCACGTATTTTTGGCCAATTCCAACCCGGTATTGGTGTCTATCGGCCCCATAATAATCCGTTGATGGAGTATCTGCAGGTCAATGGGCGCTTACGTTCTAACAAAGGCTTAGTCGCTAAACGCGATATCCGTCAAATGGTGCGCAGCTTAAGAAGCCCTGATGTAATTTGGTATACCGCAGACCAAGACTTTGGCCGCTCGAGTGCGGTATTTATTCCTTTTTTCGCCGTCCCCGATGCCGCCACGATAACCGGTGCCACGACACTCGCCAAACTGGGTAAAGCCAAAGTGCTCCCCTTTGCCGTCGTCCGCAACGATGATGATAACGGCTACAGCATTGAAATACAGGCGCCATTGGACGATTTCCCCGGTGAGAATGAGCTTGAAGACGCCAAACGTGGTAATCAAATCGTCGAATCAATCATTGATCGTAATCGCGCCCAATATATGTGGTTACATCGCCGTTTCAAAACTCGACCAAATAAAGACGACCCCTCTTTATATCAGTAACCCCTGCACTCGATGGCAGTGATATAGCGCACTGTCATTAAGACACCCCAATGTCATATTGACTACTTACACTGAGTGTCATAATGACAGTAATAGCGTAAATAAAAAACACTAAACCACATAAAAACAATAAGATACAAAGCTGGCACAGCTAGTGCTATATCAGTGCAACTTATACTAAAATATATTGCGCTGAGAGGTTTTATGAGCAAGCAACGGCTAACTGCAATAGCACTGATAGTGGTACTTATTGCATCCTTCACGGTACTGCTAAGTATTGGCAGTGAGATCTATCGAGAAAAGCCCCCGATTCCCACCGCCTTTGTTAATGAACAAGGCAGCCCTATCTTCACCAAAAATGATATTGAACAAGGTCAACTGGTCTGGCGTTCAATGGGTGGCCATCAGTTGGGTTCAATTTGGGGACACGGTTCCTACGTTGCACCAGACTGGACTGCAGATTGGCTGCATAAAGAAGCACAAGCTTGGTTAGATATCACAGCTAAAGCACGCCACAACTTGCCCTTCAATGAACTCAACTCTCAAGTTCAAGCTGCACTGGAGCAAGCATTACGCGAGGATATTCGCGCCAACAGTGTCGTCACCGATCCCCAAGGCAACAGTGTCATTACCCTGTCAGCTACCCGTATTCAGGCGATCGGTCAGGTCGTCGAACACTATCTGGCATTATTTGGTGATGACCCTAAATTGTCAGTGCTCAGAGAGCAGTATGCAATGAAAGAGGGCACTGTGCCGGATCTCGCTAGACGAGAAAAGCTTAATGCCTTCCTATTTTGGGGCGCTTGGGCAGCCGTCACAGAGCGCCAAGGAGAGTCCTACACCTACACTAATAACTGGCCTTATGATCCACAGATCGGTAATACACCAACTTCTGATAACATCGTGTGGTCAATCTTAAGTATTATTACCCTGATTGCCGGTATTGGCGGCTTAGTTTGGCATCATGCAAGTGGCAAACATGAGAGTCTACCTCAGCCTGCAGAACAAGATCCCTTATTTCTCACCAAACCCACGCCGTCACAAAAGGCCGTAGGCAAGTATTTCGTTACTGCCATTGGTTTGTTTTTACTACAAATTTTTCTAGGTGGTATTACCGCACACTACGCTGTTGAAGGGCAAAACTTCTACGGTATACCACTCTCTGAAATTTTACCCTACTCGGTCACTCGTACTTGGCATACCCAACTCGCGGTTTTTTGGATCGCGACCGCATGGCTGGGTACGGGCCTATATATCGCCCCAGCACTGTCTGGATATGAACCCAAATTCCAGCGTCTTGGTGTGAATGTGCTCTGGATTGCGTTAGTCATCGTCGTACTCGGCTCTATGGCGGGTGAATGGATAGGCGTTCAACAGTATTTCGACTTGGATATGAACTTCCTATTTGGACACCAAGGCTACGAATACATAGATTTAGGCCGTGTATGGCAAGTGCTACTGCTAGGCGGTCTACTGATTTGGTTAGCCCTGGTGACGGCATCAATTCGCCCAGCCCTCAAAGTAAAAGGTGAGATGCGCCCAGTTATTTGGGTATTGTATGCATCATGTGTCGCTATTGGCCTGTTCTACGGTGCAGGGCTAATGATGGGCAAACACACCAACCTTGCCATCGCCGAATATTGGCGTTGGTGGGTGGTTCATTTATGGGTTGAAGGCTTCTTCGAAACCTTTGCAACGTCAGTTATCGCACTCATGTTGGTACGCTTAGGTCTCATTCGTGCTCGCAGTGCTAATGCTGCCGTGCTCTTTACCACTGTGATCTTCTTAACGGGTGGTCTAATTGGTACCCTACACCACCTCTATTTTACTGGCACACCAACATCGGTTATTGCTTGGGGCGCTATATTCTCGGCTCTTGAAGTCGTTCCGCTCGCCTTAATCGGTTTCGAAGCCGTTGAAAGCTACCGTTTACGTAACGCTAGTCCATGGATGATCCGCTATAAGTGGGCAATCATGTTCTTCGTCGCCACCGCGTTTTGGAATTTAGTCGGAGCAGGCATTCTAGGTTTCTTAATCAACCCTCCTATCGCACTGTATTTTATTCAAGGATTAAACACCACTGCCACCCATGGCCATGCTGCCTTTATGGGAGTCTACGGCATGCTCGGCATGGGATTAATGCTGTTCTGTCTTCGCGGCTTAAGTGGTCAAATTCAATGGAATGAAAAATGGCTAAAAGGCGCGTTTTGGAGCCTTAACATTGGCCTTGCCGCCATGGTATTTATGTCACTATTGCCTGTAGGGATAACGCAGTTCTTTGCAGTACTTGAAAATGGCTACTGGTTTGCACGTTCACCAGAAGTCATTCACAGTCCACTCGTGGAAACCTTAGTCTGGATGCGTATGCCTGGTGATATTCTATTTGGTGCAGGCGGCTTGTTTATGGGCGTATTCCTGTTTGACTTAATTAAGAAGGCGCTGGCTAAATCTAAAGGCAAAGTAGAACAAGGGGAGCCACTACCAGCCGCTACATAATCGTATGATTCACTAAGGTCGAAGTACAGAAATAGGGGCAGCGAGCCCCTATTTCTGGTCTGATATCAGCGCTACGGCCACTCAGTCAACAAGACGAGACATCTATGTAAACTGGCATGTTCAATTTGGCATAGTCAATCAAACGCACTAAATTAAACACGTCAAATTGACAGCATCAAATTGACATTGCACTAGGATTTATTGGTCATATCCGTTCATAATAACCACTCATATTAACCCTATTACCTTGTTAACATTTGGAGACCCTATGGCCCTCAGCCAGACTGAACTCACTCGCATGGCACTCGATCTCACCTCAGGGCTCTCCAACCACGATAGATTCTCTCGCCTGCTCAATACAATCAGACTAAGCGTTCAGTGCGATGCCGCAGCACTACTACAATTTAAGGGGCAGCTATTTACGCCATTAGCCATAGATGGACTCAGCCCAGATGTGCTTGGTCGACGCTTTAACCTTCACGAACACCCCCGCCTCGAAGCCATTGCGCGAGCGGGTGATATTGTGCGTTTCCCCGCCGATAGCGATCTTCCAGATCCCTATGATGGCCTGATCCCAAATCAAGGCGACAACCTAACTGTACATGCCTGTATCGGCTTACCACTCATCGCCGATGGTGCCCTGATCGGCGCTATCACAATCGACGGCTTTAACCCGGATCAATTTACCTCCTTTAGTGATGGGCAATTACGTGCCATCAGCGCCATTGCCTCGGCTTCGCTCAATAACGCGCTACTCATCGATAAACTCGAGAAACAGTCACTACAATCAAAATGGGATGACACACAAGTCAGCACAACGCGCGCTCAAGCTGCCGACACCGAGATCATAGGTCAATCTCCAGTAATGCTTAATCTCAATCAAGAGATCGCCGTCGTCGCACCAACCGAGCTCAACGTGCTCATTCTTGGTGAAACGGGCACGGGTAAAGAGCTTATAGCCAGCGCTATCCACCAGCAGTCCCAACGTGCCAATCAAGCCTTGGTATACCTCAATTGCGCAGCATTACCAGAATCTGTGGCAGAAAGTGAACTCTTTGGCCATGTCAAAGGGGCGTTTACGGGAGCAATTAGCCATCGTAGCGGTAAGTTTGAAATGGCCGACAAGGGCTCACTGTTTTTAGATGAGATAGGTGAGCTCCCGCTGACACTCCAATCGAAGTTACTGCGGGTATTGCAATATGGTGATCTACAAAAGATCGGTGATGATCGCAGTTTAAAGGTGGACGTTCGTATCATTGCCGCCACTAATAAAAACCTTAAAAATGAAGTGTTAGCAGGCCGCTTTAGGGCCGATTTGTATCATAGACTTAGCGTGTTCCCGCTGCTCGCTCCGCCTCTCAGAGAGCGCGAACAAGACATCACCTTACTCAGTGGTTTTTTTGTTGAGCGCTGTCGCCAGCAATTAGGCCTGCAAAGCCTACGTCTCAGCCCCCAAAGCATAACCATGCTCAACCAATATGCTTGGCCGGGTAATGTTAGGGAGCTCGAACACAGTATTTATCGAGCGGCCATCTTGGCAAGAGCACAGTCGACCGGCAATATTGCCTTGATAAATCCAACACATTTTGAATTTGCACCGCAAAACCAAACCGCAATGACCCAAGAGATCGCTACTCCAGCTTTCGCCGTCAGCGGCGATCTTAAGCAGGCTACAGAGCAATTTCAAAGCAACTATATTCGTCAGATGTTGCTGCAACACCAAAATAACTGGGCAGCAACCGCTCGCGCCTTGAAAATTGATTCAGGAAATTTACACAGATTGGCAAAACGACTAGGGTTAAAACCGAACAACGAATAAAAACAATCGGCATAATCAGGCTTTAGAAGCGAGACAATTACATTGAACTTAACACTTTCTCGACACTTGATAATGGCGCACTTATTTATAGCCGCCACAATAACGACTAGCGTAGCGGCAGCCAATGATGTGTTGGCTCAGCTGGCATTGCCCCTTTATCAAGTAGAAAAAACCATTGAGTATCGCCGTTTAGACAATGGGCTTGAGGTGAGGCTATTACCACTTGCGCAAAGACAAAGTGTGGCAATTGCCAGTCAGTTTGCGGTCGGTTCGCGCAACGAATCACAAGGTCAAACCGGCTATGCCCACCTGTTTGAACATATGCTATTTAAAGGCAGTCAAAATGCTCCAGGCGACAGTTATAGCCAAACCATGAGTGCACTCAGTGGCCGATTCAACGCGAGTACCTTTTTCGATTACACCAACTATTATCTTAACCTTCCCAGCAATGCCCTTGAGTTAGCACTCTGGTTAGAGGCCGATCGTTTTATTCGTCCCTCACTGACAACAGACACAGTGAAAAACCAGCAACAGACAGTGCTAGAGGAGATGGCGACGACGATAGATAATCAGCCCTATATTCGCCCTGCTATGGAGTTTTTGCTCAAGCAAGTGCAGGGAACCCCTTATGGCCATGCCGTGATTGGATCTAAAACCGATATTGAAGCGGCGACAACCGAGAGCCTAACTCAGTTTCATCAAACATTTTACCGCCCCGATACCCTGCAACTAAGCATAGTCGGGCAAGTGCCACCACAAACGCTCACTTGGGTAAAAGCGTATTTTGCTGACTGGCCAATGCCAAATAACACACCCCAAGGCTTTCATCCACTCCAAGTTAACAGGCAGTCTGTGCATCATGAGATCATCGATGCTCGAGGGCCTTGGCCTGGCTTACTATTGGCATGGCACACCGTTGGTCGTTCGCATCAAGATGCCGCCGCCATCAGTTTAGTTGAATCCTACCTGTTACAAAGCCGCTCTAGTGTATTAGCTAAACTCAGCCTCACAGAACCTAAACAGTTGCTGTATTACTCATTGCCATTGACCATGGAACATTTTGGTGTGATGAACCTTGTGATGGTGCCAAGAGCCAACATCTCCTTAGATCAGCTCACCGAGCAGATCACAGCGATTATCGATGACTTTGCAGCCGGTGGGCTCACATCCGAACAACTTAAGCAGTTAAAGCTGCGATCACTACAGCAGCAGCTAGCAAAACTAGATAACGACATCAGCTTAGCGACAACACTCAGCGCGACCCTTGAACAAGACAGATTAACTCCACTATCTGGCCCATGGGAGCGCGTCAACGCAGTCACCAACGCCGATATTATTCGAGTCACTCGACAATATTTACAGCCTGGTGTCGTCCGTTTAGAACTGCTGCCGCCTTGGTATATTCGCTGGAGTAAAGCGGTACTCGAATGGCTACCTACAGGATGGACAGACTCATTAGAGGAGCAAGTGTTATGAGGCCCTTTGTTGTGAAGCTGTGCGGTATAAAGCTGTGCAGTATAAACTCATGCCTCTTACTCAGTTTTTTTCTCATCTTGCTAATTTGCGGTGGTTGTCAGCAGACCAAAATGACCTTTACACCAGTTCAATCCCCCGAGCCCCCTAGCTTCAAACCGTTAATCAACGCACCTATAGTTGAATCATCAGATTCGAGCCTAGTAGAACACCATTTAGTGCCGCAAGTGAGTGTGCTAGACCCCTTTCATCTCCTGCATATACTCCCAGGCAGACTCTCTACGCTTAACCGCATTCATTTAGTCGCAGTTAGCCCAAACCAGCCTTATCAAGATGCGGATATCTTGGCCAAGGCCTTTACTGAAAAAGGGCTTTGGCTGGCAAATAAGCCATCTGCAAAAACACCTTTCAACTGCATAGAAAGCTTTAACTCACAAGTGAGTCTACATAGCGTTACGCTTACCTTGGCCTGCCCTGATGATCAGCTTGAAACGGCCTTATCGCTATTAGTCGATATATGGTCAACCGACAGTTTTAGCGATCTAGATATCGCCAAACTAAGACGACAACTCGCACTCGATAAACATATCAACGCGTTTAATGGTAACGAAATAGAGAAGCTGTGGGCGGAAAAAATATTGGGACAAACCCATCCCTATAATGGCGCGCTCAATAATGAAGCACAGCAAAAAACGCTAACACATCAGTCTCTTGAAAAGATTGCTCATCAAGCAGGGATCCAAAGCCAGTGGCACCTAATCATCGAACGCGACGCGTCAATTGAGCCGCAGCAAAAAACGGTTATCGCAGCGCAAATGAAACGCCTGCCTGTGCCATCGAGTTTCAGTGAACCAAAGCTAGATAGCTTTAAACCCTATGGTAAAACCCTCTACGTTATCGACGCGCCGGGCAGCGTACAAACCCAAGTGCGCCTTGGATACCATTTACCATTACAGGCTCACAGCAGTGATAGTGGCCAGATAGACAGCACTTTTAGTTGCGAACTTCTGAGCCGTTGGCTCGGAAGAAGTTTTTCAGGCAGACTTTACTATGATCTGCGTGAACGACGAGGACTCACCTATGGAATTTATGGACGCTGCTTCGACAACCCTATGGCGACAATTCTAAAGTACTACGGTAGTACCCAGTTACAGCACACAGGGGCTTTTATTAAAGGGATTTTAGATCATTTACAGCTAGCCCAAACTGAGCTCGCCGAAGACGACGAGGTAAAAGCGCTCGCAGATTACTATCAAAATCAATTCAACTTAATGTTTGACGATCCCGCTCATCGCACGGCGCGCTATATTCAGCTGCTGAGTAAGCAGCAGGATTGGCAAGCGATAGTGAATCAGCAAGCTCAATGGCAACGTCTCAATTCGTTGACATTACAGCAAGCGGCACAGCAAGTGTTCCACGCTCCACCAGTGATGGTTATCCGTGGCGATCTCGATAAAATAAAACCCGATCTACAGGAAAAATTACCAGATTGGCATATAGTCACACCATAGGTTTACTTACCTCATTTATGCCAAGTTATAACACCTACAATCTGCAGGGTTGTGTCTAATAGATATATAGATATATAGATATATAGATATATAGATATATAGATATATAGATATATAGATATATAGATATATAGATATATAGATATATAGATATATAGATAAAATAGTAAACACATTTTGATACAACTAACATAATAATAAAGTTGTACGATTTATTCGTTTCAAAAACAACCCTAGTAATAAAGTAGTACATTATAAATCTCATAAGGAAGTGAAATGTATAATGGTGAATTATTTACCCTAAGTAGATGCCCTAGAAATATCCAATTTTTAAGAAGTACTGCGGGCTTGCTCAACTTAAAAACAAATATACTCACACACCAAAATACCCAGGGCGGGATTAAACTTTGTTAAATCATTTAACCAAAGAAAATCTCGCTCCTAAAATCGCCATTCCATGCTGCTTTTCTTATCTTGGTTGGTTTACTTGCTTTTAGCGGATGCTGCTCTAAAAGGTTCAGCACGATACGCCGAAATAGCGCCATCTTCTTCGCGTTTTCATGGTCACCAATCCTTGAACAATCTTCCCTAAAGGTGACGTCAAGCACCCAGTGTTGCTGGTTCTCGATGTGCCAATGCTGACGCACCGCTTTGGCTGCGAGTTTGATGTCTAGAGGCAAAGAACTTAAGTAATAATCCGTACTTATGGTGGTAATGCCTTTGCATGTTCGTTGACGTTCAACGGCAATGAGCGACTTTGCTGACGGCCACTTTTCGCGAGCGCCTGCGGCAGCTTTGCTGAAATTTGAAATGTCGTGCGACGCTCCTTACGGCCATGCCCCTTATCATCCTCTTCGATACTCAAGATGTCGACGCCGTCGTTATCCCAGTGAGGTTGAAACTGCATCTCTATGGCCTGCCTCAGTAGCGGTTGATTGCCTTTTACCTGAACAACATAGTCGCCTTTAGCTTTGATGATTTGTTGAAGCGTTTCCCGCTGGCAGTGAAGTGCATCAAAGGTTACAACAGCGTTTTTAATGTCTAAGATGTGCAATAACGCCTGAACCGTTGCGATTTCATTGCCTTTAGTCTGTGTATCTTGCTGATACAGCACAATTCCTTGTTCAGTATCAAAGGCCGAAACCAAGTGAAGCGCATTGTTAGCGCCATGTTGATTAACAGCCCCACGCAAGGTTTTGCCGTCAATAGCGATCAATGGCTTGGATGAGGCTTCTCTTAAGCGATTTGCCCAACTAAAGAGTGTCATAACCAGTATTTCGGTATCGATCACTTTAATGATCCGAGCAATGGAATGTCGAGTAGGGATTCCGTTATCAAAATCTCGATGTTTACGCAGCCAAGATAGGTTCTCTTGGCCGAATTCTTCGATAGCTTGCCAGCCATCACAACCTGAAGCGATAGCGGCTAAAACGAGAAAAATAATATCAACTAAATCATGGTTTAGGTTGATGTGAGAGCGAGGGTCTTCGATGAGTTTCAAGTGTTCAAATAAGGACATGGATTAGGCTCAGTAGAATAACATGCCCGATCAGATCATGCAGATACGAAGAAGTTCCCTACTATTAACAAAGTATGATCCCGCCCTGCAGCTGGCTAATACCTTTTTTAAACAAGTGACTTTTTATCAAAATTAGCAAATGGCCCCTAGACTACGGGCTCGTCAGTGCATTTTATGAGCTACCCAAGACACATTTCATATAAATCTAGGGCTAACAAGTCTAATTTCCAATCAAAATACACCCGAATGGATAATACAGCGGGTCAACACTTTAAGATAAGATCCGTGCGTAAAACTAAAGTTTTATTTTTAGCAAATAAGGTTACATCTCATTGTGATGCTTTTTTGTCTAGATTAACATCCACTCCTTGATGGACGATTTACTCTTGATATAAAGGACTATTTAAATGAAATATGCTTCACTTTCTGTCTTAACACTTGCCGCGATTCTTACTGGTTGTGCTTCAGACCCAGGCCCTCGTATGGCACTCGAAAAAACGGTCGAAGTCGATGGTACAGTGCTCAAATTTAACGGCAGCTATCATGACAAGAAAAATATTTTAATCTTAACCGTAAACGGCGATCCAATTATGCAAGGTCGTTTTCCTCCTTACACTCCAACTCAGAACTTAAACGCCAATTACAAAGACTTCGCTGTACGCAGTCATTGCTACTTCGGTTCGGTGTTAGGTAATCAAGGCGGTGCCTTTGGTGCCATCGCAAGTGTAGTGCAGTCTTCAAAGAGCAGCACGGCCGATAAATGTGAGTTATATGTCAATGAAAAGTTAGTCGATAACTTATATTTCTAAATTTCGGCTTAACGATTAATCAGGGGGCAGCGTTCCCCCTGAATTAATATCTCATGGCCTATCTTTTATGACCCATCTTTTGTGGCATATGTTTTATGAATCAGCTTTGTGGACAACCTTTATGGAGAGTCGTCAATCAAGGTTAGATTGATTGTATAAACAGGGAAGTCAATGGCAATCAAGCGATTATTAAAACTAACACTCTACCGCGGCTTCACTAATAAACAATTAGGCTCGGCAATATCTATTGTGCTTGTTATCACAGCGATGACATACAGCTGCAAGCTACTCGCAATGTCGACCCGCGATGCCATCCTGAATTTCAAACAAGATACCAACACTATCGTCGAGCAATCTCATCGACTCAGTAAACAGCATGCTCGGCAAATGGAGCTGTTATCACAAAAGCTGGACGAAACTCAAAGCGCTAAAATCGTGCTACAAAGCGAATTCATTGGCGACATGACACAGACTGCCGAGCAGATGTTAGCGCTCGCTAATCAGTACTTACCTCATTATCAGCATTTTCTCGCAAACATCGACAAAGACAGCGACTGCTACCAACCCGAGCAATTAGCGCAATTTCAACAGACTACAACTGAACTACAAGACTATGTCGATAACATCGACTCCCTGCTAACAACGCGAGATGAAGCCGAAGCGTTCTCGGCATTAATGGCGTTCAACCTTGGTCAAACTCAGGTCAATATGCTGGTAGACATGTTTGAGGTGTCTAAATTCTGCTATCTGTCTGAGGCTCTGCCCCCTCTGGTTGAAGACGTTCAGAGCGTCGAAACTGAACTGGTTGAGAAACTGATACAACATGGGGCGATAGATGAATTTGATCACGCGACGTCGCAAACGGATCGAACAAGGGCACCTGAGCCTCAATCACAGCAGCCACAGAACAAGTCAGTTGAAACACTGACGCTAAGCTATGAATTTACGGCTAATGACCTCCCTTATTTTAACGATCTTAGCACTCTTGAAGTCAGCGATATCTCTGAACTCAAGCAACTTACGCTGACCAATCAACTCCGTATTAATGACCAGCTTCAGTTACAACTGCCTGATGCAGCATTAGCAGATATAAGCCTGCCATACCAAGCCCGTATTACCGGTGTTGTCGAGACCGACAATGAGCGAATCACCCTAGATATATTACTAATCCGCTCGCCATCATATTCCATAGATGCAATGTCATTTAACGACCCACAAATAGCAAGCTGTATAAAAGCTAGCGCCAAGCAGCTTCAATTGACTAACAGCAATGAGCTTACCCAGCTTAACTGCCGTCTGTCATCGACAGTAAATCTTGACGACCTGCAAAAATTCAAACAACTGCAAACAGTCAGTTTAATGGGCGGCAAGCTCACTGATTTATCCCCCTTATCGAGCTTAGCGCAATTAGAGATGCTCAACATAGAGCTGAGTCAGATAGCCAAATTTGGCGATATCAGCCGACTATCTGCCAACTTGATGCTATCAAATATCGACACTCAAGATTGGCAGGCATTAGCACAAAGCCAAGCAACATCGGTCTCCATCATGAACATTACAGATTGCTCGCGGTTAGCCCCTTTAGCACACCAGCCTAATGTCGCCTTAATGTATAAAGGGCTTAACCCCAATGAGATAATGGCGTTAATGCAACAAGTAGACAAGAGCAACAGATCGCTAACAGTGTTAACGGATTGCCCTGCCCCTAAAAACTAATAACCAAACAGCTGAGCCACAGAAACTAAGCGACATAGATAGTCGATGGCCTTTAGCCAATAAACTGTAAAAGGAAATACAATGATAAAAAAACTGTTATTAGCGCTATGTTGTACTTTAACGCTCAGCGCTCAAGCAGAGGCTGAACAACTGCCGTTTGCATCGCTTGCCGAGAGTAAGGTTTATAAAAAACAGACTCGTCATTATATTCCTTTTGCCTTTATCTCAGGTATTGATAAGGGGTCATATCAAACTCAAACTTATGCAGGGCAGCTAAAACGCATCTATTATGAACTGCCCACCAGCTATGACCCCAGCCATGCCGTTAATAACTATAAAGCGCAAATTTTAAAGCTAGGAGGCAATATACTGTTTGAGTGTCAGCTAGATGCCTGTGATAACAAGAGCAAACTATCGAAACAAGTTAGTCCGCTTCACGATATTCCTAAAAACTCTCCGGCGCTACTCACCGCTAAGCTCCCCCTTAAAAACAAACAAGTTTACCTCTCAGTCTATGCGGCGAATTGGCACAATGGTGCTGGGCTGCAACTGGATATTATCGAGGAAATCGATGAACCATTGGCTCTGTTAACAACCAATCAAGCCTATCTCGGCACATCGGTAGAACAAGAGTCATTTAAAGACAGAACGAATAATGATACGCAAGGCGCTAGCGATCACCCCATGATAGCCAGACTACCCGGTGCCTATATTCATGATTACCTACAACAAGGATTTGGCCAAACCTTAGTGCTCGATGGCGTCGATAAAGGCCAACACAAAATCAAAACCCTTGAAGGTAAGATCACCGATATAAACTACAAACTTCCTCGTGGTTATTCTGAGTATGAGGTCAATGCCAATTACAAGGCGGCGTTAGAAAAACTCGGTTTTGTGCGCGGATTTCACTGCCAAGGTAATGATTGTGGTCAATCACGAAAAATTCATCCACGCATCAAGACATTTGCACATATAGGACAGGATGAAAATCAGTTTTACGCTCTCTATACCTTAACTCGCCCCGAGGGTAATGTGCATGCCATGGTCTACATTATAGGTTACGAGAATGGCCTATGGAGCGAGCTTAAGCTCGTTGAAGAAACTAGCCTAGTAGATGATAGATTAGTCATTGATCTAGAAGGTCTAACCGATAAAATTGCACAAACAGGTCACGTGGCACTAGACGGCCTATTGTTTAAGTTTGATAGCGATGAAATGTTACCAGAGGCCGCCGAAGTGATAACGATTGTCGCAAGTTACCTTAAGGCTCACCCGAAGCAAGACTTTTATGTCATCGGTCACACCGATGACCAAGGTAAGCAGAGTTACAACCAAGTGTTATCGGAAAAGCGGGCTAAAGCAGTAGTGCAAGCACTGACACGTCAGCACGGCATAAACAAGCAACAACTCACCGCCAAGGGGATTGGCGAATATGCCCCCGTTGCAAACAATAGTAACGATGCAGGCAAGCAGCTTAATCGCCGCGTCGAGTTGGTACTTCGCTCCGATAATAAGTAATACTGATTGGTATAATTTTAGATGTGCGCCGAACGCCCGTTCGGCGCCCCTATTGCAGCAACAATTATGCTAGCATAGCTGTACTCTCAGCCAATCACTTGCAAGTCTATGTCTCTCACTCCACGCCAGCGTTTTGAATTACTGCAACGCCAAAAAGGCTTAACCCACGACATAAGCCAGGTAAAGGTTGTCGAGCAATTACAGAGGTTGCACCAACAGATTCTCGATAAAAACCAGCAGATTAAAGGACTTTATTTATGGGGTGATGTTGGCCGCGGTAAAACCATGTTGATGGATGTTTTTTACAACAGCTTGTCACAGCAAACAACCTTGAGACTGCACTTTCATCGATTTATGGCCAAGGTACACAGTGAGATGCAAGGGTTAAATGGGCAACGCGATCCATTAAAAATAGTGGCCACACAGATAGCAAAGCAATATCAAGTCATCTGCTTTGATGAGTTTTTTGTCAGCGACATCGGTGATGCTATGATTTTAGGGCGGCTATTTGAAGCGCTATTTGAACTAGGCGTTGTACTGGTTGCCACCTCGAATACCCCTGTTGAAAAACTCTATGAAAATGGCTTAGCCCGTGACCGGTTTCTGCCTTTTATCGGCCTATTACAAGGCCAAACAGAATCGATACATCTTGATGGTGATATCGACCATCGACTAAGACAACTCACCAGCCAGCAAACCTATTTTCTGCATGATGAGATCAATCTCAAACAGCTCTTCGACACCATTAAGGAAGAACAAACCTCAACGTCCACCGCGCTAACCATACTCGGACGGCAGATCCCTGTAATTGAACGCAGTGCAAACTGCCTGTGGGTCAGTTTCGATGCCCTATGCGATGGACCACGCTCTCAACTCGACTATATTGAACTGGCGAGTCAGTTTAGTAGCGTGTTGATCAGTCATATTCCACCACTTGGGGGAGTGCCCAGATCCTGGATACGCGCCAGAGGTACGGAAGATGGCACAACCGCTGTAGAGGCCGGCGCACGCCAACTTCACTATGCGCCCAATGATGATCCCGCGCGACGCTTTATCGCCTTGGTCGATGAGCTTTACGATCAGCAGGTTAACCTCTATCTTCATGGTGAACTGCCATTAGAACATCTATACACTCCGGGTGCCTTAGCATTTGAATTTAAGCGCACCATGAGCCGACTCATTGAGATGCAATCGGTGGAATATCTGCATAGCCAAACTCAGCCATGATAAAGCGCTTCTCTCACTGCAACATCAAACAAAGGTGGGTCGACAATGACACAAGCAGCCATTGATATAGACTGGATTTCGGTCGGTCTATTTATGCTGATTTTAGTCATACCGTTAGGCATTAGTCGCTACTTCCAACTGGGACTCAAGCGTGACGTCGCCATCGCTGTCGCTCGTATGACCTTACAGTTGATATTAGTTGGCTTATATCTGCAATTTCTGTTCGATTTAAATAGCCTCTGGCTCAACCTAGCCTGGCTGTCGGCCATGATGGCTATTGGTGCCAGCGCGATCATCGCCGGCGCGAAGCTGCCAAGACAACCACTGATGTTGCCGATATTTGCCAGCTTAATGTTAGCGCTAACTCCCATTCTGCTGCTGTTACTGCTTTGGCTACTGCAGCCAGCACCGCTATTTAGCGCACAGTATCTAATCCCTCTCGCCGGCATGCTACTTGGCAACAGCCTCAGTGGTAACATTATTGCACTGCAAAGGTTATTTTCGTCGCTTGAAGAACAACGTCATGAATATGAAGCTCGTCTCGCCTTAGGCGCTAGCGCTAAACAGGCCGCATGGCCTTTCTTACAATCAGCATTGAAGCAATCTCTTGCGCCAATTTTAGCCACGATGACAACCACAGGCTTAGTAACACTACCGGGAATGATGACAGGACAAATTTTAGGGGGAAGCGATCCTATGGTCGCCATCAAATATCAACTGATCATTTTGGTAGCCATTTTTGTCATGTTGAGTTTGAGTGTAACCCTAGCCCTAACTCTAACCCTTCACACGGCATTAAATGCCAGCGGACGAGTGCTATTAAAACGATGGGGATGATTTGATTACTGAACTGGTGGGGTTATTGATATTTACTCAAAATATTTTGATATTCACTGAGTCCATTTTCCTGGATGTTAGCCTTAACCCGATCGACCCCCAACTGTAACAATGCCCGCAATTTGGGATCGCTATCGAGGCTAAATGCATAGTAGAGTTCACTCTCTTTTAGGGTATACACAGCTTCAAATTCATCAATTTTTATTGCCGCCCTTTTAATCAGCCAACGCCCAACAAACTCCTCATAAGCCCACATATCAATGCGCTCACGCTGTAACATATACAGCAGTGAGTGTGCATTATGAGCCTGCATGATCTGGGTTCTCGGCACTCCCATATTCAATACCGCTTGCTCCCCAATATCATCGCGTATGGTGCCAATCATATGTTTTTTAATGTCTGCGATATTGGCTATTTTTAATTGCTTGGCCGTTGGAGCAAACAACACCACTCGAGTCGTCGCTATCGGCCCAACCCATTCAAACATCGGCTCCCTAAAGGGTGTCCTCGTTGTCGAAAACAGCACAGTATTAACGCCCGACAGTGTCAATTTGTAGCCTCGAGCCCATGGGACAAGCTGAATACTATTTGGATCGAGACGATCGTCCACCTTGCTCACAGCTGCCAACAGCAGATCGACGGCGATCCCTTTTAATTCATGGGACTCGCGGTAATTATAGGGGGGATAAGACTCAGTAAAAAAGCTCAGTTGCGAGAGATCATTCGCCATGGCCAATGTCCCAACGCTAGCTGGGAGCCAAAGCATGATGATAAGACAAAATTGGCGAAAAAGATCAATTGGCATAGACAGATAATGGCATAGTTACAACTGAATAATCTCAGTGTAGCAGATGTCACCACTGTCTGAGCATTGAGTCAGAAATGTTACGCAATCTGTCCCACATAATGGCATTGACCCAGCTAAAGCTCACCTCACTCTCCTAATATTTGCTCATAGATGGTAACCACTCGCTGGGCATGTTCGGCCACGAAAGCTACCGGCAGTTGGCCCACATTCTGTTGTAGGGTTAATCGATGACTTTCATCACGCAAAAAACAGTAGGCTTGAGTTAAATACTGGGCACTTAAATAGGGTAGTAATTCGAGCTCTGATAACACTTCAAAAATACGCACATTATCCGACCATATACTGAGTTCTGGGTGCTGTTCGGTATTTGCCAGCACCAGATATTGGGCAATAAACTCAATATCAGCGATACCGCCTGCACTCTGCTTTAAGTCAAAATTGCTTGGGTCGACTTTTAGCAGATGTTCGCGCATCTTGATTCGCATCTCTCTAACGTCTTTAGCTAGCTGTACTCTATCCCTATGGCTGCCTAGCACCTCAGCTCTCAAAATGCTAAAGCGACTGGCTAGCGCATTGTCGCCAAACAAAAATCTTGCCCTAACAAGAGCTTGATGTTCCCATGTCCAGGCTTCTTCTTTCTGATATTGTCCGAAATACTCAATTTCACTGACCAACAAACCCGATGCACCCGATGGACGCAGACGCATATCCACCTCATAGAGTTCACCTGAGGTCGTTCGGGTTGAAAAGAGGTGTAAAATACGTTGAGCTAACTTAAGGTAAAAGTGACCAATATCTATTGGTCTATCACCATTGGTTTCAGTACTTTGCGGGTACTTTACTCGGTTGTAATCGTGCAAAAACACCAGGTCTAGGTCGGAGCCATAGCCCAACTCAATACCGCCCGCTTTGCCATAACCTATCACCGCAAACCCTTTCTCGTCGCCTTGCAGATGAGGGGGCGTACCATGACGAGCACTCACCTGTTGCCAAGCCTGTACCACGACCTGTTCAATAATCGCTTCAGCTAAAAAGGTAAGGTGATCGCTCACCTGCATCACAGGTAATACCCCAGTGACATCGGCGGCGGCGATCTTTAACTGCTGCGACAGCTTAAACTGCCTCAACGCTTCCATCTGCTGCTCCATGTCCTCTTCAGGCACGCGCAGTAGATATTGGCGTAACTCACTGGGGTAATCGTCCAGAGAGGTAGTGTCATAGAGCTGTGAAGGATCGATGAGTTCATCGAGCAGCATAGGAAACTTAGCTAACTGCTGCGCAATCCATGGGCTGGCCAAACACAGACTCACCAGTTGCTGCCTTGCTCCTGGGTTTTCATATAACAGTTCAAGATAAGTAGTACGTGTGAGAATTTGGTCTAATACCTTGGACACGGGTTCAAAGGCTTTTGACGGTTGAGCTAAGTGTGTAAACTCTTGTAATAACAACGGCATGAGTTTATCTAATGTATCTCGCCCTCTTGGGCCAATCGTGCGTTTTACTACCGTTTCTCGCCAACTTTTTACCGCAGGCCACAGCCCTTGATCTTCAACACTTTGCTCCGCCATTAAACTATCAGCATCTTCATCATCTTGCAGATTCCACAACTGTTGCGTCCATAGATCGCTGGTCTCCTCCCCCTCTTGGCCCCCAACGGTTTCCTTAAAATAGCGATGGATTTTACTCATCGCATCCTCAATGTGAGTACGCAGTTCAGCCTCGCCCGCCATCTCCATTGCAAAACAGAGTCGCTGCCAATCAAGTTGATGATGCGGTAACGTTTGGGTTTGATTATCGCCAATGGCCTGCAATAAATTCTCAACTCGTCTGAGCAGCAAATAACTGTGCTTAAGCTCATCGACTGCGAGGTATTCCAATTGCCCTAAACTGTAAAGGGTATCGATAGCAGCAAACAGGCTTTGCTGGCGCAGCGCAGGCTCTCGACCGCCACGAATCAACTGAAAGCTCTGTACCACGAACTCCACTTCTCTTATGCCACCCGCACCCAGTTTAATATTGTCGGTGAGCTGACGACGCCTCACCTCTTGGGTGATCAACTGCTTCATTTTCCGCAAAGATTCAATGGCAGAAAAATCGATATAACGGCGGTATACAAAGGGACGCAGCATGTCGTGCAGTTCATCAGAAAATCCAGTCCAAGGACCCAGCGCACGCGCCTTAACCATGGCATAGCGTTCCCAATCTCGCCCCTGCTCTTGATAATAATCTTCTAGACCACTAAAACTGACCACTAACGGGCCACTTTCGCCATAGGGCCTAAGGCGCATATCCACGCGATACACAAACCCATCAACCGTGACTTGATGCAGCAAGTTAACTAAGCGCTGCCCCATACGAATAAAAAACTGTTGATTGTCTTGGCTACGTCGACCGCCAACGGTTTCGCCATGCTCAGGGAAGGTAAAGATAAGATCGATATCAGATGAGAAATTAAGCTCTCGACCACCGAGCTTACCCATACCTAATATCATCAAAGGTTGCGGATTACCCTCACAATCACATGGCGTACCATATTGCTGGCACATCTGAATATAAAGCCAATCACGAGCACCAATAATCAGGGCTTCGGCTAAGGCAGACAGATCGAGCAGAGACTCATTCAGGCCGGAGTAACCTAAAAAGTCACGCCAGGCGAGACGCACCATTTGTCGATTACGGTAACGCCGCAATATCGCTTTGGCTTGGTCTTCATCAACAGCGCCAGCCAACAGTGAGTCGAGCTCATGGGAAAAACTGTCACGCGACAGGTTTTCAAGCTGCCCTTCAAACAGTGGCAACACCCAATTGGGATGTCGACAAAGTTGCTCTGCGGCAAAATCACTCAAGCCCATGATGGTTTGCAGTTCATGAATTTGCGCTTCAGTTAACTGTTCAGACATATCAGGCCAAGCGTCGAGAATTCGCTGCCAGTTCAATTGTGCGGCTTGCATGACCACTTGGGGTAACACTCGATTGCAAATATTTTCCATAGCCCAAACAATCCCTAACATTTAAACGGTCGACATAATATGTCTTGAATGATATAGATATGTGTCAATTGGAACCAAGGCGTGATCAAGTTGACGCATTGCCGTCATCAAGTTGAATTGATTCGACAATTGATTACGTATTATGGCTCGCAGAAGGTTACTATACCCTAACTAGCAGCTATATTATGCAAAGATGTGATGAACTGATCATCGATTATCAGTCTCAATCCTAACTCAATAATGGAGAAACCATGGCAGCAATGCTCATTCGTGTTCTCACCTTGACTCTACTGTTAACCCTAGTCGGGTGCGGTGACGATAGGCCAGAAAAAATTGCTAACTATCAGCGACTGACTGAAGCGCGTGTGGCTGCGCTTGGGCAGATGCTAGATAATGGCGAAATCCGTAATGCAAACTTACTCAAGCAATACGCTAGCATAGTCACCAGCCAGAAAGCGGACCTGTCTCCACTATTGCAAGAGTTAGCTAAAGACGGCACCAGTAAAGGTCCATTATTTACGTCGCTAAAACGGCGCTTGAGTGAATTAGGCAACGACAATAACTTTGTCGATATCGATCAACGTCTCGACGAGGCGGAAAACCTCTATCAAGCAGCCGATCCTAGCCTGTTTAATGACATGCTCTCCGACCCCGTCAATGTGGTTGCCGATATGTCTGACGGCGCACTCGCTCGCGTCAACTCCATCAGTCGCGAAGCGGCAGTGCTCGCCAATGGTGCCGAAGATTTTGGCGCAGGCAGCCAATTGGTCGGCAACCCTGCGTACGGCAACTGGCAAACGGGTTCTAATGGCATGTCTTTTTGGGCATGGTATGGCATGTACGCGATGTTCTCGAACTTCACTCGGGGGCCTATCGGTTACGACCGCTGGTCAAGCCGACGAAACTATAGTTACTACAACGATGTAGGTCGCTATCGCTACACTTCGCCAAAGCAGGCCAGCTCGCAAAACCAGACCTATCAGCGTACCAAGAAGCAGTTTAATTCGCAGGGCAAAAAATTCGATAGCCCCTACGCTAAATCTCGCTCTGGCTCCACCAGCTTGTCTCGCCAAAGTAGTAGCGTTCCCAAAGCGAGTACAGCCGGCACGAGTAAAAGTAAATTTCGCTCAAACTACTCTAAAAACAGCAACTTTAGAAATTCAGGCAACCGCACAACCCGTGGTGTGCGCCGGGGCAAATAAAGGATATTACGATGACATTTTTTCAAAACTTCGGCATCACATCTGAACTGATAGGCATACTCGCCATCGATATCACTATCGCCGTAATCTTACTCACAGCCATGCGTTATTTGCAGGGATGGAACCTCAAAGTAAATAGCACCCACGAACTCTCAGAGCGCGACAACTTCGCCTTTGGGATCAGTACCGCTGGCGCTGTGGCAGGTTTAGGCATAGTGCTAACGGGTGCTATCACAGGTGAAGCCGCACACTCTTTTCTTTATGAAGCCATCGGCATGAGTGCCTACGGTATTTTTGGTCTATTGCTGATTAAGTTAGGTCGTTTTCTCCATGACAAAATCGCCCTCAATGAGATAGATAAAAATGCCATGATCCTCAAAGGTAATATCTCTGTCGCCCTTGTCGATGCCGCTGCAGCTATCGCCACAGCCATTATCATACGCTCAGTATTGATGTGGGCTGAAGATATCACCTTAGACACCTTTATCGCGATTTTTAGTGCCTTCGCGATTTCACAATTGATGTTAGTGTTGTTAACCCGCTTTCGCGAAAAACAGTACGCTAAACGCAATCAAGATGCGTCAATGCAAGCCGCTTTAGCACAAGGTCACACAGCAGTGGCAATTCGTCACAGTGGTTATATGCTTGCCATGGCATTGAGTTTTAATGCCGCCAGCCATTTTATCCTCTATGAACCACAAGCCTATATCAGCAACCTTATTGGCTGGTTAGTGTTCTCAGTTATCATGCTTATCTGTTTATCATTACTGCAAGCCTTAGTGAAAAAGTTAGTGCTTGCTAACATTGATTTAGCCCAAGAGGTTGAACAACAGCATAATATTGGTATCGCAACGGTAGAGCTTGCTATCAGCGTCGCCATTGCGTTAATTCTCACCAGCTTAATGGCGTAACCTCAGCCGGGTTAAAAGGAATTAATGCAGTCACCTACTGAAAATGCGCCAACACCTGTTGGCGCGAAAAAACTCTCTTGGTTCGATGATATCTTGCTATTGGGGATCATGGCAGTCTTGGCCGGTTGCGGCCTGATCTATGAATACCTGCTCTCTCATTATGCCGGTCGGGTGCTGGGGGCATTAGAAGCCGCTATCTATACCATGATAGGTCTTATGATTGTTTCTATGGGGGTGGGCGCCTTTGCCGCACGGAAAATCCGCTGTGCTTATACTGGTTTTGCGGTATTAGAGTTGTGTGTCGCCCTATGCGGCGCACTGGCTATTCTCATTACTGCCGCCGTTATCGGCTTTGGCCAGCAGTTACCTATCATCATTGCTAATACCTTGGGCTTACCGCCCGATCAACTGCCCCAAGGCGGTGCTATTGGCTGGCTGCAAAAGCTAAGCGAACATCTCCCCTACTTCTGGGGTGTGTTACTCGGCTTGATGATTGGTATGGAGATCCCGCTTATCGCACGAGTAAGACAATCGCTTTGCGACGAACACTTGATGCATAACGCAGGCACTATCTATGGTGCCGACTATATTGGTGCAGGCATAGGTGCCGCCATTTGGGTGAGCTTTATGCTTGCCATCGACATTCAGCTCGCCGCAGCGCTCACCGCCAGTTTTAATCTCTTGGCCGGCTTTATTTTCATCTGGCGTTTCTGGAGTAAAATTCGTTACGTTAGGTTGCTGCTCGTTGGCCATCTGTTTGCCACTGGTCTCTTACTGCTACTCGCTTGGCATGGTCCAAACTGGGAACAAGACTTTAATAATCTACTCTACAAAGACAAGGTGGTTTACGCCAAAGCGACGCGCTTTCAGCAACTCACTTTCACTGAGCGCCTGCGGGGCAACGATCTCTCACCTGTCTACTCACTCTATATTAATGGCCGTTTGCAGTTTTCCAGCCAAGATGAACATATCTACCACTCGTTTCTAGTACACCCAACACTTGAAGCCAGCGCGCGCCATGACAAGGTGCTGATCATCGGCGGCGGGGATGGCCTTGGCCTGAGACAAGTGTTCAAATGGCAACCTAAACACGTCACGTTGATGGATTTGGATAAGGACTTAGTCAACTTATTTAAAGATGGCAGCGACGCCATGCCTGCACGCTTAAATCTGGCACTAAAGCAACTTAATGCCGATGCGCTGAATGATCCACGAGTCGAGTTGCTCTTCGATGACGCCTTTAACGGCACAGATAAGCTTATTCAGCGTGGTGAAAAGTATGATGTGATCATTGTTGATCTGCCGGATCCGAGCCATCCAGATCTCAATAAACTCTATTCAGATCTTTTTTATCGCAAACTTAAGGAACTCTTAAGTGCAGATGGAGCACTAACAGTACAGTCGACTTCGCCCTATCATGCGCCCAAGGCGTTTATCTCTGTGGGCAAAACCTTGGCAAGTGCAGGCTTTAAGGTTAACCAATACCATCATAATGTCCCTAGTTTCGGTGAGTGGGGATGGAGTATTGCAACCCTTCAAGGCAAAGATGCTCAAGCAAGGCTTGCAGGCTTGAATAAGCTGTCCATTGATGAAGCTTGGTTAACCCCTGGCATGATTAAAGGAGCCTTTGAGTTTCCCGGAAACTATTACCATGATGCAAGCCAAGTGAAGATCAATGCCATAGGCTCAATGCAGCTGTACCAGTACCATCAGCAAGCTTGGTTAGAAAATGAAAACGTGTCACTTTTTTGAACACAAAAATAGCGCTTGACATATTATGTCGCAGTGCTATCTTTAACCGCAGACATAATATGTCAAAGAGGACAAATATGAACATTCACAACATTGCCAACCATCTAAATGATCTTTGTGACAATAGCCACACCGGCTTTCAATTTGACTGCTATCCCATCGATGGTGATGTCGAAGTCCTTCAGGTCAATATCGTTGGCCGTGAAGAGATCCCAGTATTTGTATCGGTCACTGATAATCAAATTCTTTGCATCAGTTACCTATGGGGTGAAGATGAAGTCAACCAAGAACGTCGTAGTGAGATGTTTGAAACCATGTTAGAACTCAACATCCCTATGCCACTGTCTTCCTTTGCAAAAATTGACAATAAGTACGTAGTTTACGGTGCGTTGTCAGTGCAATCGAGCATGTTAGAAATTGAACAAGAGTTGTCAGTACTGTCTGACAACTGTTTAGAAGTAATTGACGAATTGAGCGATTACTTAAAATAACCCAACCGTTTTAGTTATGTAGTGGTGCGGCTTATCAATATTGAAACCGCTTGAATCATTACTTTATAAAGGAGCCACATTATGGGCATTCTAAATAAGATTTTAACCGCATTTCGTGGCGGCGCTAATGAAGTCGGCCAAACCATCGTCGATGCCAACTCAACACGCATCTTTGAACAAGAGATCCGTGATGCTGAAAAGCACCTCACCAAAGCTAAGCGTGAGCTCACCGATGTGATGGCTAAAGAGATGCAAGCGAGCCGTGAAATCGATCGCCTTAAACGCTCTATTAGCGAACATGAAGGTTACGCAACTCAAGCGCTTGAGAAAGAAAATGAAACCTTGGCATTAGAAGTTGCAGAGAAAATTGCGCAGCTCGACCAAGAACTTGCTGACCAACAATCGGCCAATGACAGCTTCAGTGCTCATGCGACCCGTCTAAAAGAGCTGGTACGTAAGACTGAACGTCAACTCACTGATTACCAACGTCAGCTCAGCATGGTTAAAACCACTGAAAGCGTGCAAAAAGCGACAGCGACTATCACAGACTCGTTCGCAAGCAGTAACTCAAAGTTACTCAATGCTAAAGATTCACTTGAGCGAATCAAGGCACGTCAGCAGCAGTTTGATGACCGTCTAAAGGCGTCTGAAACCTTGGCCGAAGAGAACAGTGATAAGTCGCTGCATGCTAAGTTAGCGGAAGCTGGAATTGGTGAGCAAAAGTCGAATGCCAATGCGGTACTCGATCGTCTAAAAGCACGTAAATAGTCTATTGCTTTAGTTCCCTCACAGCACCTTTAGGCCAAGCCTAAAGGTGCTTTTTAGCTAAATAAGATCACGCGTTAGGAGCATTTCATGGGATTCTTAAAAGGGCTTTTCGGTAAAAAAGAGCAGCCTAAACGGCAACTTTCTCATCCGAATCATTTGCTTAAAGGTGATATGATCTCGCTTGATGATAGCTTTGCATTGCCGCCACAACTTCGCGGACAACAGCTAAGAGTCGAAGCCGTTAATACCTATGAGTTTGAACGCAAACAACTTATCGAATGGGTATTAAAAGGGCACGGCAACGACACACTGTTTCTCTCTTTAGATGAAGATGATGAAACCTATTTAGCCTTTTCCCTAAAGATCCCCCGCAATCTGGTTGAGCAAATTTTTGACCTTGAGCAGTTTAGCGATATTTTTGAAGAGGATGTGCAGGCAAATCTCACCGTGCAACCTTCAATACCTGAGCAACTTGAACAGTGGCTTGGAAAACAATACCATCAAATTAATTTTGCCCAGTTTGGCTATTTTCACCGCGAAGATTACCGCAACCAACGTCCGCCACAAGATGCCGAGGGCGCCACAGGCGATGCATTCGAGTCATATCTGCTGCTCGATGATGAGGAACGTTATGCGCTAGACATCGAGGTCTATGAAGGTGGTGAAACCGATGTTATGTTAACCTTATACCGTCCCTTAAGCGATATTCGTGAATACTGGCCCGGCCAAATTTAAGCGTTACCAATATCTTGGCTATGACATCGAGATGAAAAAGCCAAGAAGCAAGGATTAGTCAATGAGTAAAACCAAACATCCACTTCCCGAACAGTGGCAACAAAACCAAAAAGCCGCCAAAGCAACCCAAGTGGCGTTCGATCTGGATGAGCAGTTTCAGTATTCAATCCGAAAAGCAGCCTTAGATTCAGGTGTCAGCCCCTCTGATCAAATCCGTACCATCCTCGGCCTTAACGTGACTAAGCGCCCCAAACGTCCAAGACTGACAGTTTCTTTGAGCCAAGCTGACTATGAGCAACTGGCTGAGAAATATAGCCTATCGGCAACGGATCAACTCGAAATAAAAAAGCGAGTACTCGATGATCTGGTTCATTTTGTTGTTGAAAGCGAATAGTATTAGCTAGGTAGAGACTTTAGGTTACCGAGCGTTGTAGGAAGGAGTTTGATTCATGGCAGATAAGAAACGTTGGTTACTCCCCGTCGATCAGGCACCTACTCCGTTTCAGCTTGCTATGATGGCCCTTTCTTTAATTTCAGTGTTCATTGTACTGGTGTTGACCTTTGCGAAATTAGATAGCGAAACACGCCGCTTACTACTGATGATTGATACCAGCATCTGCGTCATCTTCATTAGCCACTTCTTAATCAATTTTATACGCGCCAACGATAAACTTTTCTACATCAAACACAATTGGGTCGATCTGATCGCCAGTATCCCAGCCATTGAACCGCTGCGAATGGCGCGACTTTTCCAGATCTTACGAGTGATTCGCCTTATCCGCATGACCCAATCAATATTAGTTCCACTGATGAAGCAACGTAGCCAAGCCACGTTAGCCAGCTTATTAGTTGCCATGGTTACCATACTGGCCTTTGCCTCAGTCCTCATGCTGATTGTCGAAACAGGAGTGCCAGGGGCTAATATTCAAACCGCTGAAAGTGCTATTTGGTGGGCGTTAGTGACCATATCGACGGTTGGTTATGGCGACTATTACCCAGTTACCACTGTCGGCCACATTATTGGCGGGGTCGTCATCATCTGTGGTGTCAGCTTTTTTGGGGTGATCTCAGGTTACATGGCATCACTGTTCATCTCTCCCGATGAGAGCGAAAGAATGGAAAGCCAAAGCCAAGAGATACGCTGCGAGCTAAAGATGGCCCTTGATAGAATGGAGCTAAACCAACAACACCTACTGCAAGAGATTGAAACCCTCAAGCAGCAAGTGCAACAGAAACGCTAACGCCAATAAGGTTGAGATTTAAGTGCAGAGCGTCTTGAATGCTCCATAGCAAAGAGTAAGCTTTGTTCTTTATTCTCTAACCAGTCTTGAATATCAAGCTGATGTGTCTGACTAATAAGACTTAAGCGTCGATACGCCGCCAACGTCCTTATTCCTATAGCGAGGTCTCGCCACGGCGCACGAAACAGATCACGCCCTTTGCTGGGGTAAAGTTCACCATACGCCACCCCCACAAAAATACTTTCATCTAATGCTTTGGCAAACGACTGATAATCATCGCTGTCCAAATCTACTTCGGCCGGCATTAGTGCCACAATCCGCTGCCAGGAGGCTTCTTGCATTTTGTCGGCAAATTGTTGCACATCCAGATGTGGCTCAACATGAATTCGCCCACCGCGGCAGTCAAATAGTAAGGAGACTAAGCGCATCTGCAAATGACCGTAACAGGTGTCGGCTAACATGAGTGCTATCGCGTTAGGAATCGCCAACTCAGTTAATCCTTGAGCCACCCAATGTGCTAAGTCAGCTTGCAGTGGCTGTTTGGCAATCAGCGCAGCCTGGCTGTCTAAAATCTGACTGTAGCTTAATCCATCTTCGACAAATGCTAAGTGAGATTCAATGCAATCAAAACCATGGGTTAATTCATCATCGAGCAAATTAAACTGCGACAAGGTACAGCGTAATAACCGTACACAGGCGCGCAATCGATAGCTCAGTTCAGGTAGCTGCTCATCGGGCGCATCAAGCAGCATAGTTTCAAGCAACTGCCAACGCTCTAAACCTGTACTCAATAAAGTTATAAAAGTCTGTTTAAGCGTCGTTTTTTGCGGCAATTCAATAAACTCTAATGCCTCTAAACTTAAAGGGCTTGCCATGGCCGCTAGCCGATAGCCACGCTTGGCTTTACTGTCATGACCCAGTCGCGCTGGGATCTGGGCAGTCACTTGTAGGCCTAAAGCCAATAAGGCTTGAGTGTCGCCCGCCAATAACTCAAATTCGAGCTCACATATTGGTTCATTTATGTCATGAGCACTGATCGTACCCACATCAAGGGCAACTTCAACCAGGCTATCATCTAGGTAGATATGCCAGGTCATACGGTTAAAATCGGTATCAAATAGTGGTTGCAGTTGTTGCTGCACTTGGGCTAATTCAGCCTCTTGTGGCCAAATTTTTTGCGGAAAAAGAGATAAATTGACCTTTGGTTGATCGATATCAATATTGTATTCGGGGCGGGAGTGCACACCCCCAATAACCGTGCCTGCCGTCTTGATCGTCTGCTCGAAGCGACCATCGCAACCACGAATTCGTAACCCCATATCCCAATGTCTTAGGGTTAATTGCGGCGTATCGAAATAACAATTGCTAAGATGTTTTGTTCCTTTTGGGTCACTATGAGGTAGACTGTCAAGCAGTGACACCAAGCGTTCTCGTTCATTTTCAGGGAAAAATAGTTTTAGTTCTATTTCGGCAGCCATTCGCCAATTGCTCACTTTTTGATTAACTAATCAGAATCTGTCATGAAAGTTTAATTATAATTTAACCAAACCTTCATAGTGTAATATTGCTGTAATAAAAGCCCTTTAGGATTACGCTTTGAAGTTTATATATAACTCGTTAGAATAAAAACTGTGAGTTTTTATATAAAAACACAGTTTCAATACGCGGACGCTTGGGTTAACATGCGCCCGCATTTTCCAACAGTGGAATAACCTAAATAGGTACACGGCAATGCCAGTAAACTCTATTTTGGGCGTGTTTGCAAAATCGCCAATAAAACCGTTACAAGAACACATAGATAAAGTGCACGATTGTGCGTCGATTCTAGTGCCATTTTTTGAAGCTACTGTCTCAGGTGACTGGGACAAGGCTGTTCAACTTCGCAAGCAAATCAGCCAAGCGGAAAGAGAAGCAGATGAACTCAAAAGAGAGATCCGTCTGACTCTGCCTGGTGGCTTATTTATGCCAGTTGAAAGAACTGACTTACTGGAGCTACTCACCCAGCAAGATAAGATCGCTAATAAAGCGAAAGACATTTCAGGCCGAATCATTGGCCGTCAACTACTTGTCCCAGAAGCTATTCAAGATCCGTTTACTGCCTACCTAAAGCGTTGTCTTGACGCTGTAGCGCAGGCTAAGCAAGCTATCAACGAACTCGATGACCTACTTGAAACAGGTTTTCGCGGACGTGAAGTGGATCTAGTCGCTAAGATGATCGTTGAACTCGATAAGATTGAAGAGGACACCGATGATCTACAAATCAAAATCCGTCGCCAGCTATTTAGTATCGAAAACGATCTAAATCCTATCGATGTGATGTTCCTCTATAAGATAATTGAGTGGGTTGGAGACTTAGCAGATCTTGCTGAGCGCGTCGGTTCCCGCCTAGAGCTAATGTTAGCTCGCGTCTAAAACACAAGTTATCAAGGTATCAACATGGTTGATGTATTAGTCACCAATGGCCCAATGCTAATTGCAATTGCGGCCGCATTTGGATTTTTAATGGCGTGGGGTATTGGCGCGAACGATGTAGCCAATGCAATGGGAACCTCTGTAGGTTCTAACGCGATCACCATTAAACAAGCGATCATTATTGCAATGATCTTCGAATTTGCCGGCGCTTACCTTGCTGGTGGTGAAGTAACAAGCACGATCCGTAAAGGGATTATCGATTCCGCTTACTTCGTTGACTCACCAGAACTGCTGGTTTACGGCATGATTGCTGCGCTATTAGCTGCGGGTATCTGGTTAGTATTGGCATCAGCACTTGGCTGGCCAGTTTCCACAACACACTCTATCGTTGGTGCGATTGTCGGCTTTGCCGCTGTCGGTGTTAGCGTTGATTCAGTGGCGTGGGGCAAGGTTGTTGGCATCATAGGGTCTTGGGTTGTCACACCTGCAATCTCTGGTTTTATCGCCTTTATGATATTCCAAAGTGTGCAAAAGCTGATTTTCAATACGGCAAATCCACTTGAAAATGCCAAGCGTTATGTTCCATTTTATATGGGACTTGCAGGCTTTGTTATGTCACTGGTTACCATCAAGAAAGGCCTTAAGCATGTAGGTTTGCATTTTAGCAATGTTGAAGCTTACGCATTGGCTGCAGCAATTGCTGTACTTGTTGGCCTAGCTGGTATGGTTGCTATCAAACGCTTGAAGATGAGTGCAAAAGCGGATCTCCAAACTCAGTTTGGTAACGTTGAGAAAGTCTTCGCAATCTTAATGGTTGTAACGGCATGTTGTATGGCATTTGCTCACGGTTCAAACGATGTTGCTAACGCGATTGGCCCACTAGCTGCAGTGGTTTCTGTAGTGCAAAGTGGTGGTGAGATCAGCAGTAAAGCACCGCTTGTTTGGTGGATTCTGCCTCTTGGTGCTGTAGGTATTGTAATGGGTCTGGCTATCTTTGGTAAGCGCGTTATGCAAACCATAGGTAAGAACATTACTCACCTTACCCCTAGCCGCGGTTTTGCAGCTGAGCTTGCCGCTGCATCAACGGTAGTCATTGCATCTGGTACTGGTCTACCAATTTCTACCACGCAAACACTGGTTGGTGCAGTATTAGGTGTCGGTATGGCTCGTGGTATTGCAGCCATCAATATTGGTGTGGTGCGTAATATCGTCGTCTCTTGGGTGGTTACCCTACCTGCAGGCGCAGCGTTATCAATCATCTTCTTCTATATCATCAAAGGCATCTTTAGCTAAACGATGACTAAGAAGAGACAAAAGGAAGCCCACGGGCTTCCTTTTTTGTTTCTGCCAGCACAATTTTGAGCCGAAATGTTGATCGGCTTATTATACCAATCTAACTCTTGCAAAAAGCCGCCTAAATCCATAGCATGTGGCAATATTTCGTTGAAGAGAACTCAATGTGTTAAGACTACTATCTCTCGTTGCACTGATGTTGCTGTCACCTTCACTTCTGGCGGCTGAGCAAACCCGTTATATTTCAGATAACGTCTATACCTTCCTTCATGGCGGTCCAGGAACTCAATACCGTATTTTAGGTAGTGTAGAAGCTGGCCAACCTGTTACCTACTCTGGTGAGACGCAAGGTGACTACGTCAAAATAGTCGATCATAAGGGCCGCGAAGGTTGGGTCGATGCTAACTTGATCTCCAGCGAGAAAAGCTTCCGAGTGCAATTACCTGAAGTGCAGACAAAGCTGGATCAAGTGCAAGCTGAACTATCGCAAGTTACCGCAGATAGCAATGACAGCGCACAGATTATCCGCCAGTTACGTTCGCAACTTGCCACCGCTGAAGAGTCACTGTCTATCGCAAGCAATGAACGAGACAGCGCCACGCGTGAATTGGCTAGCATTCAAAACAACGAACGCTACGAAATGCTAAAGCAAGGTGGCATGATTGCCGGTGCAGGCATTATCCTTGGTGTTATCTTGGTTTATTTACCACGCCCACGTCGTCGTCAAAAGAATCGCTGGTAAAACGCCACAGCATCACTCAGTAAAGCCAGCCTATTCATACGCTGGCTTTTTTATTGCCTGTCAAAAATCCCCGAAAACACGGCGTTAGCGCACCCTCTGGCCGGACAAGATCAAACAAAGCTCACATATCGTTTCGCAACAGTGTTCCTCATCACATTTTGGAGGTATAATCGGCGCGCGCAAGGCGTCAGATTGTATACAAAAAAGATAAAACGCCTTATAAAACTTATATTTTGTTCAAGCCAAAACTGTCCCTTATTTAGGTCCAGGTGGAAGTTACTACTATGTTCAAAGCAAGTGAAGTTCTGACTGGTCGTTATGACTCAGCTACCCTAAACGAGCTTTTTGAAGCCATCACCAATAACTATATTGTCGACGAAGAGCAATATCTTGGTGAGCTGATTCAGCTTGTCCCTGCAAGTGAAGATGAGATTCAACGTGTCACCCAGCGTGCCCACGACTTAGTAAAAAAAGTTCGCCAGTATGACAAGAAAGGTCTGATGGTCGGCATAGATGCCTTCCTACAGCAATACAGCCTAGAGACGCAAGAAGGCATTATTCTGATGTGTCTGGCAGAAGCCTTACTACGCATCCCCGACGCAGCCACAGCAGATGCTTTGATTGAAGACAAGTTATCTGGTGCCAAATGGGATGAACACCTTAGCAAGAGCGACTCAACACTTGTTAACGCGTCAACTTGGGGCTTAATGCTCACAGGTAAAATCGTTAATCTAGATAAGAATATCGACGGTAAGCCAAGTAGCCTGTTGAACCGTTTAGTTAATCGCATGGGCGAACCCGTTATTCGCCAAGCGATGCTTGCCGCCATGAAGATCATGGGTAAACAGTTTGTCCTTGGCCGCACGGTAAAAGAAGCATTAAAGAACAGCGTTGATAAACGCAAGTTAGGCTACACCCATAGCTACGATATGCTAGGCGAAGCGGCTCTCACCAGCAAAGATGCGCAAAAGTATTTCGATGATTACTCAAGTGCCATCGCCGCACTCGGTGCCGAAAGCTATGACGAGCAAGAAGCTCCTCGCCCAACGATCTCTATCAAACTATCAGCCTTGCACCCACGTTATGAAGTGGCCAATGAAGACAGAACCTTGACTGAGCTATACGACACCTTGATTAAGCTCATTAGTCAGGCGCGTAGTTTAAATGTTGGTGTTTCAATTGATGCTGAAGAGATGGACCGTCTAGAACTCTCTCTAACGCTGTTTAAGAAGCTATATAACTCAGATGCTGCCAAGGGGTGGGGACTACTGGGTATCGTCGTTCAGGCCTACTCTAAACGTGCTCTGCCTGTACTGTGCTGGTTAACACGCCTGTCAAAAGAGCAAGGCGATGAAATTCCATTGCGCTTGGTTAAAGGCGCTTACTGGGACAGTGAGTTAAAGTGGGGACAAGTCAATGGTGAGGGGGGCTACCCACTTTATACCCGTAAAGCGGGCACCGATGTCTCATACCTGGCTTGTGCGCGCTACCTATTGTCTGACGCAACACGCGGAGCCATCTATCCGCAGTTTGCCAGCCATAATGCTCAAACGGTTGCCGCTATCTCAGACATGGCAGGCGATCGCCAGTATGAATTCCAACGTTTACACGGCATGGGTGAAGAGTTGTACGACACCCTGTTGGCAGAAAGCGGTGTATCAACGGTGCGTATCTATGCTCCCGTTGGCGCTCACAAAGATCTGCTGCCCTACTTAGTGCGTCGTTTACTTGAAAATGGGGCCAACACCTCATTTGTACACAAGCTCGTCGACCCTAAAACACCGATTGAATCTTTGGTTGTCCATCCTTTGACAACCCTACAAGGCTACAAAACCCTAGCAAATAACAAAATCGTTCAGCCAATCGACATTTTTGGTGATGAGCGTAAAAATTCCAAGGGACTTAACATGAACATCCTCTCTGAATCTACGCCCTTCTTTGCCGCGCTAGATAAATTTAAAGACACCAACTGGTCCGCAGGCCCAATCGTCAATGGTGAAACCCTTAGTGGCGAAACGATTGACGTGGTTAGCCCATTCGATACCACTAAAGTGGTCGGTAAGGTGGCTTTCGCTAACAATCAAGCGGTAGAACAGGCACTTTCCAGCGCTCACAATGCCTTTGGCTCATGGTGTTCAACTCCTGTTGAGGTCCGCGCTAATGCCCTGCAAAAGCTTGCCGACCTGTTAGAAGAAAACCGTGAAGAACTGATTGCATTATGTACCCGCGAAGCAGGTAAGAGCATTCAAGATGGTATAGACGAAGTGCGCGAAGCGGTCGACTTCTGTCGCTACTACGCTGTGCAAGCGAAGAAGATGATGGCTAAGCCTGAACTACTTCCAGGCCCAACGGGCGAGCTTAACGAACTGTTCCTCCAAGGTCGTGGCGTATTTGTTTGTATTAGCCCATGGAACTTCCCATTAGCGATCTTCTTGGGCCAAGTGGCAGCAGCGTTAGCGGCGGGTAACACAGTTGTGGCTAAGCCAGCAGAACAAACCTCTATCGTGGGTTATCGCGCCGTGCAACTTGCACACCAAGCGGGTATCCCTAAAGAAGCGCTGCAATTCCTACCAGGTACCGGTGCGACAGTTGGCGCAACCATCACTGCCGATGAGCGCATTGGTGGCGTCTGCTTTACGGGTTCAACGGTTACCGCGAAACGCATTAACCTGACCCTAGCTCAGCGTGACGGTGCAATTATTCCGTTAATTGCCGAAACAGGTGGCCAAAACGCCATGGTTGTGGATTCAACCTCACAACCTGAACAAGTGGTCAATGATGTCGTCTCTTCATCGTTTACCAGCGCCGGCCAACGCTGCTCGGCACTGCGCGTACTCTTCCTGCAAGAAGATATCGCAGACCGCGTTATCGATGTCATGAAAGGCGCAATGAACGAACTGACCATTGGTGACCCAAGTTTCGTCAAAACCGATGTCGGCCCAGTGATTGATGCCACCGCCAAAGCCAACCTTAATGCGCACATAGATCACATCAAGCAAGTGGGTCGTTTGATTAACCAGCTTGAGTTGCCAGCTGGCAGCGAAAATGGTCACTTTGTTGCACCAACGGCGGTAGAGATCGACTCAATCAAGGTGCTTGAAAAAGAACATTTTGGCCCTATTCTGCACGTTATTCGCTACAAAGCGGCCGATTTACCTAAGGTTATTGATGAGATCAACTCCACAGGTTTCGGCTTAACATTAGGCATCCATAGTCGTAATGAAGGGCATGCGCTAGAAGTGGCTGATAAAGTTAACGTAGGTAACGTCTACATTAACCGTAACCAAATTGGCGCAGTGGTTGGCGTACAGCCGTTTGGCGGCCAAGGCCTATCTGGCACGGGCCCTAAAGCAGGCGGTCCACACTACCTAACACGTTTCGTGACAGAGAAGACACGCACCAACAACATCACCGCTATCGGTGGTAACGCGACCCTACTTTCATTGGGCGATAGCGACGAGTAATCTTAGCGACTTGTCAGTAAAGCCAGTGGGTAACACCACTGGCTTTTTTATTTTCCGCTCCCCAAAGAATCTGCTCCTATACTTACACTGATTGGTATGACTCAACACAACACCAAAAATAGGAACAATAGAATGAGCGATAAACAACTGACCCTTGAGCAGGTCTGTGAAATTTTGAATAAGACTCCAACCACTATCAAACGATATGCGCGGGAGAATCTACTAACCAATGTCGGCGAAGATGATAACTATCTATTTAACGAAGCCGAGGTGATGCGTTATCTAGAGTTTTCTAAGCGATTAGGGTAACCACGCAGTCAAGCTAACTAACGCGTGGTATCCATATTTCAACCGTTAAGCCTCAGTCAAACGCTGATATAAACTCGCATAATAGCTGTCTTGTTGTAACAGTGTTTGATGACTGCCACTTTGACGAATCTGGCCATTTTCCATTAAATGAATGCGATCCATCTGACTCATTGCAGTGAGTCGATGGCTAATCATCAATAGGGTTTTATCTTTGGCAAATTCAAACAATATGGCCAATATTTCTCGCTCAGTGCGCTGATCTAACCCTTCAGTGGGCTCATCAAGCAGCAGTAATGGTGCATCACGTAATAACGCACGCGCCACACCAATACGGCGTTGCTCCCCGCCCGAGAGCTGACGTCCGCCTTCACCTATCCAAGTATCCAAAGGCGTATCTCCCTGCACTAAGCTTCCAAGCCCCACTCGATTAAGCACCTCAATTAATACGATATCATTGGCTGCACGTGCAGCATTGCGCTCCGCCCGTGTCATCAACTCGGTAAATTCCGGTGCCAGTTGTGCTAGGATCAAGTTGTCACGTAAGGTGCCTGCAAACAGATAGATGCGCTGACTTACCACTGTCATTCCGCTGCGTAATGCCGTTTCGCTGTATCGTTCCAACTCATGCCCATCAATCGTTATCTCCCCACTTTGCGCTTGCCACTCACGGGTAAGTAACGACAGCAGACTCGACTTGCCGCAACCTGTTTGCCCCAGCAAGGCGACCTTACTGCCCGCTTTCACTGTTAAGTCGATGCCATCCAATACCTTTTGTCCGGCTTGGTAACCAAATTGCACCTGACTGATGCGCAGCTCTCCCTGGGTTATGGCAAGCGTCGATTGTTCAACGAAGCGAATACTTGGCTGCTTATCAACTACCTCATTAACTCGCTCCGCTGCCAACACACAGGCAGAGAGGTGCTGAAATGCTCCAGCCAGCGGCATCAGCATTTCGATACAAGCTAAAGTCATAAAGACCACCAGCGCCAACATCGGGCCAGGAGGGATATTGTCACCCACACCGTGAGCCGCCAGATAAAACAGGACGACAACCGCCACGCCATGACATAAGACTAATGTGGCTTGACTGAGCGCTGTGACTTTGGCCATGGCACTTTGGCTTGCAAATAACGCTGCTTGAGCCTGATCCAACTCTGCCCGATAACGCTTCACCGCGCCAAATAGGGTAAGTTCCGCCTGCCCTTGCAAATATTCCAGCAACAACACGCGATACTGACGCTTACTCTCAAGCTGCAGCCTGCCTGGCTCCTCACCCAACAGATAAAAAGCCAACGGCAATAACAACCAAAAGAGTAATAGTAAGCTACACAAGGTCACCGCTAAGCTGCTATCGAACCAGCCTAAAAATAGGTACAGCGCAGCGATCATCAACAGTGACGCAGCCATTGGGGTGACAAGGCGTAAATAGAGGTGGTCTAAGGTGTCGATATCGGCGACTAGGCGATTAAGCAGGTCGCCTCCTCGCACACCTTTAAGGTCGCTGGCACTCAGCGGCATTAGCTTACGCCATGCCCAACAGCGAAGCTGAGTCAGTAACTTAAATGTGGCTTCATGGGTTGCTAGACGTTCACCATAGCGACTTGCGGTGCGAGCAATTGATAAAAACCGCACCCCACCGGCGGGAGTAAAATAGTTAAAGGCTTGCGCGGTGGCCACACTAAGGCCCGCAACGGCCGTTGCCGATAAAAACCAACCTGACAGCGATAACAAACCGATACCAGCCATCAAGGTGGTGATACTCAAAAATAGGCCGATAAACATCATCAGCCATTGGTGTTTAAACAGTTTTAAAAAAGGGATTAGCTGCTTCATGACTGTACCTCATCTAGCGATGACACCTGCGTATGGCACATGGCGGCAAATAACCCTTCTTGAGCAAGCAATTGCTGATAACTGTCTTGCTGCACTATCTTGCCGCCCTCCAATACCACTATGTTGTCCATCGCCTTGAGCGTGTCTAATCTATGAGTAACCATCACAGAAGAAGCCCCCTGCATCGCTTGCGTCAACGCCTCTAGCACAGCCTGTTCACTATGACTGTCTAAACTGGCGCTAGGTTCATCGAGTAGATAAAGCCCCGCTTTTTGCCCAAGTGCGCGCGCCAAACAGATACGTTGCGCTTGGCCAACCGATACCCCTGCAGACTGTTCGCCAATGGGATGAGACAATCCCAATTTAAGGCTGTCGACAAAAGGTCTGACTTTGGCTTTTTCAAGCAGAGCCATAATTGTTTCATCACTCATATGCGGGTCACTCATGGCAACATTTTCACGCAAGGAGCCATGAAACAACTGTGGCTCTTGCCCAAGCCAAGCCAGCTGCTGACGCCAACTGACTCTGTCGAGTTCTCGTAGCTCAATGCCGTTCACCAGTACACTGCCTTGATAGGGTAAAAAGCCCAGCAGCAGATTAAGCAAAGTGGTTTTGCCCGCGCCACTTGGCCCCACCACGGCAATATGCTCGCCATGAGTTAGGCACAAATTAAGCGGCCCGAGCAAGCGAACACCTTGAGCGGTTTGCACCACAACATCCTTCATCACTATGCTGGGCGCGCGTTCGCCTTGATAAGGGAGCTTGATTGCGGGGAGATCATTGTCGCTATCTGGTGCTTGGTAGGTCAGTAATGCCATTAAGGCTTCGGCTGCACCAATGGCTTGAGCCTTAGCATGGTAGTGAGTCCCCATGTCTCGTAGCGGCTGATAAAACTCAGGTGCCAATATCAATACAAACAGGCCAGTAAACAGCGTGAGCCCTGCACCATAATGGCCAAAATTTAAATGGTCTAAAAAACTAAACCCAAAATAGACAGCTAACACCGCAATGGACACGGCAGCAAAAAACTCCAACACCGCTGAGCTTAAAAATGCCATCCGCAATACGGCCATGGTGCGCTCGCGAAACGCTTCAGAGGCCGTTTCAATCGCTTTAACTTCACTGTCGGCGCGATTAAACAACTTGATGGTATTAAGCCCTTTGAGCCTATCCATAAAATGACCACTTAGACGCGACAACGCACTAAAGTTTTTGCGGTTGGCATCGGCGGCGCCCATACCCACTAAAATCATAAATAGCGGAATAAGCGGTGCGGTCGCTAATAAGATGATGCCTGCCGCCCAGTTGATGGGGAATACCACCGCAAGAATCATCAGTGGAATAAAGCCAGCGAGCATCATTTGCGGCAAATATTTTGCGTAAAAGTCGTGTAGATCCTCAACTTGCTCCAGCACAATGCTTGCCCAGCTTCCCGCTGGACGTCCTTTGATAAATACCGGACCAAGCTCGGTCATTTTATCAAGTACCGTCTGGCGGATCTGGTGGCGTAATCGCATGCCCGCAATAAAGCTCACTCGCTCTCGGCCGTAGGCCAATAGCGCACGGAGTACGATAACGGCACCCAGTAAATACAGTTGGTTAGAGAAAGCCTCTATAGGCTGGTCATCGATAATTAACCCATGCAGCATAGTCGCAAGCAGATAGGCTTGCAGCACCAACGCCAACCCCGTGAGCACACCAAACAGCACGGTCAGGTTTAGGTAGAAGCCACAGGCCGGCTTTTGCTTTTTTAACCAACGGGTAAGGACTTTTTCTAAGCTTTTATCCATGATGCTCCGAGGCGATCTTAGGGGGGAATATTCATTTTTGGTGAAGTATCGCAGGCTATGGGAAGGGAATAAACAATGGTCAACGGATTTGCTAGGAACCTCACAAAAATTGAGCTAGATCAAAAAAGCCAGCACTCAGTGCTGGCTTCTTACTACATCATTAAAGACTTAAATATTAGTCTTCTTTGCTGTAAATATCTTGGTCGTCGGCATCGCTACCATCGTCATGAGCATCACGCCACTCTTGCGCCGCTGCTTCTTTTGCAGCCAATGCTTCATTACGTTCGGTGCGCTGCTTAGCGCGACGTTCGTTACGTACCATTAGGTTCTCAACGATCTCTTGCAGTGCCTTATTGCCCCACTCATTGGCTTCTGCTTCAGTAGCAAAACCCTTTTGAGATTTAGAGACAACCGTCTTACGTGCCGTCATGCGACGTGTAACTTGTGCGGTCCATGTACCTTCGGCTTCGATCACACGAAGACCGTATTTCTTTTGTTGCGTCATTGTATTTCCTAATTCGATCTTCGAGTGTCTAGTTCGCTATCAATATGGGTTGGGTGCTGCTGACATAAATAGGATGTATAGCAGAAAGGCGGCTATTGTAGTCTCCTTTGCACAAAACTCAATCATGAGCGACACAATAATAGCATTAAATTGATTTTACTTAACCCGCTTGGCAAATATTGGCCATTCCACGCGGCTAAGAGGCTGTCGGTACCAGCTTTTACACTTTTAAGACGATTAACCTATACTTTTATCCACCATAGAGACACATGGTCAAGTTTGCACTGTACGTTTCATCGCCGAGTTTTATTGAATCATTAGCGATTTTTAAGCAGATCCTGTAAGATGCACGCCCGCCAGCGTACCTGGCACCTGAATTTTGCTGCACGTTGCAGCCCCAAGAGACCCATCTATGAGTTTTACCTCCCTAGGTTTATCCGCCCCAATTTTAAAAGCTGTAGCCCACAAAGGTTATGAAACACCTTCCCCTATCCAAGCACAGGCAATACCAGCGGTGTTAGAGGGCAAAGATGTGATGGCGGCGGCACAAACAGGTACGGGCAAGACGGCAGGCTTCACCCTGCCACTGCTAGAACTTCTGAGCAAAGGTGAACGAGCGCGTGCTAAACAAGTGCGTGCCTTAGTGTTAACACCAACACGAGAACTCGCCGCACAAATCGCAGAAAGCGTCACCACCTATGGTAAATACCTGCCGCTTCGCAGCGCTGTTGTCTTTGGTGGTGTAGGTATTGGCCCACAGATCAGCCAACTTAATCGCGGAGTCGACATACTCGTTGCCACCCCAGGCCGTTTACTCGACCTTTATAACCAACGCGCGGTGAATTTTAGCCAGCTTGAAGTCTTAGTGCTCGACGAAGCCGATCGCATGCTCGATATGGGCTTTATTCACGACATCAAAAAGATCTTGGCCATCTTACCGACCAAACGCCAAAACCTGATGTTTTCAGCAACCTTCTCCGACGAGATCCGTACCCTAGCCAAAGGCTTGGTGAATAATCCCGTTGAGATTTCGGTAACGCCACGTAACACCACGGCGAACACAGTGCAGCAGCTTATCTGCCCAGTAGATAAGACACAAAAGTCGGCCGCACTGGTTAAAATGATCAAACAAAACGATTGGCAGCAAGTATTAGTCTTTAGTCGCACCAAGCATGGGGCTAACCGTTTAGCCAAGAGCTTAGATAGCAAAGGCATCACCTCGGCGGCGATTCACGGCAATAAAAGCCAAGGGGCACGTACCAAAGCACTGGCAAACTTTAAAACTGGTGAAGTACGCGTACTCGTGGCCACCGATATCGCTGCACGTGGACTGGATATCGACCAACTTCCACAGGTGGTCAACTTTGATCTGCCCAACGTGCCAGAGGATTATGTGCATCGTATTGGTCGTACAGGCCGCGCGGGTGCCGATGGTAAAGCAATCTCCTTAGTCAGCAGCGAAGAGATCAAATTACTTGCCGATATTGAACGTCTTATTGGTAAAAACTTACCGCGTACTGAGGTTGAAGGATTCGAGCCGACACACAGCCTGCCAGAGACAGATTTAACGCCTAAGCGTCACGGACAAAACCGTGGGCCACGCAACGCCAAGCCCAGTGGCAACCGCCCACCGCGCAATAGTGGCGGTCACAACCGTAATGACGATAAGCCACAAGGCAACCGCGAAGGTCAAAGCAAACGTCGTAGTGGCACTGCCAACAAACCTAACGCTGAAGGCCAGAGTCAAGCTCGTCAAGGGCAAGACCGCCAAGGGCAAGGACAAAGCAAAAGTCCCTATCAAGGCAAGAGCGAACACAGAGATGGTAATGCGCCTGCTCGCCGCCGTACTCGCCGACCCAATGCGGCAGCACAGACAAAGTAGTTGCTTAATTGTTAACTGGGGACAGAAAGTTTCTGTGCCCCTTTTAACTAATAGCTATTAACCAATCAAGAGCATTTATCACCAACCAACATGTAATTGACGTGTAAGCATCCAACTCCCGATTTCCGCTACTTTCCTAGCGCGTAAAAATAGTCCCAAACATTTACACCTTGTCCTAAAGTACTGTATTGTCTGTTTATCTAGAAGATAAAGCGTTTATTATTCCAACGGTGAGTAGAACAAATATGAGTTAAAGGATTAACGTGAAAACCTTGTTTAAAATTGTAGTGTTTGGCTCATTAAGCCTAGTGGCGTTTTTTATCGGCATGATAGCGATAGCCGCGCTGACTTCAGTCGATAAAGCCGAGGTATTTGAACCTCACCTGACCGAGACAGCCCCCAAGCTGGTAAAATGGGAGCACCAAACCTTCAAAGATTTGATGACTCAAGACGCTTACAATATCGCCAAACCTGAGCAATGGGATCTTTACATCAAAAAGCTTTCAACCTTGGGATCACTAAAGTCGTTCGAACAAGCCGAACTGCAAAATTGGCATAGTACTGCCAGTATTGGTAGCGCTTCAGCAACCTATGCCACCTATATTGTTCCCATGGCCTTCGATACCGGGCCCGCTCACCTGACTCTGACCTTAGTATCATCAAACGACAAAACGCTGATCCGCTCGATTAAATTCTCATCAGACATCTTGATGCAATAACGTCAATACATGGATTTATAATATGAAATATATAAGCCTAATAATATTATGCCTTACCTCGCTGTGCGCTATGGCGAACTCGGGCCTACCCAATCATAGACATATAGTCGTTCATGGTGCTGGCCAAATTATCACTAAACCCGATATGGCAAAAATAACGTTTGAAGTCAGCAGCGTCCAAGATGATGCATTAGCAGCAAAAAAAGAGGTTGATAAACGAGTCAATGCGTTGCTCAACGGTCTAGATAAATTTAACGTTAATGACGATAACGTCTCAGCCTCAAGTCTGCTCACCGAGCCACATGTAAACTACACAGATGAAGGCCTAGAAGTCATTGCAGGCTATGTTGCTACCCGAACCCTGAAAGTAACGCTCAGTGAACTGGCACAGATGAATGAGTTTATCGACTTTGCTTTAAGTGTCGGTATTAATGAGATAGAAGACATCAAACTATTATCCATCCACTCATCCACACTCAAAAATCAAGCGACAACATTAGCAGTGGAAGATGCAAAGACAAAGGGCGCAGCATTAGCAAACGCTTTTGGAGCAACCTTAGGTAAGATTTACAGTATCAATTCAAGCAATAGTAGCAGTCGTTATGGTTATAGCGCCTACAGTAATGTTGAACGTATCGAAGTGGCTGGCTCAAAGATTGATGCAGACGATCTAGCTCCAGGACGATACCTTCAAGCCACGATCAATTTTTCCGCGTCGATTACGGTCGTTTTTGACCTAGAAGTCGAGTAAACACTCACATCGTTGCAACCTGACTGAAATCACTACAACCCTATTGGAGAACACAATGCTAAAGCATATTTTTTTAACGATTCTATTGCTATCTGGCACAGCGCAAGCGGCTGATGACATTTTGACCCTTGATAGAAGTGTGTCGGGTAGCTTTCAATCATCCTTCCCCAATGACAATAACATTCAACCTGATATCAGCGATTTTAAAGTAATAAACACCGTACTGATGAGCAATGAAATTGGTGAGCGCTGGGCAGTTTTGACAGTTGAAAACTTGGCATCAGGGCAGCGTACTTTAAATCAGAACCACCTACTTGGACTATTTGCCAACGGTGAAAGAATGACACCACATACCTTCAAAAGAAAGTTTTCAGCGAATGAGTTGCTTTCTATCACCATCGCTTTTGGAGAGAGTAAATTTCCAATTCTTGAGGTTTACCCTCGAAACTAAGGCGACTTATCAGAGAATGGTAGTGCAGGAGTGACTAACGAACTATCCCCTCTATGGTGAAATCACAATCAAGGACAGCACAATGGAAACAACCAACCTATTACAAGGCGGCTGCCTTTGCGGCGCACTGCGTTATCAAGTATCAGCCATGCCGTTTGACAGTGATTACTGTCATTGCAGCCAATGCCAAAAGAGCTCTGGCGCAGTCGCCGTTAGCTGGATGGATTTTAACGTCGAGCAGATCACTTGGCTTAAGGGAGCGCCAACGGAATATGCTTCATCAACCACCATTCGCCGTGGTTTCTGTAACCAATGCGGCACCAGTATCAGCTACCGCAGCACCGATTATCCTAACTATTACACTCTCACCATAGCGTCCTTAGATGAGCCAAACCGAGTGCCACCCAAGTATCATATCTATACCGACAATCAAGTGGCTTGGTTAAAAATCGCCGATGATTTACCCAAATATCGCGGTGGTCGCAGTGAAGGAGAATCTTAGAATAAAAAAGTAAGCAGAGGAAAAAACCAAAAACTAAGCCAAAAAGTAAGCCACCCATAGTTAATCACCACACAAGAATGCCTTACGCACCACACGTGAGCAGCAGTGGTAGTAAGGCGTATCTTCCAGGCTAACGATTGTCTGTCTTGGTCTGGCCATCTTCAATTACCATTTGGAAAGGGTAAATAAAGCGTAGTTAAGCGGTCAATATTTAGTCAAGAATCTTGGGTGTCTTAATTATTTGTTTATGACTGGAATAATCCAATCAGAAAAGTCAATCACAAATGCATCTTGAGAAATTTCTTCACATTTATTGTCATTCGAACTGTTTATATAATTAACCCCGAAACCAACATTTTTTATACTTTCTTTTCGTAAAGTAAAGTTATATTTTAGTTCACCATCGCCGTTTAATGCCAATGGAACTATAGCTGTTAGCTCATTATTTTTTTCATTATAAAAACCGATGTCAACTTTACTGAGCGTCAAGCAACTCCATTTACTAGGCACTCTACCTACAACAACATTGATTTCATACATATTATAGATTTCACTAGATCCCACCTTGACACGAACATTATATTCTGCGGCATTTTCACTGGAAATAATAATTGCATCATTTGCAAACACATTAAAGCAGGACATTATAACCACACCAATTACATAATTTATATGTCTCATTTTGAAAGCTCTCTGTATTGTTCAACAGCCCCGAATGATATAGCTTTTAATCTTAGATCATGTGCAGGCCCATACCTAGTATGCGTACCTTCATGTGCTAGATTATAAATAACACTTTCCACTGACGTTAATTGCATTTTTTGATAACAATAAAACTAAGCCACCCATAGTTAATCACCACACAAGAATGCCTTACGCACCACACGAGAGCAGCAGTGGTAGTAAGGCGTATCTTCCAGGCTAACGATTGTCTGTCTTGATCTGGCCATCTTCAATTACCATTTGGAAAGGGTAAATAAAGCGTAGTTAAGCGGTCAATATTTAGCCAGGAATCTTGGGTGTCTTAATTATTCCTCTTAATTAATATGTCACACAGAAATGCAGCCTCTAATTGATACTCTCTTTAATCACACGCCCCCTCCCAAAACGCTTACAGATTTAAAGCACCGTATTTTTTAGCAACTTGTTAAAATCTATCCACGACTAACAGCAGCTTGGTCAGTTCAAAGCAGTAGAAGTGATCATTCATGAACAGCAGAAGCGATCAATTGGGCCAGTGCCACCAGTTAGCGGCGCTGGCCCAAACTGCCCGTCCTGCTGTCAGACACTGATCGTTTCTACTGGCAAGCTCTGCCTAGGCTGCTGGTCGAATTGCCCAATTTCAGACAAGAAAAAGCCCCAATTCAATGAGGCCAGCAGCGAAGGCAAGGAAACTGTTAAATCAGAACTAAGCTAGTACACATTAACTATGGGTTTCTAGGCATTACTTGTGCTCTGCGTAAAATTAAATTAACTCCAAACAATCGGAGACTTCCCTTCCTGTTTCAATATCATGGCTTCAGGTCCATTGTAATCATTATCTTTTAAACCGATTGAAATAGAGCTACCGTCAGAAAAGGTAATTGAAACTTCATCACAAACCTCTTCTACAGACTTAACTTTCATGCCTTCAATATCTAGTACCGAGCCACAGTCATATACATAACTATTGAAAATACTTAGCGTAGCACCATCAGAAAAGACAATCTGAATATAGTCATGAACTTTCTCAATCTTACTTACAATAAGACCAATCAAAATCTGTAGACAAGCCATATATTAACTCCTTATTTTATTGGATAGTGGCTATCTTTATTGGAAATAGTACGTCCGGTATATGGGTCTACACCTTGGCCGGACTTATTTTCAAAAACCAAAAACTAAGCCACCCATTTTTTTAAAATAACATAACTCGTTTTCATGGCTTTGGCGAGGGTTACGATCGATGTGGAACAGCTCATCAATTTTTATCGATATGGCTAAAAACTTATCGTTAAATGAGTAATTTATGGTCACGTAAGATATTCAACACAGCAGAAAGACTTGATAACAATCAAGTATAAGGTGAATTATAATTTGATTGGGGATTATGACTTAAGCGCACAGCCAGCGCTGGCAATTTGCCGCGCCTTGTCGTCGTTTTCGGTCTAAATGCTCACAGTATTCGGTTAAGGCAGGTAGTGCACCTACAGCACCTTTAAATAATGCACCAAACTCTGTAGTGATTTTAAGCCAATTATCTGCGGGGATGTTTAGCCTATTCAGTATATCCTGGCTGCTTGAGCTAATGGCGCCACGTTTATCTTCTCGAATAATCCGACCTGTATCTTCAACTAAAACTATGTAGTCTTTGACACTGAACATGAGCCCGTTAGGCATATTGAGTCGCTCATTACCCACAAACTGTAATAGCTCTGTTGGTTGCTCGCCTTTCATTGCTGAATGTATACGTCGTTTAATACTGGTGTAATCAGAAGTTTCGGGGGTGACGGCCATTTTTGCACGAATGGGGTTTAAATCAACATAAGCCATACAGGCTAAAACTGCGGCTTCATCAAGTAATGCTTGAGACTTAAAGCGCCCTTCCCAGAAGCGACCGGTACATTTATCTTCTTTGTTGGCCATTCTGGCGATGGGCTCACTGAGTGAACGCATAAACCAACTGATATCAATTAAGCGTTTACGGTATTCGGTAATGCATTCATTAACCGTTTGAAGTTCAAACTGGTTAAGGTCTTCCTCTTCAAGGTATTTGTGCGTGAGTAACGTACCTTTAAAGCCCTTGTGCCACTGTATAAGCACTTCTTTATCTGACCATTTTTGTGCTTTATCAGCATCAACCTTTAACACCACATGCAGATGGTTACTCATCACGGCATAAGCACAGATATCAATCGCAAAGATGGTCGCTAACTCAAGAATGCGTGAATCAACCCATTCGCGCCGATGTTCATAATTCTCACCTGTTGAGTTATCTATTCCACACAAGAATGCCTTACGCACCACACGAGAGCAGCAGTGGTAGTAAGGCGTATCTTCCAGGCTAACGATTGTCTGTCTTGATCTGGCCATCTTCAATTACCATTTGGAAAGGGTAAATAAAGCGTAGTTAAGCGGCCAATATTTAGCCAAGAATCTTGGGTGTCTTAATTATTAATTGTTAAGCGGCCAATATTTAGCCAAGAATCTTGGGTGTCTTAATTATTGTTAATTATTACTGATGTCAATTGCACAGGCCGCTGATCACAACTGATCACTTCTACTGGCGGCCACGGCTCACGGTGCTGGTCAAATTACTAGCTATAGGCAACAAAAAGCCCCAAAATATGGGGCTGTTCAAGATGCAGGAAATCATTAGCTATCTAAATTTGATTTGTCATGCCTGTCTATATAAGCGTTACAACAGGCAAGCGCCACATCAGTATGGCGCTGACTCTGCTGGTAAAAGTAAGTTAGCAAGACTTTTAATCAAATAATTATAAAAAACCACCTTCTTTAAGCGGTTTATCCAAAGACTAATTTAGGCTGGTGAAACGAGTCTATATACTACTATGTGATTTCCCAATATTTGTCACCCTGAAAAGAATTAAACTTTCGTAAAAAAATACCTAAATCGGCCGCAACTACATCCCAATCAATGCGAGAGTCTATTGCGGAAACAATAACAACCGAACCAAAATCAGCACTCTTAAGGTTACATCGCAGCAATAAATAATCCGAATCACCGACAAACTCTCCGATTATCAAATCCCCCTCTAAAGCATCACTGATTCTTTCACTCTGATATCTATTGGTAGCATCAGCTATCTCATCTAAACAATATATTTTGAGTCCCCACTGTCCATATTTATCATCTTTAAACAAAGTTGCGCCGTCTGTTGCAAGATAAAACTCTTTAGCCTCTAACGGTAAATTAGCTGTTATGCCTGATAACCGATACTCTTCAACCCCATCAAAAAATGAGCAACGAAGCTTGAAAGGAATTTCTGCGCCTCTATGAATAGCTACTTTAGGAGTGCTCCAGTAACTGCTCATCTGGGCTATCATTTCATTTACCATATCCATTTACATATCCCTCCAGAATGAATTGAACTCCTGCTGATGCGTTCTCCGTTGTATTGGAGCTAGATTCCAGAAATCATTTGAACCTCCAAATTCCCTTGGACGAATATGATGAATATCATATTCAGCCCAGCCTCCACGAGGAGTTTTATATCCTCTATCGTACGATTGCTTGATGAATGCTCCTCTTTCCTGAGCTCCCCAAGACACACGTTGAGATTTGGCTACTTTTTGAAGGTGCCCTGTTGGGAATATTATAGATTTTCCGGTTCTTAAATCTGGTATATTTGGGTAAAACCTTCCAGTCTTATTTAGTAGATTAAAACTTCCTCTATTTGGAAAGCTGGGAAGTCTTATACCAGTTGTAATAAGATCATCAGCATGAGTACCTACAGCTCTCATAGGTAAGAATATCATGCTTTTTAAACCTAACCCCAACAAGTCATCGAAGAATAATGATGACTCTATTTCTCCACTTCCTCTACACGGGTAAACATCACAGAATCTAGCCATATCTTTGACGAAATTAGGCAGTTGATATGACTGTGACAAGTCGCCGTAATGGGATAGTTGACGACCAACATCTTTTGACTTTGCTGTTTTCTGCCCCCAAACAGTTATATTAATCTTGCCGGAGGTAACGTTAGGTTTGCCTTGTTGCTTAGATTTCTCTTTTTCAGCTTTGCCTTTCCTGGATTTATTTTTATCCCCACTTCTATCCTCAGGAGCTTTAGGGGCATCACAAGTCGGTTTTGGGGGACACATTGTAATTTCTGTTATGTACCCCGTAGGATCCACCCCAGACATCGGATTATTGAGGATATAAGAGTAAGGATTCGCACTCTGGCTGTTCTCAGGGAACTGCAAGAAGGGGTCGACACTCAGGAAACGGCCGACGTTGTAATCGTACACCCGACCGTTCATGTGAATCAGTTGTTGCTCGTTTAAATGTTCATGATCTGTATAACCTTTAGTCACACCTTGCCAGCTAGCTAACAAGTTATTGCCTGCAGCAATATCCCGCGGCCGACCAAACACATCGTAACCTCGATGCTGCAATACTGCAGCAGTTTTACCATCGACTAAGGTATCAACGCTACCGAGGCGATCTCTTAGCACGTGCTGAAACGGGGATTGATTACCTAAGCTACCAATATGCGCCTTCATCTTGATAGTGTGATCACCAATATAAGTTTTATCTATTGTGCTGCTGAGCGTCACCTCACGTTCAAAGCTGCCAACATAATAGGTTGTAGTAGTGACACTACCCGTTTTTTTCACCTGTTTATAGCGATTACCATTGGCGTCATAACTAAAGGTACTGGTTGTGCCGTTGCGCACCACTGTGAGCGGTTTGTTTTGGTCATTGTAACTTAAACTAACCCCGTCTCCAGTTAATCGATTGCCATTGTTGTCATAGGTGAAGTTGTAAGTAGCCAGGAATCTTGGGTGTCATAATTATTCTGTTAGTCTGCCATCTTCCCAAACTGCCCTATCACGCTTACCTTTGTCGTAATTTTTCTTGTTTTTATAAACTTCATAATGCGGCTGATTTTTGTGGAGTAAATCCTTTTCCCATATTTCTTCAGTTTTTATATTGCAATCAGCTTTACTGATCTGCCCCAATACTTTTGGACACCGAGCTAAGGTGAAATGGACCGCCCCGAGTCTTATGGACAAATTTCACCTAAGCTTTTTGCATAAGAGATATGTTTATGAGTGGACAACGATATACCCCAGAATTTAAAGAAGAAGCCGTTAAGCAAGTGCTAAATGCTCGCTGAGCGATAACATCTTTATACTGATTGGTATCACAGCGAAGATTCGACCTTCAAAGACTTTCAATAAATAAAAATGCTGCCTGCCGCGACTCATGCCAAACGTAAAAACAGCAAACAACAAAAAAGGAGCTAACGTGAGTTAGCTCCTTTTCGAAATAACGTGATAGCTAATTAAGCCAATCGCTAGCTAAAGCGATAAATTAACGCAGTTCCCATGCACGGTAGCTCTTACCTTTAAGCTTGCCCTTAGTGATCTTGTTAAGTGCCTTATTCAGCACTTTACGATCAACGGCAACATAAGAGCGGAATTCAGTGATCTTAATCTTACCCACTTCGGTGCCTTCGATACCGTTATCACCTGTTAGACAACCTAAGATATCGCCTGGACGTACTTTGTTTTTCTTACCACCGTCAATTTGAATCGTGACCATGCGTGGCTGCGGTGGATACGTATCTAATAGATATTCACTTGGCAGTGCTTCACCAATGATGTCACGGCCAATTTCATCTTCAAGCAGTGCAATTTTGTAAGCATCTTCATGATTAAAGAAGGTATGCGCTGCGCCTTTGCTGCCGGCGCGGCCAGTACGGCCAATACGGTGAATGTGCACTTCAGTGTCGTAGGCAACATGGTAGTTGACCACCATGTCCAGTGCATCGATATCGAGTCCGCGTGCTGCCACGTCAGTGGCCACCATTACGCTGGCACTCTTGTTAGCAAAACGCAGTAGCATCTGGTCACGATCACGCTGTTCTAAATCACCGTGAAGGGCGACCACGCTAAAACCATCGTTAGTCAGTTTGGCCGCAACATCTTTGGTTTCACGCTTAGTGTTGCAAAATACCACGGCGCTTTCTGGTTTATGTTGCAGCAGCAAAAGACGCAATGCCTTCATACGGTCATTGTTGTTGCCACACTCATAAAAATGTTGGTCAATCGTGTTACCGTCATGCTTACCTTCAACCTTTACCATGACAGGATTGACTAAAAACTGCTCACTAATGGTTTGAATCTGCTCCGGGAAAGTGGCGCTAAATAGCAAGGTTTGACGCTCACGCGGCACTTCAAGCATGATGGCGTCGAGCTCTTTTTGAAAACCCATCTCTAGCATGCGATCGGCTTCATCAAGCACTAACATGTTAACGTTTTCAAGATCTAAACGACGACGATCTAAATGATCGATAATACGACCAGGAGTGCCCACAATAATATGTGCGCCATGCTCTAACGAGCCGATTTGTGGCCCCATAGGCACACCGCCGCACAGGGTTAAAATCTTGATGTTGTGGATACCACGTGCCAAGGTACGCAGATCCGCCGCAACTTGGTCGGCCAGTTCTCGGGTTGGACACATCACCAACGCCTGAATACGAAAACGCTTCACATCGAGTTTGTTAAGCAAACCTAGGCCAAACGCGGCCGTTTTACCTGACCCTGTTTTCCCCTGACCAATCACGTCTTCGCCATTAAGAATGGCGGGCAAGCTCTGAGCCTGGATCGGTGTCATCGACTCAAAGCCAATGGTGGTTAGCGTATCGAGTAACGCAGGCTTTAACGGCAGGCTGTTAAATGCAGTGTCAGTGTTTGGGGTGGCTTGGCTCACGGTATTTTCCTAGTCGGATCATACAGAGCCTTGTTGAATGTTAATCAATCTAGGCTCGGCAAATCGAATGTTAAGCATGTTAGGAGGCACGCCTAACTGCATCGCGTTCGCATGCGTTAAGCCTTGCCCTATATAGGCGGCGATTATAGCAATGTTTTACCTGCGAGGGAAAAGAGCGTGTAAAACAAAAGCCCCTAGAAAGCGTTATTGCTGTGCTAGGGGCTCATTGGTCGGGCGTTTATGCGGTAACTAACTCGCCCTCATCGTTGTCGCTATCACTGTCTTTAGCATCCATGCGTTTAATCACAGCGCCATAAATGATCAACGACACGGCTGATAAACTGGCGATGGCAGCAAACACATACCAGATGTAATGCGCATTGGATGAGGCCTCAACCCACGCGGCATGGTCGCTAAAAGTACGCGGATCTGGGCAGTAAGCTTGTAACAAGTAACCTGATAAACCAAAGCCCAATAGAGAACTGATAAATGAGTGCAGGTGTGAGAAACCTAAATAAAGTCCCTCTTCACCTTTAGGTGCTTGTAGTGAAAAGTATTCCAAAAAGCGTGGCGAGATAAAGCACTCGGCTAAGCCTTGGAAAACGATACCTATGATCATCATCGCCGCAATAGGGTGCATGCCAAGTATGGTGGCAGCGGGGTCAAACATATTACCCGAAGCCATCAAAAGTGCCGATACTGGCATAATAAACATACCTATGGTCATTGACGACAGCGCACTGCGTTTGGCCATCATTGCCGTGATAAGGCTAACAGACAAAAAGACCACCAAGGGGTTTACGTTGGCATACCAAGAGGGAGACGAACCTTCACCCGCCATGCGCAACACATACTTAGGCATGGTCGCGTACAGTTGGTGCTGTACCATCCAAAAGCCTGAAATAATGACGGTTAATGAAATAAGGCGTCCATTCCCAAGTACTTTGACCAAGGCTTGCCAGATTTGGCCTAAGCTCTTACTCGAACGACTTTGCTCGGTGCTCTTGAAGAACAAGAAGATACTGATAAATGCAAGGAAGGTCATGGTGGCGGCGAAATAGTTAAGGTTTATTAAACCTAAGTCACCCATAGATTCACGCAACGGCTTTACCACAGTTTTCCCTGAAAACGCACCGATATTGACCATCATGTAAAAGATAGAAAAACCCTTGGCGCGGGTCTCTGTCGTGGTCGACAAGGCAACGGTTCCGGTGATCACCGCCTTAATAAACGAGCCACCTATCATGATAACAATCAAAATTGGTACAATTGCCCAGCGAATATCTGCCTCACGTAAGCCGTGATACACCGTCTCTTTACCGTATTCCACCAGCCCTTGTGTTTCAATAAGCATAGGGAAGATAGCAAGCGAGGCATAACCTATGGTCAACAAACCAAAGGCCAGCAGTAGCGCGCCCCTAAAACCAATTTTGTCGGCCAATGCCCCACTGAAGGTGGGTAAGAAATAGAGACCTGCCGAGAAGGAACCGGCCAACCATGCGGCTTCTACGTCGGTAAAGCCTAAAATACGCGACAAATAAAGGGTGATAACGATAAACACCCCGTAATACGCTGCGCGCTCCAACAGCTCAACACCATTGGCTATCCAAAAAATACGCGGAAAGCCCGTACTTGTGTTAGCGGTAACTTTATTATTCATTTTGTGTGTTCCAAGAAAAAAACACACCAAACTACCGCGAGCGCAGCAATGACGCAACCTCTTCAACATCTATTACACATCAATTTTTCAACTGTTGCGATCGTCACCACAAGTTCACCAAGTTCACCTAAGCTTCACGGCTTAACTTGGCCGCAGCACAACGTAAGCCGCACTGACCATAGTGTGGCGATTAATCAGCTGTTTCTATTGTAAAAGACACCTACAGAGTTGCTTTTTCTTTTCTATACTTATGTGGCCCTAAGGAGAAAGTACTATGGTAAAACTCAATATCCGCCGTAAAGTTGTACTCGCAACAATTACCTCAGTCGTGTTATCCATTTTTTTAATCAGCGTATACGCCCTCAGCAGTAGCCGTAGCATTATTCTCGACAGTACCCTAAACCGAGAGCTGCCTGCGGTATTAGGCGAAGTGGCTAACGATATTGATGCGCAGTTACTCATGCCAATCACGGTATCAAAAGTGATGGCAAGCGATCTCAACTATCAGCGGCTACTCGCCCAAGGGGAGCCTGACGACACCCATATCGGGATCATCGAATCACTGGTAAATATTAAGCAGAAATTTAACACCATCACCGCTTTTTTAGTCTCAAATACCTCTGGTCGTTATTTTACTCACGAAGGATTATTTAAAACCTTGTCCAAAAATGATGAACGCGATCAATGGTTTTATCGCTTTCTCTCCAGCGGAAAAGATTATGACTTAGCCATTGACGTTGACGATCTTAACCAAACGCCGACTCTATTTATCAATTACTTAGTAAAGAACAATGGCCAAGCTGCTGGTGTGGCGGGGGTGGGTCTATCACTGGACTCGCTGGCCAAAAATATTAAGCAGTACCAGATAGGTGAAAATGGCTTGGTGTACCTCACCGACGGTCAAGGGGTGATCAAAATCCATGCAGACACCAGTAAAGGCGGCAAAAGCCTCAGCGCACAAGGCGAAATGGACACTGTAAAATTGCTGTCAAAGCAACGTTTTGCCACCTCGCAATATGTCAAAGATGGCGTCGACACATTGGTCGCCAGCCGCTATATCGACACTATAGGTTGGTACCTGATTGCTGAAATCCCACAAAGCGAACTTTACAGCGCACTAAATGATGCAACCTGGTCGTTAGTATTCATGGGCATAGTCTTGGCGCTGATTATTATGTTCACCAGTACTTGGCTGATTAACCGTCTCATTGCACCGTTTGGCGAGTTAGCGACGATGCTAAATGCCATAGGTGAAGGAGAAGGTGATCTGTCACTGCGTCTTGATGACAGCCGCCAAGACGAAACCGGCAGCATGGCAAAAGGCTATAACCAGTTTGTGACTTACTTGAGCAAAACCCTGCAAAGCGTATCAGCAACCGGACATGATCTGTTCGATGCGGTCGAGCGGATAGATAATCAAGCCAAGCACATGGAACATGAAATTAACGAACAGGTCAGTAAGATTGAACAAGTGGCCACCGCTATCCATGAGATGGGCATGACGGCCGAAGAGATAGCTGGCAGTGCAAATAACGCGGCACAAAATGCACACGTGGCTGATGAGTCAGTCAACCACGGTAATCTTTCGGTGCAAAATACCATTAACAGTGTTTCGACCATGAGCGATCAACTGGGCCATACTAGTGAGACCATTAGTCAACTTGCCGAAGACGTCAACTCTATCGATACGGTACTTGAAGTAATACGTGCAGTGTCAGAGCAAACGAATCTATTGGCGCTAAATGCCGCTATTGAAGCCGCTAGAGCGGGTGAGCAAGGCCGGGGATTTGCGGTGGTGGCCGATGAAGTTCGTACGCTCGCTTCTCGCAGTCATGCCTCAACGGAAGATATTCGCAGCATCATTGAAAAACTACAGGCTAAAACCCGTGAAGCCGTTGATGCCATCGCGCAGAGTACCTCTTTGAGCCAAGAAAGCCAGCAAGAAGCCACCACTTCTGGTGAGCATCTGCAAAGCATTGCCGACAATATTAAGGTAATGAATGAGATGAGCGTGCAGATAGCCAATGCCACTGGCGAGCAGTCTAATGTTGTGGGCGAAATTAACCCCCATGTGACCGCGATTGCCGATATTTCACGCGCCAGTAGCGAGGTAGTCAGACAAACCTCTATCGACTGTAGCGACCTCAGGGAGATGGCGGTGCAGCTTAACGAACTAGTGTCGCGCTTCAAGTTTTAGGTTATCAAAGTCACGATGGTTTTGGCGCGATTATTCAGCCAAAGCCATCGCCTTCATCGGCAATAGTGGTTATCCTTAGCGCCAGTTTTAATCAACACCCGAAATAACCCATGACAAAAGCTAATATCAGCAAAGCAGACCTCATTGAGCAGTTACAACAGTGGCAGACGGCACAGATTAGTGCAGAGCAACTGCAAGACTGGATGGTGACCCATTATGATCCCGACGAGGTCAGCATAGGCCAGGGGGAATGCGAATGGACGGTAGAGGCGATGAATATCGTAATGAATGAGTACGAAATTGCTAAGCTTGACAAATTCCGCCAAGAAAACGCACAACTGGCTATCGATTTTATTCAAGCCGAAGAGGCGAGATTTAATCAGACTCGCCATCTATTTCTACAAGATGGGTTTAAAGATTAACTAAACGAGCGAGTGCTAGCCACCATGCATAGGGCCTAGCACTCTGACTTGCGCAGAGAGAATTAAGGCTTAAACACGCCGATCACATCACCCGTCGCTTTCGCGGCAACCTGCTCTTCCGTTTGCTGATCGCGGTAATCACATTCTACGCACTCTACGGTTTCGACACCTTGCTCTTTGAACAACACAATACTGTCGGTTGCCTTGCATTGAGGACACTTTGCCCCCGCGACGAAACGCTTCTTTACTCTGACTTTGCTCACGTTGTGATTAACCTGTGATGATAAATGGGTTGTCAATTGCCGCCATTTTGCCACAGCTTTGCCAAAAAGACCCCAATAATCCCCCTAAATAGTGGCCTAAATAGCCGACTTTACGCTATTATCCCCTCCCTATTATCTCCACCCAAGTAGCAAGCCGACCTCAATGATCACCATTACTCAAGCGCAACTGATTCGTGGCACCAAGACTCTCTTGGATGAAACCTCACTGACGATTTATCCCGGCCACAAAGTGGGGTTGGTTGGCGCTAATGGCACAGGAAAATCCTCCTTGTTGGCACTGATTCTCGGTCATTTGAGCCTGGACAAAGGTGAATTCAGCGTACCAGCGGGTTGGCAGATAGCCACCGTCGCACAGGAAACGCCAGCGCTTGAAGTGAGCGCCATCGAATATGTGATCGATGGGGACAGAGAGTATCGTCAACTTGAGCAAGCCCTGCATCAAGCTCAGCTCGATGACAATGGTCATGACATAGCCTTGCTACATGGCAAGATTGACGCCATTGGCGGTTATAGCATTCAATCTCGCGCAGCAAGCTTATTGGCAGGTTTGGGCTTTAGTGACACCGAACAGAAAAATCCCGTGAAGAGTTTCTCGGGGGGGTGGCGTATGCGCCTCAACTTAGCCCAGGCACTACTGTGCCGCTCTGAGTTGTTGCTACTCGATGAGCCAACCAACCATTTAGACTTAGATACCATGTATTGGCTCGAAGGGTGGATTAAGGCCTATCAAGGTACGCTCATTTTGATCAGTCACGACCGCGACTTTATTGATGCGATTGTGGATGAGATTGTGCATGTTGAACACCACAAGCTGAACTACTACAAAGGTAACTACAGTGCCTTTGAACGTATCCGTGCCGAGCGTATGGCCCAGCAACAAGTTGCCTTTGAACGACAACAAAAAGAGCGGGCTCATATGCAGTCTTTTGTTGACCGCTTCCGTTATAAGGCCAGTAAGGCAAAGCAAGCCCAAAGCCGCTTAAAAGCGCTAGAGCGCATGGCGGACCTGCTGCCATCCAAAGCCGACAGCCCTTTTTATATGGCCTTTAGAGCACCCGATGCCCTGCCTAATCCACTAGTTAAGATGGAACAGGTGTCGGTGGGTTACAACGACACACCAATTTTGAACCATGTACACCTCAACCTAGTTCCGGGTGCCCGTATCGGTTTGCTTGGACGCAATGGTGCAGGTAAATCGACACTGATAAAGTTATTGGCCGAACAACTTAAACCCATGAGCGGCGTTTACGAGACAAACCCGGGTTTAAATATCGGTTACTTTGCCCAGCATCAATTAGAGTTTTTGCGCCTCGATGATTCACCACTGCAACATTTAGTTAGACTGGCACCCACCCATAGAGAGCAGGAGCTAAGAGACTTTTTAGGTGGCTATGGCTTTAATGGTGATATGGCATTAGCGCCCGTGCGCCCCTTCTCTGGCGGTGAAAAAGCTCGTCTAGTACTGGCTCTGCTGGTATGGCAACGCCCTAACCTATTACTGCTCGATGAACCGACTAACCACTTAGATTTAGAGATGCGTCATGCGCTAACTATGGCGCTGCAATCGTTTGAGGGCGCCATGATTATCGTGTCGCATGACAGACACTTGCTACGCCTTAGTTGCAGTGACTACTACCTAGTTGATCAGGGTGAAGTCCGCAGCTTCGACGGCGATCTCGATGATTACCATCAGTGGTTACTCGATGCTGCCAAGGGCGCTAATAAGTCTGAGTCGGTTGTGGATGCCACGCCAGCACAAGATAAAAAACTACAAAAGCGTCTCGAAGCAGAGTTACGCCAAAAATTGTCGCCACTTAAAAAAATACAAACCAAACTCGAAAAAGCACAGCAGCAATGCAGTGAACGCCTCAGCGAATTAGAAAATATGCTCGCCGACACCAGTTTGTACGATGCTGATAATAAGCCTAAATTAACCCAAGTGCTTAGTGAACGCACCACCTTAACCCAATCGCTCGAAGAGAGTGAAATGGAATGGTTAGAGTTACAAGAGCAGATTGAAGCCATTGAGCAAAGCGTTAAAGCTGAGTTAAGCTAATCTGTATTAGGGGTTCAACAAGGAAGCTGACATGACCTATTTAAATCAATTTGACCTGTCACTATGGCAAGAGTGCGATACCTTATATGCCAACGGACAGCGAGGTTATCTGCAACTGCAAGATGACTATGGTGTGAATGTTAACTTATTGCTGTTAGCGACCTGGCTTGACGGGCAAGCCTATCGATTAAGCACTCAAGCTTGGGAGCAACTCTTTACGCAGATAGATAGCTGGGAAGAGAAAGTGCTTAAGCCTTACCGTAAATTGCGTAAGCTAAGCAAATGCAACCTGGCCGACAGCGAATACCAACAGATGCTCGATGTCGAACTGATGCTAGAACGTAAGGCACAAGCGCTGATTCTGCATAAAGTTAGGCAGCTGCCCGATGAGAGTCGCGAGCAAAACCTGCCTCGCTACCTGTCTCTTTTCGGCGTAGAGTTATCACAACTCAGTGAACTACAAATTGCTGCTACTGAGGTTTAGCGGTTAATCTTTGCGCCAGTAAACTCGCGTTTTTGGCCGTGATACCATAAATGGATAACTGTGGGTTTGCCCCAAGGCTGGTTGGAAACAGCGAGCCGTCCATCACAGATAGATTATCGAAATAGTGGCTACTGCCCTCACTATCGACCATGGCCGTTTTAGTATCTTCCCCCATAGGGCAACCGCCCATCACATGTGCCGAGGCAACCACTGTCTTAAGTGGTGCCAAATCCATCTCGGCAATCGCCTTCTTTGCCTCAGTCCAACTCGACAAGTAGGGCATCCCCTCGCTGATAGGAAGTACTTGCTTTGCACCAGCCGCAAATTGTAACTCTGCCATGCTAGCAAAGGCGCGCCGAGCCGCATGCCAAAAAGCATCCGTGAGCGGATAATCTAAACTAAAACCACTGTCTGTTAGCCTCACCTGACCACCTTGGCTATCAGGGTGATACCCGTCTCTCACTAAGGCAATAGTGACCTGTAACTGATTAAACTTGGCCATGAGCTCTGCATGACTCTGACCATAGCCTAATGTTTTTGAGGCAATTAAAATCGGATGCACCGGAGGAACTTCCAATTTGTAACCCAGTTCACCCTCAGCACCATCTTGCCAAACAAACTGATCAGAATAGATTGATTGCGGGGCACCAGCATGACCATTAATAGGATCATTAAACATGGCACCACTGAGTAACGTTGGGTGTAAAAAGGTACGTTTACCCAAGATATAGTATGGATCGGGCAGCTTTGAGCGCATCATCAAGGTCGGCGTATGGATAGCGCCAGCACTCAAGATGTAATGCTTAGCTTTAAACAACAGCTCCACGCCTGTGGGTTTTAACGACTCGCTCAACGCCTGAGCTTTAAGGCCATAGACCTTATCGTTAGTGTGCTCAATCTTACTCACCTTAGCGCGACTCACCAATGTCGCCCCGCGATTAAGTGCCGCAGGGATCGTCGTGAGTAGCATAGATTGTTTGGCATTAACTGGGCAGCCCATGCCGCAATAACCGCTGTTCCAGCAGCCTGCCACATTACGCTTAATCACGGTAAAATCCCAGCCTAAGGCTTCACAACCTTGCCTTAATGCCAAATTATTCCGATTGGGCTCATAAGCCCACTCGCTAATGTTGAGCCGCTGCTCCATCTTTTCAAACCAAGGCTTGAGTGACTCAGCAGACAGACCCGTTATAGATTTCTCTTTTGCCCAGTACTCGAGGGCATTTTGAGGAGTACGGATCGAAGTGGTCCAGTTGACAGTGGTCGAGCCACCTACGGCCCGACCCTGAAAGATCCCAATCGCCTTATCTTTGGTCTTCATTGACGCGGCCTGCTGATAGAGATTGGGGTAAGCGCGGCGCTCCTCCATATTAAAGCTCTCAGATGACTTTAACGGTCCACCTTCGATGATAATCACCGATAGCCCCGCCTCACTGAGAATCTCTGCGGCGACACCACCACCAGCGCCACTGCCCACAATCACGACATCAGCTTCTAGGGTCTGCGCCTGCGTCACTTGGCTCGCATCAATGTGCTTCCAACCTGAGGCTAAACCTTGTTGTATCGGATCTTGTATGGCCAACAGACTTCCTCCAACCTTTATATTCAACCACTTATCAACAGACCATGGTCTGCTTGTTTTAATGAGCAATACGCAAAAGGTTTAATTTAAAAATGTGGGTTTATTGTAATTCAGTCGAGTCCAGTGTTCGGGGCTAGAGTAATAACTGGCAATCACCAATTCACGCAGCCCCTGATAGGCGGTGATCATCATATCTAGGTAGCTAGCACGCCAGCGCTCTAACATCTCAACCAATTCAGCCGGACGGCGCATTAATAACGGCGTCATACTGCCAGTTAATAACAGTAATCCTAAACGAGATTCCAATAACTCAAGTAACTCTTCCAGCTCTGCACGGCTATCATCAGGCAACAACCCCATGGTTGCCACGATTGCTTCTATGGTTTGGTTCTGTGCCACGATACGCTGAGATTCAATTTCAGGCAGTGCACCATCAAGAAATACCGGGATCAATAAACTAAACAGCAGTCGATGCTGCTCATCTAAGGCTTCACTAATCTTAACGTGAGACGGTGAATAGAGATTAACCCCAAGCGCTAATGCACCTGTGCCCACCAGTGCGCTAGTCAGAAATGTTCTTCGTTTCATCATCTCCCCTGTTTGAGGTTTTTATTTAGGAAAGTCGGCTAATCTGATGTGCTATGTAGATGAAAAAGCCAGTTGATAAATCTATGTTACACTAGCGACTCATTCAACAATTAAACACACGTTTTAATTTTCAGCAATAGCCAATTATGATAAAGCCATACTTTTCGCCACCTTGGTGGGCTAAAAATCCCCATGTCCAAACGATCTTACCCGTACTGACTAAGGTGGACAGACCACCCCTAACCCGCCAACGGCTTGAACTTGAAGATGGTGACTTTATCGATTTAGATTGGCTAAGCCAGCCTAAAACTGGTGCGCCCATTGTGGTGCTAGTGCATGGCCTTGAAGGCAGCAGCGACTCCCATTACGCCAGACGCCTGCTGCAAGATTTAGCCCAACAGCAGATAAGCGCCGTGGTTCATCATCATCGCAGCTGCTCCGGTGAAAGTAATCGATTGGCCAGAAGCTACCACAGTGGTGACACCCAAGATCTGCATGCCTGCTTGGCGATGCTCAAACAGCAGCACCCAAGCTCAGCATTACTGGCCGTTGGTTATAGTTTGGGCGGCAATGTACTGACTAAATATTTAGGCGAACGGGGCGAAACCTCACTAATCGAACGCGCTGTGGTGGTCTCTGCACCATTGCATCTTGCTGCTTGCGCAACACGTCTTAAGAAAGGCTTTTCTAAAGTTTACCAAAGCCATTTAATCAAGCAGTTGCAACAAAAAGTACGCGATAAGCTAAACAATCCACAATTGACTGCACTCATGCCCGTTAGCAATGATGAAGTCGCGCAGCTGAGCACCTTCCATCTATTTGATGATAAGATCACCGCCCCGCTCCACGGCTTTAATGGTGTGGAAGATTATTATCATCGGGCCAGTGGCTTGCCGTTTTTAAGTCAGATCACTCGCCCTTGCTTAGTGCTGCACGCCAAGGATGACCCTTTTATGAATGATGAAGTGATCCCAGCCAATTCACAATTAGCCCCAGCAGTCACTTATGAATTGCACAATAATGGCGGCCATGTGGGTTTTATTGATGGTGGTACTCCTTTTCGTCCCCGCTACTATTTAGAAAAACGTATTGTCAGCTTTTTAATTCACTCGGATAAATCACCATGTTAGTGCCTTACGAATCACTACTACAATTGCCAAGCGAAACCTTAGATCGCTTAATCAAAGAGTTTCTGTTTACTCAGACTGAAGACGGTAGCTTCGCCGCATTGGATGATCAGGCTGTGACGAATGCCATCACCAAATGTCGAGCGGCACTGGCGCGCAATGACCTAGTGGTCGAATACAGCGAAGATGATGAGTCAATTGCGATTAGATCCAAAGAGAACACCCTATTTAAAGGCTAGGCCCCTGAGGGCAAGTCTACGGTAATATTGACCTGTGTAGGGTGTGTGCCGTATAACTATGGGTTCACTGATGCCTTGTGCTGGCATCAATTTCAGCGTTTTTTAGGTAAAAAGATGTCAGCCAAACACCCGATTATTGCCGTAACGGGCTCTTCTGGAGCCGGTACCACCACGACGACAACCGCATTTAGTCATATCTTCCGTCAACTCGGAATTAATGCCGCTGTTATTGAAGGGGATAGCTTTCACAATTTTACGCGTCCTGAAATGGAGCTGAAGATACGCCAAGGCCAAACTGACAATAAAAACATCAGTTACTTTGGCCCAGAAGCCAACGATTTCGCTCGGTTAGAGCAGTGTTTTAGTGATTATAGCGCCACAGGCCAAGGCGATACACGCTCCTATCTGCACACCTTCGATGAAGCCGTGCCCTTTAACCAGATGCCAGGCACTTTTACCCAATGGCGACCACTGCCTGATAATACCGATATGCTGTACTACGAAGGCTTACATGGTGGTGTTGTCACTGATGAGGTTAACGTTGCCCAGCATGTGGATCTGCTTATCGGCATGGTGCCTATCGTCAACCTTGAGTGGATCCAAAAGATCATTCGAGACACCTCCGATAGAGGCCACAGCCGTGAAAAAGTGATGGGATCAATTGTGCGCAGTATGGATGATTACATTAACCATATGACACCACAGTTTTCTCGTACTCATATCAATTTCCAACGTGTTCCCACTGTCGATACTTCTAATCCGTTTAGTGCTAAAACGATACCTAGCTTAGATGAAAGCTTTGTGGTGATCCGCTTTCGTGGCATTAACAATGTCGATTTTCCCTACTACTTAAAAATGATCGATGGCAGCTTTATGTCGCGTATCAATACCCTAGTGGTACCGGGTGGCAAGATGTCACTGGCTATGGAACTGATTTTAACGCCATTGATCCGTGACTTATTAGAAAAAAGACAGCATCTACTGGATTTGGATAACGAATAATTCAAACACTTAAGATTCATTTAAGTCTCTAAGGGTAGACTCACTGCTATCGGGATTTCAGGCGAAAGACTGATAGTTAGTATACTCTTGGGAGTGAATTCCCCCATCTTGATCTGTTTGTTTCCTTGAGTATGCTAACGTCCCGAATTTTCTCAGTTACTCCCTCTTTCAGCACACTCCATCTTGTCGCTCAAGCACAAATATACGCATTAAATACACCATAAGGTTTCACGATTATTTTGCGCGCGTAGCCTTAGCACTTGCCCAACTGTAGAGCCACCATTGAGCAGACATAAAAAACGCCAGCATCTTGCAATGCTGGCGTATTGTTAATCTCAATGAACATTACTGTCCTAAAGGCACGACTTCACGGTAGGGTTGCTGCTGTTGATAATTTTGTAATCTCAACTCAAACTCACTGGAGCGATTCTGCTCAGCGGCCTGCTTCAATGCCTCAATCGCTCGCTGCTGAGTGTCGATGGCAGCAGTATAATCACCGATTTCTGCATAAGCGGCTGCCAAGTTATCTAAATTAGTCGGATCGGCGCTGTTAGCTTCAACTAAGCCTTTGCCAATCTCTAATGCTCTATCACCATTGCGATACTTTGACTCTGGACAGGTTGATAAAATCCACACCACATTGCCAAGAGATATCTCATCACCGACGGCAAGAAAGTGATCCACTGCTTTACCACAATTGCGCGCAACTCCTTCTCCACCAGCGGCATAGATAAAACCTAAACGAAACTGTGCCCATTTGTTCTCTTGGGCTGCTAACTGCAGATACCAACGCTCCGCCAACGCTAAGTCTTTCGTAATAATTTTGCCGTCAAATGCTAAATCAGCAATAGTCTGTGCGGCTTTTTCATGACCTTGCTCCGCTGCCCGTGATACCCACTGCGCCCCCAGTTGCTGGTTCTGTTCAACGAAACGACCCGAAAGATACATCAGGCCCAGTAAAAATTCGGCTTCAGGCTCTCCCTGAGCAGCTTTGAGCTGGATATGCGCCAGTTTACTAGCCATTGCAGCGGATTCAGTCGCAGGAGTTGAGAAAGCCCAAGCGTGACTTGTGATTGCCATAGCAGCAATCAAGCTTGCAACTTTAATCCAAACAGATGTTTTCACGATTTAATGCTCTCCTACATCAAGCTACATAGCCTTTTGGCTAATTGTAATTTGATCACAACCTTGGAAAATGACCCCAGATACGCCGTAAATATGACGCTAGAGAATAACGTTAGCAATAATTAGCGCCTCAAGTCGAGAAAAAAACGTATTAATGTGCATGAAAATCCATTGTGTGTGCGGCAAACTGTGATTTAGTAAACAAGTTAGATGTGATTTACGCAGCATTGTCGGTTAAATAACGTGGGCTTTTAACGGTATTAGTTGACATATATTACTAATGTATCAAAATAAACTCCCATAATTGAAAGCAAGTTACATTGAGTTTTATTGAGTTGTTGATTGCATATTTATTGCAAACTTTGATCTCTCGCGAGGTTTTTCCCACTTAATTGACGTAATCTGCTTATTTAGCATATTCTTGTATTTACATTAATCAGTCGAGGAACATAGGCATGGCTCTGATTGGTAAGCCAAAACCTGATCCAACTTTGGAATGGTTTTTATCACACTGTCACATTCATAAGTATCCAGCCAAAAGCACTCTGATCCATGCTGGTGAAGACTCTGATACCTTGTACTACATCGTTAAAGGTTCTGTTGCCGTCTTGATTAAAGATGAAGAAGGCAAAGAGATGATTCTCTCTTACCTAAATCAGGGTGACTTTATCGGTGAATTAGGTCTGTTTGAAGAGCAAGCCGAGCGTACTGCTTGGGTTCGCGCTAAACAAGCCTGTGAAATCGCAGAGATCTCATACAAGAAGTTTAAGCAATTGATTCAGGTAAACCCTGAGATTTTGATGAAACTCTCTTCACAGATGGCTTATCGCTTACAAAGCACTAGCCAAAAGGTGGGTGACTTAGCTTTCCTAGACGTTGCAGGTCGTATTGCACAGACATTGCTACATCTAGCCAAGCAACCTGATGCGATGACACACCCGGATGGCATGCAAATCAAGATCACTCGTCAAGAGATCGGTCAGATTGTTGGTTGTTCACGCGAAACGGTTGGCCGTATTCTTAAGATGCTTGAAGAGCAGAACTTAATTCAAGCTCACGGTAAAACAATCGTGGTATACGGTACTCGCTAAGCGTACATTAAGTTAGATTTAATAGATCTTCGCTAAAGTGGCCTGACATCTAGTCAGGCCATTTTTTTTAGGATAGCGTTAGTGAATTTTATCTCTCTTATTAGCACCACTGTCCTAACATTGATCTTACTGGGCACAAGCTATGCGTCGACCTCTATTGAGCTTGAGCATAACCAAGCTAAAAAACTGGTTAGCCAAGGTAAAATCCTCTCTCTAGATCTAACCTTGGTGCATGTACAGCAATACTGTGCAGGAAAATTAATTGACGCCCATCTATATCAAGCTCAAGGCCGCTGGAGCTACGACCTACGACTTAAAACCCTTGAAGGCGAGCTAGTATCACTCAGTATTGATGCGGCAACCGGTCAACTTCAAAGCTACCAACAGTTGCCATTAACCTGTCATGACACGAACAGTAAGTAATACCAATCACTATAATCCACCACAAAATTAATCTGCTTTACATCAGCCCGTTGAAAAGTAGTATTATCTTTGTCATATAAACTCTCACTCGATGTTCTGGACCCTGGCACCTCCTCGCAGGCCACACCAGTTGATAACGAGAATGAACTTGAAGGTACACTCAGACAATGAAATTGCTGCTGGTTGAAGACAACGCACTATTAGTGGAAGAGCTGGAAAAACAGTTAAAGCAAGCAGGTTATGTCACCGATGTTACCGACAGAGCTGCTGAAGCAGACTATCTGCTTAAAGAAACCAACTATGACTGCGTTATTTTGGATATTGGCCTGCCTGATGGCAATGGCTTAGAATTGCTAGAGCGTTGGCGCAACCAAGGTATCAATACGCCTGTCATCATGTTAACCGCTCGCAGTCAGTGGCATGAAAAGGTTGAGGGATTCAATGCTGGTGCTGATGACTATTTAGGTAAGCCTTTCCATACCCAAGAGTTGTTAGCCCGTATACATGCGTTAATACAGCGCGCGCATGGCAAAGCCAGTACGCCTTCAAAAGAACTGAGCTTTGAAGGGGTCACCTTGGATGAGGGACAGCAGAGCGTGACTGTGGGTGACAATCACTTTGAACTCACCGCGATGGAGTTTCGGCTACTTAAAATATTCCTTATGTCACCGAAAAAATTACTTTCCAAAGCACAGCTTACCGACAAACTTTATCAATTTGATGATGAAAAAGAGAGTAATGTGGTTGAGGTTTACGTGACCCATCTGCGTAAGAAGCTGGGTAAAACTGCGATTGAAACTCGACGAGGCCAAGGTTATATCTTTCACGGCTTGAAACAATGATCTCGATTAAGACTAAACTAAGCCTGTGGTTAACAGGCTTAGTTATTATCTCAACATTTATTGCCATCGCCTTCTTCGAATCTATGCTCAGGCAAGCCTTTCATGACTCAATCATAGACCGACTTGAGGAAGATTTGGAGCAAGTGTTACTCGCCATTAATGTCGAGAATGGCGACATCAGCATAGATCAAAGTCAACTTTCTGGTTTCTACAATCCCGTTTATTCTGGTCGCTACTACCAGCTAAATATGGAAGGTGTGGAGCTGCGCTCGCGCTCACTTTGGGATCAACGGCTCAATATCCAGTCGTTGAATAAAGGAGAAACTCGGGTGTGGCAGACAAAAGGCCCGCAAAATCATGATATCCAACTGCTCTCTTTAGGGCTAAGCAACCAAGCTGCCCACCAAAACGCCACCCTAACGGTAGCCCAAGATCTCAGTATTGGCCGAAAGGTGTTTACCCAAGTATATGGCACAAAATTAAGCGTAAACCTCGCAATGTTATTAGCCATGATAGCGGGGATATTTTTGGTGCTCAGGCAATCTTTTAAACCGATAAACGACATGCAACACGCACTGGTCAAACTGCGTGAGGGCGAGATCACCGCACTGGATGCGACGAAAATTCCGCCAGAACTAACGCCATTAGCCGACACCTATAATGAATTGCTCAAGTATTCCAGCAAACAGATGGAACGCAGTCGCAATAACTTAGGCAACTTAAGCCACGGGCTAAAAACACCGCTGGCAGTGATGCAGCAGCAAGTCGAAGCTCTTGGGCTCAAAGATCCAGACAGCGCAATAGCATTGCAAAAACAGCTCGACCAAGTGCATAAGATGATTGAGCGCAAACTGGCCGCAGCGAGAATTACCGGCGATATGCTACCAGCCGCACAGCTGCAACTGCCTAAAGATCTGCATGATCTATCTCAAACATTGGCTAAGGTGCACAGTGCCAAAACGATTAACTGCCAGTTTGAGCTTTCAACCACAGTGTCTAGGCTGCCAATTCACCGCGAAGATGGCATGGAGCTTATCGGTAACTTAATGGATAACGCTTATAAATGGGCACAAACTGTGGTGCAAGTCAGTGTGGTCAACCATGACGATACCCTAACCCTTGTCATTGAAGATGATGGGCCGGGCGTTGCCAGCGACGAACTCACTCTACTTACCCATAGAGGCAGGCGTTTAGATGAAGAGATCATGGGCCATGGGCTCGGTCTCTCTATTGTTAAAGATATCGCCGAGCAATATGAAATTGGACTGAAGTTTGATCACAGCACTCACTTAAGTGGTTTAAAAATCGAACTGACCTTTAATAAGCTGTAAGGTTGCCAATGGCACGCGTTAAGCGCCTCACTCACACTCAAGTAATACCAATCAGTTTAAGTTGGCTCTGTGGTAAAAAACACCCATAAAAAAGCCGATGCGACCGCATCGGCTTTCTAACGAAATTCACTCACTCGGATTAACCGTTATTAGTGCTCTCAAAAATCTTGTCAGCAGAGGCTGCCACAAAGCCTGTGTACAACTCACCATCAGCTTGAGGGTAACGCAGTGCAAACTCATAGAAACAGCTTGGAATCGCCTTTTGAGCGTCTTTAAAGTCAACAGTGATTCTATCTGCCATCGTCGACGACTGCTCAAGCAGGACTTCTGCAGAACCTTTGACTTCACCACCGACACTATTTAAGACAAAATCGCCCTGTTTTAGGGTTTCATTGACTTCTAAAATCGTGTTGTAACCAGGTAAATGGTTAATCGATACCGTAAAGTGGTTAGCGCGGTAACCAAATGCAGCAACCCAAGCCGCGTACTCACTTTCAGCCAGTAAGGCCTCATAAGTACTGTAGTCGAGTTCCCAATGACGACCCGAATAGAGGAAGTTTTCAGCATGGGTCGCTGCAACGTCAACTTGCTCAACCAAGGCTTTCACAGTCGCTTGTAGTTCAGGACTAAAGGCTTCAACCATCAGCTCAGAGATAAATACCTTAGGCTGTTTTGGATCTGGGTGCTCAAAATGCTTAGCTTTGAGCTTTTTCGCTTCAAAATTATAATCACCGCAGGCAACATAGCCAAGGGACTCAAAGTGCTTTGCCAGCACGCCTAAGTTCACTTTTTCAATGTTAAAGGTGCGCAGCGCAATATGGTCATTGATAATGGTCTCACCCTTAGCCAAAAGCTGGTGTACTTTCGCAGCTGAAGGGGTCATTTCAACATAGTCGTCCCAAAGGGCGGCAAATAACTGGTTTACATCTGTGTGCATCAATTTCTTCCTTAACGGCATCGTGCTCTCAGTCTTTTGCTATGGCAGCTGAGTTGTGGTTATCACGATATAAGTACAACGAGAGTAAAGAGATTAATCTTTCGTGTACGACTTTTAAAAATGGCGCAGCTCAAACAAGCTGCCCCATGGTGTTTCTCTTAAACAGTTAGGCCTGGGCTTAACGTGGCTGGCAAACTAACCGCATCAGCTTCAACCGAAGCAACTGGGTAAGCACAGTAATCGGCAGCATAAAATGCGCTGGCTCTATGGTTACCTGAAGCGCCTACGCCACCAAAAGGTGCCGCGCCTGATGCGCCCGTGATCTGCTTGTTCCAGTTAACAATACCTGCACGAATACGCGCAAGGAAATAGTCATAATCATCACGGCTGTCGGCCAATATCCCCGCTGAAAGGCCGTAACGGGTATTGTTTGCTAGCTTAATCGCTTCATCAAACTCAGTATAACGAACCACTTGTAACAGCGGACCAAAGTACTCTTCATCTGGTAGTTCGATCACTTGGGTAACGTCGATAAGGCCCGGAGAAACAAGACCTGTACCCGCTTCAAGATGGGTTAACTCCACCAACGCCGTACCACCTAGGTTAACCAAGTTACGCTGCGCTTCAACCATACCTTTGGCCGCAGTTTCTGAAATCATAGATCCCATGAATGGCTGTGGCTGTGCGTTCCACGGTCCCACTTTGATCTGCTTAACGGCTTCAGCCAGTTGAGCTAATAGCGCATCACCTTCGGCGCCTTTCTCCACATACAAGCGACGTGCACAAGTACAACGTTGACCTGATGAGATATAAGCCGATTGAATGATGTCATGAACCGCAGCCTTGGTATCCTTAACACCTTTGATAATAAGTGGATTATTACCACCCATCTCAAGCGCTAGAATTTTACCAGGGTCGCCAGCATATTGCTGATGCAAGATATGACCGGTACGCGAGCTACCAGTAAAGAACAGGCCATCGATTTGCGGATGTGATGCTAGCGCCTTACCGGTTTCAACTTCACCTTGAACTAAGTTAATCACACCTGCAGGAAGTCCCGCCTTTTCCCACAACTTAAGCATTAGCTCAGCGGTTTTAGGGGTAAGCTCTGACGGCTTAAATACCACAGTGTTACCTGCAAGCAGCGCAGGAACAATATGTCCATTAGGCAGATGCCCTGGGAAGTTGTAAGGACCAAATACCGCCACAACACCGTGCGGCTTGTGACGCAACACAGCGCGGCCAGCTGGTGTGTCATTTTCAGTGGTGCCAGTACGCTTGTTGTACGCGGCAACAGATAAGCCTATCTTGCCGACCATAGCGCCCGCTTCAGTCGCGGTTTCCCACTGAGGTTTGCCAGTTTCTTGAGCAATCGTTTCAGCTATTTCCGCTTTACTCGCTTCAAGTTGATCGCGATAAGCTTCTACGATGGCTAAACGCCCCTCAAAACCCAGCATAAACCAATCAAATTGCACCGCACGCGCAGCATCAACAGCACTATTAACTTGCTCAGGCGTTGCCGTATTGCTCTGCCAGATAACTTCATTGTTTGCAGGGTTCTTCGACGTCACATCGTGACCTAGACCAGCAACCCATTGACCATTTATAAATTGACTCATAATTTTATCCTACAATGCTAAAATGCGGATCTGTTCGCCTTGAGCAACCATTAATCCCGCTGCAAGCTCAGCTGAAATCATCACTTCATCAGTTTCATCACTGACCAGCAGATCTGCTGATGTCGCGCGATAATCCGCTAATAAAGTATTTGAGATGATATAACCAGTGGTTGATGCAGGCATCTCACCAATGTTTACCGTTAATAGACGACTCTCTTTCACCGAGCGAATATCGTTAATGTTGCACTCTACCGTTGGACCACCATCGAAAATATCGACATATCCTCGGCATCTAAAGCCTTCGGCTTGTAATAGATTAAGCGCTGGACGTGTATTACGATGAACTTCGCCAATCACTTTCTGTGCTTCTTCCGGCAGCAAACAGACATATACCGCATTCTTTGGCATCATCTCTGCCATAAACGCTTTTTGTCCTAAACCAGATAGATAGTCGGCCTGAACGAAGTCAATGCCAAGAAAGTGTTGTTGCAGCCAACTGTAAAAAGGTGAATTGCCTTCGGCATCACTTTCACCACGCATCTCTGCTATAACAGTTTCGCCGAACCGCGCTGCGTGTTGAGCCAAGAAGAGAAAACGGCTGCGCGATAACATACGGCCATTATTATTTTTACGATATGATTCGCGTAAAAATAGGGTGCACAGCTCAGCAGAGCCAGTATAGTCGTGGCATAAGGTTAAGGTTTCAACCTCGTTACGCACATCAATCTGCTCCGAGTGATAAACTTCGGTGCCTAAGCGATAATGATAGAAAGCATCGACCATGCCCACTGCGGCTTCTAGCCCGCAAGTACCAACAACTTCGCCCGTTTCAGTATCTTCAAGCACCATCAGATAGCCTTCATCGAACGGCTTATCTAGCTGCTTTACGAATGACTCTTCAACACGCTTAATCTTGTTGCGAAGTAGCTCTTCATTTACGGGTAAAGACGTGAATCCATGACCTGACTCCACGGCGATCTGATATAGCGCATCATAATCGCTTGAGCGGATGGGACGGATAATTAACATCTTCGATCTCCTCAGTTTTGCTCTAGACCCAAACACGACCCCTTAAAGTAAGACAGGCGTGTAGTGTTTGAGGTTCAAGTATTCCTATCGACAAAAAAGCGCGAATAAATGATCCGCGCTTAATATGTCTCTTAGCCTGCAACCACTTTCGCTACAGCGCGTTCGAAACGAGCAAGACCTTCAGCAATATCAGCCTCAGGGATAACTAGGGAAGGAGTAAAACGGATAACGTTGGCACCCGCGATTAGGGTCATTAACCCCTCAGCAACTGACGCAACAAGAAACTCTTTTGAACGACCCTGATATTGTTCGTTCAACACAGCACCTAGGAGTAGTCCTTGACCACGTACTTCGGCGAATACCTTATACTTTTCGTTGATCTTGTTAAGGCCATCACGCAACAACTGTTCGCGATGCTTAACGCCATCTAACACTTCAGGCGTATTGACCACATCCAATACAGCGTTACCGATAGCACAAGCTAATGGGTTACCGCCGTAAGTTGAACCATGAGTACCAATTTTTAGATGCGCTGCAATCGCGTCAGTGGTTAACATCGCTGCGATTGGGAAGCCACCGCCTAAGGCTTTCGCCGTTGTCAGGATATCCGGTACCACTTCAGTACGCATATAGGCATATAGCTCACCTAAACGACCAACACCCGTTTGGACTTCATCGAAGATAACCAATGCATTGTGCTTGTCTGCTAGGGCGCGAACCGCTCTTAGAAACTCAACATCAGCATCGATAATACCACCTTCACCTTGAAGTGGCTCAAGCATGATGGCACACGTTTTATCAGAGATAGTCGCTTCAAGCGCAGCGATATCATTAAATGGAATATGGGTGATACTTTGTGGTTTTGGACCAAACCCATCAGAATAAGCGGCTTGACCACCGACACTTACTGTGAAGAAAGTACGGCCATGGAACGCCTTATCAAAAGCGATAATCTGGTCTTTCTCTGCGCTAAACTTATCCAATGCATAGCGACGTGCGAGTTTTAATGCCGCTTCGTTGGCCTCAGCACCTGAGTTGGCGAAATAGACCTTGTCAGCAAATGTTGCATCGACCAGCTTAGTCGCTAGAGCCAATGCAGGTTCGTTAGTCATCACGTTAGAAAGATGCCAAAGTTTTTCACCTTGCTCTTTAAGCGCGCCAACGAGTGCTGGGTGACAGTGACCTAAACAATTAACTGCAATACCACCAGCGAAATCGACAAATTCGGTGCCTTCTTGATCCCATACTCTGCTTCCCTCACCACGAACAGGGATCACTGCAGAAGGTGCATAGTTAGGCACCATTACTTCATCAAATTGGGCTCTAGTTAGCTTGTTGTTCACGCTCATTCCTCTCATCCTTTCATTGTTGCCGATGGCTTAAAAGCCTGTCGTACCCGTCTTTTATCGTATCGATTGCCTATGGCGGCGACGGTTGTTTAGTTATCTTAAGTGACATTAATAGCGAAAATGTGATCAAAATACCAGTTTCTTACACTCAACCCAATTATTCACTGCATGATTAATGCATAAAGATTTGAGCTTTAGAGTTATACAAGCGTTTATTACGGGGGTTTGCGGCATAATTAGTCATAAAAAAAGTTGTTAGCGCCCACTTTTGTTATTCATGCACCAATTTTGAATATATAAACACATTAAATCGCTATAATTAGCTGAGTTGTTTGAATTCTGCTGCTTTTTAACACAAAAAGGCAGTCATAGACTGCCTGAGGAGTGGAGAAGCACCACTACTGGCACTATATCAGATCCAGCTTACGGTAATTCTGCCCTTTAAGGCGAATAACCTCCTGCTCACTTAGCTCATAGTAATCATACATTAAGCGCTTCTCTTTAGCGTCAATCATGCGCATATCTTCTAGCATCATCACCTTGGCAAAGCAGCTGGCTCTGGCAACGATAGCGCCGTATGTCGACAATTCACTATAACTTAAGTGGTTACCCAACTCAGTTTGCACCGTGGTCAGCTCACTTTCACCGAAGTTAAGCAGACTCAATAACTGCCAGTTGAGCTGGTGACTGTGAAGCAGCACTAATTGATACACATCTTCGGCAGGAAACTCAGTCGCAAGCACGGCATCGTACAGCTCTTTATCTCGACTGGCACTTGCCTCTCTCAACCAGTTGCCCCAAATACTCTCATATACCTTGGCACCGTTTTTAAGCACCACAGAGGCACCGAGTTGATACAAGAGTGCACAGCTATAACTAAGTGCGATATCCTGCTCATTCAGCTGAGCTAACGCTTTAGCAGCGATGCCAGTTATCATCGCGTAGCGCCACAGCTTTCTCGTGGTCCACAGCAGATTCGCGTGACCCGTTGGCAGCCAGTTACGTAAACAGTAATACGGAATCAACATCCGTAAGTTCTCAACCCCAATGAAGTTAAGAACTAGCTTAATATCGGTCACCTTTATATCTGAGCGTTGCTGGCGTTTATGGCGAAATGTCGGGCTGTTAACCATATTGGTTAAATCGCGGCATAACCAAGGTAAGTCGGTGATCAGCAGGCGTAAGCGGTTTAAATCTATATTCTTTTGATGCAGAACCTCCAGCATTAACATCTGAGTTTCGTTAATACCCGAATGCTTTAATAACAACTCTGGTGAGGCAAGTTGATTGTCTAAGGTCGTTTTGACTGTGGTGATTAACTGTGCCGATACCGCTTCGAATACTTGTTTGGCTTGTATCTGTTTAGTGAGTCGCTCCAGCACGGCATCACGTTCGATGTCGAGTTTATTCGCATCACCTTCGAGTTCGCGATCGAGTTCATCAAACATGGAGGCTGCAACCTTTTGCTTACCCACAATGAGCTGCTTCAACAACCTATGTTCTATATCAATAATCACGCCTGGACGCACACCGCCAGCAACCGATTTACTCACCTAACCATTTCTCCATCGCCTTCATTCGATTAAACATATAGTACACGAAACTACTGATTTAAAAGACTACAATCCCAGTATAACTTGAACTAGCACTTGTCACGGTTAACAGTACTTCAAGGTTAAGTCGACATAAGCTGGACAACTCTGTTACTTGCCCCCGCGTTGGAATCGTAATGGCCCACTCCCTTCACTGGAATAATAGTGGCCTTCTAATCTGGTACCATCAGCCGATAGTTGTAATCTGTGTTTGCCCTCAACGACCCAGCCTGGAATAGGACGCGTAACCGTCACATCGACCTCTACCGTATTCCCTATGCGCGTACCGATACCATATTCAACCATAGCAACACCTTTGTACTCGACGTAATGGCTCATCTTAATTTGATCACCATCTTGTGCAAGGATCATCACTCCATTAGTAAAGTCACTGCTATTCACATCATGCCACAAACCGTCAACCATCGATGCAATCCCTGTATTAGCATGCACCTTGAGTCCCAGCGTAAAACATGACACTAATGCAATGAATAACAAGCCTATTACTCTTATCATTTCCCCACTCCCAAATATAAAAAAAGGCCTCCAATAGGAGGCCTAAAACCGGCTTACTTCAACTCTTGTTCAAACAACTTATAGATGCGGCGGTACTCATCTAACCAACTCGATGGTTGGCGGAATCCGTGAGGCTCAACAGGGTATATTGCCGTTTCAAACATTGGCTTCTCCAGCTCAATAAGACGCTGTACCAAACGGACACTGTCTTGGAAGAATACATTGTCATCTAACACACCACTCATGATCAGCAACGGCTTTTGTAGGCCTTGTGCATGTTCAATCGGTGAGCTGCGCTCGTACGCAATGGCATCAACATCTGGCGTATTCAATATGTTCGACGTATAGGGTGCATTGTAGTGAGCCCAATCTGTTACTGGACGCAACGCTGCACCTGCTTGGAACAACTCAGGCTCAGTAAATAGCGCCATAAAGGTGAGGAAGCCACCATAAGAACCACCATAGGTGCCAACTTTATTTGCGTCGACATTGGCATTGGCAACCATCCAGCTCACGCCATCCTTAAGATCTTCAACCTCTGGATGCCCCATGTTACGGTACACCGCGGTGCGCCAATCTCGTCCATACCCTTTTGAGCCACGATAATCCATATCCATCACCACGTAACCCTGTTGAGTTAGTAGGTTATGGAACATAAATTCACGGAAGTAACCAGAGAAACCATAGTGGGCATTTTGTAGATAACCCGCACCATGATTAAAGATCACCGCTGGGTACTTATGCGCATTGTTCTTGTCATAACCTTGCGGCAAGTAAACACGCGCATAAACATCTGCCGCGCCATGGGTCGAAGCGACAGTAACAACTTCAGGGGCTTGCCATGCATATTGCTTAAATGCATCGCTGGTATAATGGGTTAACTGCTTTAGTTCACCGCCAATGGCCTGGACAAACAGTTCGCTTGGCTCTGTGCGACGAGAAGCATTTAACAATAACTGAGTTCCATCAGGGCTCAGGCTGTACTCTAATTGGCCATCCCACTGTGTCAACTGCTGGCTCTCACCAGTGGCTATCTCTACGCGATACACGTTATCGATACCTGGGTGCTGCTTATTCGCCTTGTAATAGATAAATTGTGCTTTGGGGCCCAAGGTAATGTCACTGACGACAAACTGGCCTTGGGTAAGCGCTAGAGGCTTGCCAACCAATGATTTCAGGTATAAATGGGAGTAACCCGTTTCTTCAGAAAGGTAATAAAGTTTGTCGCTATTAGGTAGCCAACCAAACTGGTTAAAGTTGTAATTGACCCACGCCTCGTCGTGTAATCGGTGCTCTGTCGCTAACTTGCCGCTGTTGAGATCAAGCGATGCGATCCACCTGTCTTTATTGTCAACAGCTTCGAGCATTATAGCCACTTGGTTGTCTTGGTTATGCCACTGGATTGCACTTTGACTCCAACCCCAATCTTGCATCAATTGGATTTTACGGGGCTGCTTTTCACTCTTATAGCGCTCACCTTTGCCTTGCGCGTTTTCCGCTTTGACGCTGGCGAGTACATCCTCATCAAAACCCGTCAAGCCTTCGATAGTGACATCATGTTTTTGACGTTCCACTAAATCAAGCAATACCAGGCGTTGTCCTGGATTTTCATCTTCGGCAACTCGCGCTCTAACAGGAACCGCATCAACATAACCATCCTTGCCTAAATAGTTAGGCATAATGTCATGCTCACTACGCCAGCTATAGCTTTTATCCATGAGTGATAAAATAAGGTAACGACCATCTGGGGATAAGCTCTTTTCTAAAATGGTCTCTGCGTCACCTAAATACCATGGCTCTGGTGCCATCGTTGGATCAGCCTTGGCTAACTCCTCTTTATATGCTGCTTTGTGTTTCGCATTGTCTTGCTGCATCGCAACATACTGAATCAATCTGTGCTGTTGTTTAGCAATGTAACTATCTGGTTCTTGGACACCTTTAGGGGCATTCTCCATCTTAATCAACGCTAGCTGTTCTATTAAGCCAGAGTCTTGATGAATACGAACAACCTCATTGCCCTGCCAATAAGCGATGTCGCCATTATTTAAAAATCTTACATCCTCTACTGGCTTATTTAATCTTGTCAGTTGTGAAACCTGCCCCGTGGCCAGCACTTTAACGAAGACGTTACCTTGATAAATATAAGCTTTGCGGCTTTTACTGCCATCCAACACACCATATTGTTGATCGGCTGAATGCAGCTGGTTCAGTGCTAGCTGCTCTGCGCTCTGCGCCGTAATGGCTTGTTGATAAAAATCGCGAGTGGGTGCACCGTGAGCCTGACGAGCAAAATAGATCGATTGACTATCATCGCTCCAGTATTCGCCTTTGGCTAAAATCCCCATCCAATCAGGATTAGCCATTATTTGATTAAGCGTTAACGCTTGATCAACTTGTGGGGGTGTCGCCAAAGCCACTTGAATGGGAGCGACTGCCTGAGCAGTATCATTTGAGGGGGTGGTCGCGCAACCACCTAATATTGTGAGGGTCAGTAAACTAAGACCAAAACCACGAAAAGCGCCAGTCATCCTTCTTCCTTATCGTTATCACTGTGCTAAGCCGCAGCCACACAGTCGTTATTTTGATGCCTTTTATATCATAAAATGGCTTATCGACGTGGATGATTAATGATAAATCTTGTAACAGATTGAAAAGGATATCGACAACATAGCAACAAAGTTTGCCAGCAATAGGATGAATAGCCACTCGATGACTATTGGCTAGAAAATGATGCGCGCGGGTTGAGCTAAATTTAATGAATAATCCAGCCAAGCAGACGCTAACCAGGCAAGCTGAAGAAGTTGTTTAACAGCTCTAATCCTTGCTCGGTCAAAATAGACTCCGGATGAAACTGGACACTATAAATGGGGAGGTGTTGGTGACTCATCGCCATAATCTCTCGCCCATGCTGCGGATCGTCGAACCACGCATCTAATACAAATTCAGCGGGTAGGCTTTCCACTAATAAGGAGTGATAACGCGTTACCGTTAACGGGTTATTCAACTGCGAAAAGAGCCGCATACCCGTATGGCAAATCTTGCTCGTTTTACCATGCATAACTCGCTTGGCTCTAATGACGTTAGCACCAAACACCTGCCCAATGGCTTGATGACCCAAACATACGCCTAAGATCGGCAATTTTCCGGCAAAATGTTTAATCGCATCAAGCGATACCCCAGCTTCATTTGGGCTACAAGGTCCTGGAGAGATAACTAAATGAGATGGCGCGAGTTGTTCTATCTGCGCTATGGTGATCTCATTATTTCGTTTAACCACGATAGTATGACCTAGCTGCTGAAAATACTGCACTAAGTTAAAGGTAAAAGAGTCGTAGTTATCGATCATTAAGATCATAGCGTTTTTACAAGCCCTAGGTTTTTAGAGGAGGAATTATGGCCGCAGATGCTACCACAGTGACACACGCTTATCATCCAAAAACACCATGCTAACACGCTGGCTTGAGACATAAAAAAACCAGTCTTTCGACTGGTTCTTAGTATGAGTTACAAGTACTCGGCCTATTTGACAACCGTAAGGTGTCCACGGCGCTTTGGCTTACTCTCTTCTTTTTTAGCCACAGGCTCTGCAGAAGGTTCGTCGACAACAGTTAAGCCACTTTCTTCGAGTTCGGGCTCGAGTTGGTAAGCTTCCTCTTGATCAAACACAGTGCCAGCACCATTCTCACGGGCGTAAATAGCCACGATTGCTGCCATAGGCAGCACTACCTGCTGGGGTACACCACCAAAACGAGCATTGAACTCAATAAAATCATGACCGATTTGCAAATTACCCACTGCACTCGCAGTAATATTAAGCACTATCTGTCCATCCTTGACATACTGTTGCGGCACTTGAGTACCTGGAACATAAGCATCAACAACCACATGTGGGGTGAGCTCATTATCCATCAACCAATCATAATATGCTTGCAGCAGATATGGACGATTAGGGGTCATCGACTTCATTAGATACTCATGCGCATTTCGCGCTCGGCCTCAGTTAAAGAAGCTTTAAATGATTCACGGTCAAATAGACGTGTCATGTAAGCTTTAACTTCTTTTGCTGTGCGGCTATCAAGTTCAATGCCTAATACTGGTAGACGCCATAGTAGTGGGCCTAAGTAGCAATCAGCCAAGCCAAACTCTTCAGCCATAAAGTAAGGCATTTCTGTGAAGATTGGGGCGATAGCTGTCAAGCTCTCTTGCAACTCTTTACGAGCCGCATCGGCGCGATCACCGCTTCTGATGCGTTCAACTAGCGTATACCAATCATTTTCGATACGGTGCATCATCAAACGAGTTTGACCACGAGACACTGGATAAACCGGCATTAGTGGTGGATGAGGAAAACGCTCATCCAAGTATTCCATTATAATGCGTGAGTTATACAGGACTAATTCACGGTCAACCAAAGTTGGTACAGTGTTGTACGGGTTTAGCTCAATAAGATCTTCAGGCATTTCGCTAGGATCAACCTGCAGTACATCGACAGTAACGCCCTTTTCAGCCAACACAATGCGAACTTGATGGCTATAGAGATCGTCGGCGCCTGAGAACAGGGTCATGATTGAGCGTTTATTGGCAGCAACAGCCATTGATACCCTCCAAGATTTAAAATCAAAAGCTAAGAAAAGCAAAAAATAAACGAGGGGCAAAGCCCCCCGTTTACAATATGCGGATAATACATTCTAACCTTTATTGGGGGTTAGTGTACATCTCTCCAGTACTCTTTCTTTAGGAGATAGGCCACAATAAAGAAAATAAACAGGAAGCCCATAACCCACCAACCTAAGCTTTCACGCTCAAGTTTGACAGGATCACCCGAATAAACGAGGAATCCAGTGATGTCACGAACAACTTGGTCATACTCTTCAGCAGTCAATGAACCGCCTGTAGCTACCGTAGTACCATCTTCTTGCTTAACTGGAAGGCCTTGAAGTTCTTGAAGAACGTGAGGCATACCTACCGCAGGGAATACTGAATTATTAACACCAAACGGGCGACTCTCATCTTTATAGAAGCCTTTTAGGTATGTATAAATCCAATCTTCACCACGGACACGAGCTACTAGCGTGAGATCCGGTGGCGCTGCACCAAACCATTTCGCTGCATCGACTTCTGGAATCGCATTTTCCATCAAGTCACCAACCTTGGCATTTTCATCGAACATATACTTATTACGCATATCGTCGATTGAAATATCTAGGTCTTCCGCGACGCGGTTATAACGTTGGTATTGCGTACTGTGACAACCTGCGCAGTAGTGTTGGAATTTATCCAAGCCGCGTTGCAGTGATTCAGTATCATTTAAATCAACGTTAGCACTTTCTAAGTGTACGTGTGCACCACCTGCTGCGAATACGAGCGATGGTACCAAGGTAACTAATGCAATCAGTAATTTTTTCATTAGTGTGTCAACCTCTCTGGTACAGGCTTGGTCTTCTCATTCTTACTGTAAATCCAAAGTGCTAAGAAGAAACCGAAGTAAGTCAGAGTAAAGATACGCGCAGCTATAGTTAGCGCTGGCGTCGCTGGTACCGCACCTAAGTATCCTAAGATAACAAATGATACAGCGAACTGACTGATGTTCAGCTTGTGGATCATGCTACGGTAGCGGATAGATTTAACGTTGCAGCGATCTAACCAAGGTAGAATGAACAATACTGCAATCGCTAACCCCATACCTACGACACCTAATAACTTGTCAGGAATCGCACGCAAAATCGCGTAGAAAGGTGTGAAGTACCACACTGGCGCAATGTGCTCAGGTGTCTTCATCGGGTTAGCCGCTTCAAAGTTTGGCTTCTCGAGGAAGTATCCACCGCCCTCAGGCATGAAGAACAACACATAACAGAAGACAATCAGGAAGCCTGCGACGCCCATGATATCTTTTACTGTGTAGTAAGGGTGGAATGGAATACCGTCTTTTGGCCAGCCATTCTCATCTTTGTTTTTCTTAATTTCGATACCGTCGGGGTTATTTGAACCCACTTCATGTAACGCGATTAAGTGTAGGAATACCAATACAACCAAGACTAATGGCAATGCAATAACATGCAGCGCAAAGAAACGGTTTAGGGTAGCACCGGAGACAACAAAGTCACCACGGATCCAAAGTGTTAGGTCATCACCTATTACGGGAATCGCACCAAATAGTGAGATAATTACCTGCGCCCCCCAGTAAGACATCTGTCCCCAAGGAAGGAGGTAACCCATGAACGCTTCAGCCATCAACACGAGGAAGATCAACATACCAAATAACCAGAGAAGTTCTCTTGGCTTCTGGTATGAACCGTAGATAAGACCACGGAACATGTGCAGATAGATAACCACGAAGAACGCCGATGCACCGGTAGAGTGCATGTAGCGCAGTAACCAACCATATTCAACATCACGCATGATGTATTCAATAGAGGCAAATGCCCCTTCTGCCGTTGGTACATAGTTCATGGTTAGCCAGATACCGGTTAGTAGCTGGTTAACAAGGACTAGCATGGCTAATGAGCCAAAGAAGTACCAAAAGTTAAAGTTAGTTGGTGTAGCGTATTGACCCACATGACGGTTATAAGTGGCCGTCATTGGAATACGAGCATCAATCCAATCGATAATATTTTTAACCATTACGCAGCTCCCTGGTCGACACCGATGATCACGTTGCCATCATCAATATATTGATGAGGTGGGACAACAAGGTTCAGTGGTGCAGGTACGCCCTGGAATACACGTCCAGCCATATCAAACTTAGAGCCGTGACATGGACAGAAGAAGCCCGAAGCAACACCCTCAACTTGCTCACCGAAGGTATCAGGTAGATACGTTGGCGAACAACCTAGGTGAGTACAAAGACCTACGGCAATGAAGAACTCAGGATTAATTGAACGAACGGCGTTCTGCGCATAGGCAGGCTGCTGCTCTTCAACTGACGCAGGATCACGAAGCTGATTATCATGCTTTGCAAGACCATCTAAGATCTCTTCGGTGCGACGGACAACCCATACAGGTTTCCCACGCCACTCCACACGGATCAGCTGACCCGGCTCGACTTTACTAATATTTACTTCAACCGGTGCACCTGCAGCTTTCGCTTTGGCACTCGGATTCCATGACTTTATAAAAGGAACCGCTACAGCGACGGCACCAGCACCACCTACTACGGCGGTTGCTGCGGTCAGGAATCTGCGACGTCCGGTATCGACTGGCGCATTGCTCATCCACTTATCTCCAGAGAGTGTTGGAATTTTTGTTTTAAAATTTCTTTGAAATTGGGGTTTTACCCCAAAGCACAAAAATCAAATTTGAGGCGGGGCTCATTATAGCCAAAAATTAGAACCAGATCATAGTAAAACAGCGAACAAAGTTAACTATGTTAGGAAAAATACCGTTCTAGCACTTAAAGTAGGGCAAGAAATAGCGTAAACGAGCAGAAATTAACAAAGATAATTGAAGTACCAGCTATAACAACTTTAGCTAAATTAGAACGTTACAAAAATTAAATACAAAAAAGCCCGAACTTGTCGGGCTTTTTTAGTCACATGGCTTATTTGCCGTCAGAACGCTTCATATACTTAAAGAAGTCACTGTCAGGTTCTAAGACCATAACGTTTGCGCCACCGTCGAAACTGGCTTTATACGCTTCTAAGCTACGTAAGAACGCATAGAACTCAGCATCTTTGTTATACGCATCAGCGTATATTTTAGCGGCAATCGCATCACCTTCACCGCGAACAGCAAGAGCTTTACGCTCCGCCTCAGCGATTTGGATTGTTACGCTAGCATCAGTCTTAGCGCGAATGATTTCAGACTGCTCCTTACCTTGAGCACGATGCTCTTTCGCTACAGCGGTACGTTCTGCACGCATACGCTGATAGATACTTGAACTTACGTTTGCAGGCAGGTTAATCTGCTTAACACGCACATCGACCACTTCGATACCAAGATCTTCAGCACTTTCAGATGCGTTCTTCAATGCATCTTGCTGCAACTCATCACGACTACCGGAAACGATGTCTTTAATGGTGCGGCGACCAAACTCTGTACGAAGATCGTTATTAATCTTACGTTGGAGTAAAGACTCCGCCTGAGCTTTATTACCGCCATTAGTAGCAAGGTAATATCTCTCATGGTCAAGGATGCGCCATTTCACATAGGAGTCGACCATAAGGTCTTTCTTCTCAGAAGTAACGAAACGATCCGCTGCGCCATCCATGGTCTGAATCCGTGAATCCAGTAGCTTGATCTTATCGATCATCGGCACCTTGATATGCAAACCTGGTTCATAGACACGAGTAACGCCATCTACTTTCAAGATTTTACCAAAACGAGATACGATAGCTCGCTCACCTTCATTGACTACCATCAGTGATGACAGGCCGAGCGCAATTAAAATTGCGACAATAATTACAGTTAATCTACCCATAATTAATTTCTCCCCTCACGAGTTCTATCGCTGCGAGAAGCGCGACCATCAAGCGGCATGCTTAAACTGTTCACCATGCTATTCGCTGATTCCTGATTAGAGGTGTCTGCCTTGGCTGCGGCTTTAGCCTTTTTAGTTGATTGGTTTTGCTCCATCAACTTATCCAAAGGCAGGTACATCATGTTGCCACTGCTCTTAGAATCAACAAGTACCTTGTTCGAACCAGAATAAACCAAAGACATCGCATCGATATAAAGACGATTACGAGTCACTTCTGGTGCAGCTTGGTATTCAGGAAGTAACTGTTCAAAGCGTGCAACTTTACCGCGAGCCTCTAGGATTTCTCGCTCTTTATAAGCGTTAGCCTGTTGCTCCATGCGCTGCACAGTACCACGGGCTTTGGGCTCAATCTCACGAGAATAAGCTTCAGCTTCACGTATAAAGCGCTGCTCATCTTCTTGTGCTGCAATAGCATCATCAAATGCGTCTTTTACCTCTTCAGGCGGACGCGCAGGCAAGAAGTTGACGTCTCGGATCTCTAACCCCAGATTATAAGGCTCGATAATACGATTGACTTCATCCCACGTATCGCGACGAATTTGATCACGTCCCGTGGTCAAAATGTCATCCATCCTGTTGTGACCAATAACATAACGTAACGCACTATCAGTGGCTTCACGCAAACTCGCATTAGCATCGACAGCACTAAACATAAAGCGATACGGATCAACAACGATGTACTGGACATCCAACTCAACTAGCACGACATTTTCGTCAGCAGTAAGCATGCTGCCAGATGCAGGGATCGAGCGAACGTTACTGACATTCACTGGATAAACTTCATCGATGAAAGTCGCTTTCCATTGCAAGCCTGGCCCGACTTCACCAATATATTGGCCAAATCGTAAGGCAACGCCTTTCTCAGCTTCTTTCACCGTATAGAAACCGGACAGTCCCCACACGACAACGGCAATGACTAATACAATGACCAAGCCAAATGCGCTGAAACCAGCACCAGAGCCATTACCTTTTCCCCCAAAGCGCTTAGAGATATTCTTAAACACTTCATCTAGATCTGGTGGCCCTTTGTCATTGCCACTTTTGTTTCCCCAAGGGTCTTTACCCTTGTTACCGGGCTCGTTCCAAGCCATTTAGCACTCCATAGGTGTATGAATTAAACGAGATTACTAAAAACTACTCTACCGCTGTTGTTTCAACAATAAAGGTTTCCAACTCCCCTTGGCTCTGTTTCGTTAATCGTTGCCAATCGGACTCCAATAAACGCACAGATAAGATACAGTTCCCCAGATCGTCATACTCTTTCTGCTGTATCACATCCAGTCGATAAAACTGACCAAGATAATGTCCAGCCGTCGCTGGGATTTGCAAGGTTAACTCAATGGCGACGCGACCAACTATTTTATCGATCGCCTCTTCGAGCAGCTCCAAGCCTTTGCGTTGCTGAGCCGAAACCCACACACGCGTTGGGACACCATCACTATCGTAATCGATCTTAGGCCCCACATCCTCCAACAGGTCGATCTTATTACAAACGACCAATTGTGGAATATCTTCAGCACCAACCTCTTTAAGCACTAATTGCACTTGCTCAAAATTGTCGCCCATATTGTCATCGGCACAATCAACAATATGTAACAACAGATCAGCTTCACGCGTTTCTTGCAGCGTCGCCTTAAAAGCGGCAACAAGGTCATGAGGCAAATGCCTAATAAAACCTACGGTATCGGCCAATATGACCGCACCATCTCGCAACTCAAGCTTTCTTAATGTCGGGTCGAGTGTGGCAAACAATTGATCTGCCGCATACACTTCTGACACGGTAAGTGAATTAAACAAGGTAGACTTGCCCGCGTTGGTATAACCCACTAGCGATACCGTGGCTAATTCACTGCGCTTTCGCGCGCGTCGACTCTGTTCACGTTGTTTATCGACTTTTTCAAGTCGCTTGTTGATCGTTTTTATCCGACCACGCAATAGACGACGGTCAGTTTCGAGTTGAGTTTCACCTGGGCCGCGCAAGCCGATCCCGCCTTTTTGTCTTTCAAGGTGGGTCCAACCACGAATAAGGCGTGTTGACATGTGGCGCAGTTGCGCTAGCTCCACTTGCAATTTACCTTCATACGTACGCGCACGTTGGGCAAAAATATCGAGAATCAGTGTAGTGCGATCTAACACTCGACACTGACAAACTTGCTCAAGATTACGCTCTTGAGCAGGACTTAGGGGATGATTAAAAATCACCACACTCGCTTCTGTAGCAGCCACTAATGCCGCTAACTCTTCCGCTTTGCCTGATCCAACAAAAAACTTTCGATCTGGAGAACGACGACTTCCCGTTATCACACCAACGGTTTCAGCCCCTGCCGATTCAACTAATAAGCGAAGTTCAGTAAGATCTTCCCTACTGTCTTCGTCTGCAAAGTCGATATGAACAAGTACTGCAGCATCTCCCGCTTCATAGCGATCAAACAAAAAGTAGACTCCTCAGAAAATTACTCAGCGCTGTCATCATGTGGTGCGTTATAGCCACCAGTTTGATTTGGCGTAGCGTGGTGGTTGCTCACGTTAAATGGGCGCGCAGGTACCACGGTAGAAATAGCGTGCTTATACACCATTTGGCTAACGGTGTTTTTAAGCAAAATAACGAACTGATCAAATGACTCAACCTGTCCTTGAAGCTTGATACCATTAACAAGGTAGATAGAAACAGGAACGCGTTCACGACGTAATGCGTTCAAAAACGGGTCTTGTAAAGATTGCCCCTTTGCCATTTTATAATTTCCTTTTTATTAAAATAAATTTAAACCTAATACAGCATCAATTTCTGGTTTAGTTTTAGTATTATATAGAGTGAATGAATTAGCTAGCGACAATACTGCATAAGTCGAGCTAGATTTGTTTCGTCACCACTCTCAAGCCAATTTAGCTCAGGCCATCCCCGTAACCATGTTAATTGACGCTTGGCCAATTGCCTAGTCGCAACAATGGATTTTTCGACCATTGTATCATAGTCATAATCACCATTTAGGTACTGCCAAACTTGGCGATACCCCACACAACGCATCGAAGGTAGGTCTAAATGTAGATCGCCGCGCGCTTTTAAGCGCTCTACCTCTTCGATGAATCCTTGATTTAACATCAATTTGAATCTTTCTTCTATAGAAAGATGTAACACTTTACGATCTTTAGGTGAAATACCAAATTGCACCACAGAATAAGGTAAGGCTTCAGACTTAACTTCGGTTAACTGGGTTAAACTTTTACCGCTAATCCGATACACCTCAAGTGCTCGGGATAAACGTTGCGGATCGTTCGGGTGTATCCTCGCCGCAGACACGGGATCTATCTGTTGTAATTGCAGATGCAATACATCCCAGCCGTCTCGCTCGGCTTCTAATGCTATCTGTGCTCGAATCGACTCATTCGCCGCCGGTAAGGGTGATAAGCCTTCCAGCAACGCCTTGAAATAAAGCATAGTGCCGCCAACTAAAAGCGGAGTTTTACCTGCGTCGATAATCGACGCAATCTCATTCAGCGCATCTTGTCGGAAATCGGCCGCGGAGTAGCTCTCACTTGGGTCCCGAATATCAATTAATCGGTGCGGTGCCCGTTCAAGCTCTTCACTATTCGGTTTAGCGCTGCCGATATCCATACCACGGTATATCAAGGCCGAGTCAACGGAAATAATCTCGCAGTTATGCTGCTCAACAAGCTCAATAGCTAATGCCGTTTTACCTGAAGCCGTTGGCCCCATTAAGGTGACAATTCTCGGCTTATTTTCGCTATTCACACTTTTACTCACTTAACCACGTTTGCCAAGGTAGGACCTTAGCCTGAGAAACAATATTGGCTCTTTCTGACTCAGCTAACTGACAATAATCAGCCCAAAGCGATACCGCGGAACTAAAATGATGGCAACTCTTTGCAGCTAACCAACTAATCATGGCTTCATCCGCAGGCTCTTCAAAACGAATCCATTGTAATAGATCAGGTATTACAGTGGCCAGCTGGCTATGCCTTAGATATGGGGGCACTTTCTTTATTATCAACTGCCCAAGGCGAATAGTTAACTCTATGCCTAATTTTCTCAGTAATAATTCCCTTTGGTTCACAGTTTCTAACCAATCTTCATCCACTTTCACCGAAATTGGCATGAGCAATGGCTGCCCTATCAAGCCTAAGGGATACTTGATGCCAATCTCTACCACAGCAAGCTGCCGAGCCACCTCATTTAGCGGCACCAGCAACAATTTATCCTCCTGCGTCATCACCCAAAACTTACCCGCTAACACAGGTGGCATTGCCGGTATCTCAGTTTGAGAGACTTGAACCCCAACTGGAGTCACTGAAGGCGTGCGCAATAGCTGAGCATAACTATCAACTGCGCGCTGTGAGGGCAATTCGGTATTGCGCCATGCATCCGGCGCCCGGCCCGAAGGCTCTCGGTCGCTCACCATACGGTCATCGCGCCCAACCACTGATGGGCCAGTTTTTCCATATGAATAAGGTGCGCTATGCTTTTCACCAGCAGGTAATGGCGATGAAGCCCCAACCTGATCTTGGTGTATTTGAATATCAGCACCAGCCATTACAGGGGCTTTGTTAGTGGATTCAATATGTGTTATTGAGCTTGGTCGAACAAACACGTCATCTTCCAACCCTAAACTTTCAGCTTGGGTTAGCGCAGACTGCAATGCCTGTAAAATAAAGTCATGCACGTAGCGACTCTCATGAAATCGCACTTCATGCTTAGCGGGGTGAACATTGACATCCACCTGGTGAGGATCAAGCGTCAACATCAACACATAGCCGACTTGTACGCCAGCTAACTGTTGAGCAAATGCTTGGCGCACCGCGTGGTTAACTAGACGGTCGCGGACAAGACGGCCATTAACATAAAAATATTGAGTATCACTTGAAGTCGCATCGAAATGCGGAGACTGTATATAGCCACTTAACTGCAAGCCATTATGGCTGCAATCCACACGCAAGGCCTGCTCAGAAAATTGCTTACCACTGACCTGCGCCAATCGCTGCAAGTATTGCGTATCACTCATCGCTGGGCGGTAATTGCGCACCATTTTGCCGTTATGCTTGAGCGTAAAGTGAATATCCTTTCGTACCAATGCAATGCGTTTAAGCCACTCATCGATGTGGGTAAATTCAGTTTTATCACTCTTTAAAAAACGGCGTCTTGCTGGTGTATTAAAAAACAGGTCAACCGCCTCTACCGTTGAGCCGACAGGATGTGCGGCAGGCATCACCTTAACCGCCATATCAGACCCTTCGGCATAAGCCTGCCATGCTTCAGTTTGCTCTGCAGTGCGGGATGTCAACGTCAGCCGTGAAACTGAGCTGATACTAGCGAGTGCTTCACCACGAAAACCAAAACTCAGTATGGCATCAAGATCGTCTAAGCTCGCCAATTTAGACGTAGCATGGCGAGATAGCGCTAGTGCTAGCTGCTCCTTAGCAATACCCGATCCGTTGTCTTGGATCTTAATCAGTTTGCTACCACCTTTTTCAATCTCAATATCAACGCGCGTAGCACCCGCATCCAAGCTATTCTCGACCAATTCTTTGATCACTGAAGCTGGACGCTCAACCACTTCACCAGCTGCGATTTGGTTCGCTAGTTGGGGAGGCAAAATTTTAATCGTCATTTTGACTCCGTTAAGCGCGAGGAATGACCAGATTCTGGCCAATACGTAAGGTGTTAGATTTTAATTTATTCGCTTTTTTAATACTGGCAACCGAAACCTGATAACGGTGGGCGATTACCGATAACGACTCACCTTTTTTGACTTTGTGGCTGATCGACGAACGGCTCGCAATTAAACTATTGACGGGGGGATTGGCCTCAAAATAACGAACCACTCCTCTTTGCACCGCATTAGCGATATTATTTTGATGCTCACGCTGAGTCAGCAATCGCTCCTCTTTATGATTAGAGATAAAGCCTGTTTCTACTAAAATAGAAGGAATATCTGGCGACTTTAACACAGCAAAACTGGCGGACTCAGGCTTATGCTTATGCAATTTAGTCACCTTGCCTAAATTCGACAAGACGTCATCGGCAATGTTATGGCTTATCGCCATCGACCGATCCATCGACATATCCAATAAGGTCATAGCTAAATACTGTTCGTTATCGGTGTTTTGAATAATCTCACCAGCACCGCCCAATAATTCTGAATGTTTCTCTTTTTGCTCCAACCAACGACCAATTTCACTGTTAGCACGGCGCATTGAAAGCACCCATACAGAAGCACCTTGAGGTTTAGGCGAGGTAAACGCATCGGCATGAATAGAGACAAGCAAATCCGCCTTGCTATTACGCGCAATTTCCGAACGCTTATTTAAATTAACAAAATAGTCGCCCGTACGTGTCATCACTGCTTTCATACCCGGTGTAGCGTTAATCTTGGCTTCGACTTTCTTGGCGATTTGTAACACCACTTTCTTTTCATAAATACCAGATGGGCCAATAGACCCAGGATCATCACCACCATGCCCAGCATCAATCGCAACAATAATATCTCGCAACTGCTCTTTAGGTTGGCTAACCGCGGTTTGCTTACTGCCATTCCCACCTTCTAAGTCAACCACTAAACGGTTGCCGTATGGGGCGGTAGGCGATAAAGCAAATAGATTACTTTTTACTGGCTTGACGAGATCGATAACCAGACGCAGGGTGCCTTTTTTAGGTGGCTTACTTACCCTAACTTTCTTTACCAACTTACTGTTATTTTCAATTTTACTCAGGTTAATTGCCGTTGATGTTGCATCCAGATCGACGACTAAACGGTAAGGGCTAGTTAAAGTGAAATGGGTATATTTAGGCGGGGTGCTAAGATCAAAAACCACACGCGTAGACTCAGGTGCGGCCCATATGCGAACACCTTCTAATTTATTTGCGCTGTAGGCCATTACCGGGAAACTGAGCAGTAACAGCAAAAATATATTTTTTATCAACGAATTAGTTTTTATCATTATTATGTAAATTATCTAACAGTTGCTCACCAGCTTGGCTTTGCGGCGTAAATGTCACCATTCGACCTAAAGCTTGATATTGAATATCAATGGCTAGATCGGCAGCAGGTAAAATCCCTTCGCCTTTATCTGGCCATTCGACAATGCACAAACTGTTATCAGCAAAGTAATCACGAATGCCCATAAACTCTAGCTCTTCAGGATCACTGAGACGGTATAAATCAAAGTGATATACATCAACCCCGTCTAATTCATAGGGCTCCACTAAGGTATAGGTTGGGCTCTTTACCGCCCCCTGATGACCTAAACTCTGAATTAACCCACGACTAAACGTCGTCTTGCCGGCCCCTAATTCTCCGCTTAAATAAAGCGTCAGCGGCGGCCTAATTAGCTTTGCCAGTCTTTGACCTAAGCTAACGGTTTCAGATTCATTTTCAAGATAAACTTTTAGTGCAGCCATTTCTCATTCGTATTCGTTAGATAGAGTTTAAACCTCGTATAGCCTGATACTTTAACCGAAACTGTTAGCTATCTAAACAAACATTAGCGTAAATTAATCGGTAGCAGGTTAAATATTATCCACTAATAGACGAATAAACGGGAAAAGATCGCAAGCTAACATTCCCCTCTCTCCCTCTTTGGCCGCCATATCTGCTGCGACACCATGTATCACTACCCCTGCACTCGACGCATCCATAAGCGTCATGCCTTGTGCCATTAACCCCGCGATAATACCGCCAAGTACATCACCACTGCCGCCACTGGCAAGCCCTGGATTACCAACAGGCGCAACATGACAAACGGTGCCATCAAAGATCAGCGTGCCCGCTCCTTTCAATACCACAACTCCGCCATATTTGGCCTGCAATGCTTTCACGGCCGAAAATCTGTCGCTCTCTACATCCGCGGTTTCAATGCCGAGCAACCTTGCCGCTTCTCCTGCATGAGGCGTTAGCACCCAATTCCTTTGTTTTCTTGGTTCAAGCGCCAATAGATTTAAAGCATCAGCATCCATGACGCAGGGCTTGTCACTGAGGCTGGCCGCTTTAAGCAAGTTATAACCCCAATCATGTTTTCCAAGACCTGGGCCAATTAACAAAATATCAGCCCATCCAAGACGCTCATAAACTTCCATATCAACGAGCTCACAGCCTCTAAACATCAGTTCAGGACGCCCATTGTTGATAATAGCAAGATGTTCTGGACGAGAGATCACTGCCACAAGGCCTGCTCCAGAACGTAAACAGCTCTCTGCAGCTAAACGAGGTGCCCCCGCCATACCAATATCACCACCTATCACAGTCACCTTGCCGCAAGCGCCTTTATGACTATTTCGGGCTCGCTTTGGCATGCCTAAATCAGTAAGGCGATGGGCAATATTGATAATATCTGAGGGGGGGAAGAAAGTAGTAAGGCCAATATCAGCAAACACTACACGCCCAACGCGATCTCTGGCCGCTCCAGTAAATAAGCCCTGTTTCAGCGCGCCAAATGTTAGTGTGACGTCGGCCTTTATCGCTAATTCGCCAGCACCTGTGTCGGCATCAATCCCAGACGGTACATCCAAGGACAAAATCCAAGCATTTGACCGATTAATGGTTTCGATAAGCTTACGGAACGGTTCATTCACCTCACCATGAAACCCAGTACCCAGCATGCCATCAACAATAATATCAACCTCATCAATGACGTCTTCAATTGACTGGATGACATGACCACCTGCGGCAATAAACGCCGCTTTTGCATAACTAACCCCACTGCCTAACTCTTCACGCTCAATCGCGTAAAGAGAGACCTGGCAACCAGATTCCAAAAGCAGTGTGGCACAGATGTAAGCGTCGGCTCCGTTATTTCCATATCCTGCGACGACAAGGATTTTTTGCTGAAGCCTAGCCTCACCATTTAACAGTTCAAAAGCAGCTTGTCCGGCTCTATCTATGAGCTCAAATAAACTGACTACACCCGATTGGATCGCTTTTTCTTCAGCATCTCTTATAAGCTGCCTAGTGTATAGGGCCAAAGGTAACTGCGCATCGCTAAACAACATAAAACGTCTCCAAACATCAAATCTGAACCATCAATCGATAGTAGTTAAGCATATTCGATATTAGAGCCTCTTCTATCCATTTGATTCCCTTTAAATAGCACTAGTTGCACTTAATTTGATCTCGCACAATTTATCAGGCAGCAAACCCATAAAAGAGATAACCTCGACTTGGTTTACAGACGAATGTGACAAACAAAAAAGGCACCTTGCGGTGCCTTTCTCTACTTTAACTTAACGCTTAAATATCATCCATCCGGATACTGCTATGCACTAAACGTTGCTGCTGAATCTTTTCAACTCTAACCAGATCATTCAGCGCACTTTTGACTTCACCCGGCACGGAAGAATCAGCCGTTTTCTCAAACAAAGCAATGAGGCGGTTATCCAACTCTAAGTGCAGATCAAGTAGATCCTCCTCGCTCATGTTGGCCTTAGGCGTTATTTCTTGGCAACGCTTGATAAAGTCTTCAAAGGTGATGTCGTTATACCATAGCTGCAACAACCGTGATGGAGCCTCTTCGATATAATCGTCAATCTTTTTAGAGACATCTTTTTGGTGCTGCTGAAAATATTCAAGCATCAACTTAACGCGTGAAGAGTCTACTGCGCTGTACATGCGGCTATATAATTTAGCCATTTCCAAACGGCACTTTGAGACATACGCCAATTGCTCACTAAGCTGTTGAAATCTCATCTTTCTCTTCTCCAATCGATGCTAAAAATATCGGCCATAATTCTGAGTTGGTTTCATTATGAGGCCATTCAGGCAATCTTTTTTTGAACAAGGTCATAGTTTGTAGAATTTTGCATACGCTACTTTAGATTTCGTTAAAGAAGTTCACCCAATATCACGCAAATGGAGATTCTGTGATCTCATAGTCATCAAAGATAGGTAGCCTATGCTGCTCGGCAGCGTGGTAAACATAGCGTTAGAGATATGGAAGGCCATAGGTAAAATGCTGGAGCGAGAAATCGAGTTCGAAATAGATACCAGTAACTGACATGATGACAAGGCATAACCATTGTTCAATATAAGGCGTCAACGGATCTAAAGTAGTGAATAATTTTAAGTGGGAGGCTGTTACGAAAGAAGATTGGAGCGACATATCGGGTTCGAACCGATGACCTATACCTTGGCAAGGTATCGCTCTACCAACTGAGCTAATGTCGCATAAATCTTTAAATTTGGAGCGACATATCGGGTTCGAACCGATGACCTATACCTTGGCAAGGTATCGCTCTACCAACTGAGCTAATGTCGCGTAAATCTTTAAACTTGGAGCGACATATCGGGTTCGAACCGATGACCTATACCTTGGCAAGGTATCGCTCTACCAACTGAGCTAATGTCGCATAAAACTTTTTATTTACAGTATTTGGTGACACTATAAATTTATAATTTGGAGCGACATATCGGGTTCGAACCGATGACCTATACCTTGGCAAGGTATCGCTCTACCAACTGAGCTAATGTCGCATTTCAAGCTTTGCTAACAGCGTCGCTAGCAAAAAGTTGAGGCCGCATTATAGGAGAATTTCATCTCTTCGCAACCCCTTCTTGAAAAAATTGTACCGTTTGCTCAAATTTTAAATACTTTGTCACGATAAAACTGCAATTCAGCAATCGATTCTTGAATATCTATGAGCGCTTGATGAGTGCCTCTCTTTTTAAACCCGGCCATGACTTCAGGGCTCCAACGCCTCACGAGTTCCTTAACCGAACTCACATCAATATTGCGATAATGGAAATAATCTTCTAGCTCTGGCATATAACGATTCATGAAGCGTCTATCCTGGCCAATGCTATTACCACACATGGGTGAAACGCCCTTGGGGACATAATTTTGCAAAAACGTAATTGTTTGCTCAATCGCCTGCGACTCAGTAACTTGACTCGCTTTGACCCTCTCAATCAACCCAGATTCACCATGATGCTTTTGATTCCAATCATCCATCACGGCAAGCGCTTCATCTGATTGATGAATCGCAATCACTGGCCCCTCAGCTAATATGTTGAGCTCTTTGTCTGTTACGATAGTTGCTATCTCAATAATTCGGTCAATGCTGGGGTCTAAGCCAGTCATCTCTAAATCAACCCAAATCAGATTACTTTCATCTGCAGCCATATATCTGCCTTATCATTGCGGTTTGCCTAAATTCAGGCTTTTTTATTCGATACCGTGTATCATACTGCTTTTTTAGACGACACAAAATAACCTTTATTTTGACGATGATGCCACTGTGAGTAAAAAGAAACCCCTAAGCCAAGGTCAACGCCGTCGTATGCGGGCTAATCATGAAAAACGCCTACAACGCCAAGAAGCTGGAACAAGTACTGCTGAGTTACAGGATAGCTCACTAGGACCAGAACAGCTCGGAACCGTGATCTCTCGATTTGGCCAACATGCCGACATTGAAACAGAGAGCGGCGAACAAGTTCGCTGTAATATTCGACGCAATATTCAAAGTTTAGTCACCGGTGACAAAGTTATCGTTCGACAGGCCATCGAAACCACAGCCACGATTGCTGGCGTAGTCGAAGCAGTCCATCCTCGACACTCATCACTCTCTCGGCCAGACATGTATGATGGCATCAAGATTATTGCGGCAAATATTGATCAAATTCTCATCGTATCGTCGGTCGTACCTAGTTTCACAACACAAATTATCGATCGCTACCTTGTTGCCGCTGAAGACACTGGCATCTCGCCAATCATCATCTTGAATAAGGTTGACCTACTCAGTGAGGAAGAGGCTCCAGTAGTAGAGGCAGCATTAGCGCGCTATGAAGCAATTGGTTACCAAGTCTTCAAGGTTAGCAGTATATCTGGTGAAGGCGTTGATGCGATACAGGCTTTACTTAATGACAAAGTCAGTGTTTTTGTTGGGCAATCTGGTGTGGGTAAATCATCACTCATTAATGCATTAATGCCTGATGCAGAATTATTAACAGGCGATGTCTCTGAAAACTCGGGGCTTGGACAGCACACCACTACCACAGCAAAACTGTTGCACTTCCCTAGTGGCGGCGATTTAGTCGACTCACCGGGGGTACGAGAGTTTGCCTTGTGGCATCTGCCCCCTGAACGGGTCGGTTGGTGTTTCGTTGAATTTAGAGACTACATAGGCACCTGTAAGTTTAGAGATTGTAAGCACAAGCAAGATCCAGGCTGTGCAATCACTGAAGCCTATGCAGACGGCAAGATTTTTGAAGATAGGTATAATAATTACCACAAGATCATCGATAGCCTAGATGAACAAAGACATGCCCGTCACTTCCGCAGTGATACCGATTAAGAACAATAAAATAGCTATATTGTATTTGAAGGATAAGTAACGTGGACAAACTAAAAATTGCTTTACAATACATCATGCCAAAACACCTGTTATCGCGTTTGGTTGGTAAGCTCGCTGCAGCTGAACTCGGCGCTGTAACTACGGCGGTGATTAAGTGGTTTATTAAGCAATACAAAATTGACATGAGTGAAGCGGCCAATAGTGCGCCAGAGTCCTATGCGAGCTTCAATGCTTTTTTCACTCGAGCACTTAAGCCAGGGATCCGCCCACTCTGTGACGACGATGACTATATCGTTCACCCAGTAGATGGCGCCGTCAGCCAGTGCGGTCCAATAAAAGAGGGGCGTATTTTTCAGGCGAAAGGTCATGAATATTCATCACTTGCGCTTTTAGGCGATCAAGCCGATGATGCCAAAAGATTTGAAGGCGGAGACTTTGCTACCATCTATCTGGCTCCAAAAGATTATCACCGCATGCATATGCCAATAAAGGGAACCCTGTCTAAAATGACCTATGTTCCTGGTGAGCTCTTTTCAGTCAATCCGTTGACCGCTGAAAATGTACCGGGCTTATTTGCACGCAATGAGCGGGTAGTGGCGATCTTTGAAACTGAAATTGGCCCAATGGCAATGGTTTTAGTCGGAGCAACGATTGTAGCGAGCATTGAAACCGTCTGGGCTGGTACTGTCACCCCACCAACAGGCAAGAAAGTGTTTACGTGGGATTACCCAACCCAAGGTCCTGATGCATTAACGCTTGAGAAAGGCGATGAAATGGGGCGCTTCAAACTCGGTAGCACGGTTGTAATGTTGTTTGCAAAAGATGCAATAGAAGCGTTTGCCGATGGCGTAGAGCCAAAAGCTGTCACACGTATGGGACAAGCTTTCGCTAAAATAGATTAGAGAAACGATTGAGCAATCAACTAAACAACCGCACTGGGTTACTAGAACTACATATAGCCGTATTACTTTTTGGTGGTACGGCGCTTTTTTCTAAACTGATCCCACTTAGTGCCCTCGATATCACGCTACTGCGGTGTTTTATTGCCGCCATTGTCCTTGCACTGCTTGTAAAAAGTATGGGGTCGCGTCTACGCCTCAATAGCCAAAAAGATTATTTTGTCGCCATTGGTCTCGGCGTTATCGTCAGTCTACACTGGGTTACCTATTTCGCATCAATGCAACTCTCCTCCGTTGCAATCGGTATGATTGCCTTTTTCACCTACCCTGTGATGACAGTATTAATTGAGCCCCTATTCACTAAGACACGACTAAAACGTGCTGATTTGCTCAGTGGACTCGTGGTACTAATTGGCGTTGGGCTACTTATTCCTGAAGCAACATTAGGTAATGATGTCACGCTAGGTATTGCTGTTGGCGTGCTGTCTGCCATGTTTTTTACCGCCAGAAACCTTCTCCACAAACGATACTTCGCTAGCTACAGCGGAGCCCAAGCTATGTTCTATCAAACCTTGGTAGCCGTGCTGTTTTTACTCCCATGGCATGAGGTAGAAATTAGCAGTATCGAACAGCATGTTTGGTGGCTCATCCTCCTGCTAGGTGTTGTATTTACCGCAGCCCCTCACGCGCTATTCACTTCGGCATTACGCCAGCTAAGTGCCAAAACAGTTAGCCTAGTCTCCTGTCTACAACCACTTTATGGAGCGCTATTAGCACTGTTACTACTGGGAGAAACCTTAGAATTAAAAACGGTCATCGGCGGATTGTTAGTCGTCATTACTGCAGTTTACGAGACCCAGCAAAGCCATAAGCAATCTCGGCAGCAACAGCGCACCACTGACTAATCATTTCCAATACTAAGAGTAACGATTTCAACACAGCCATTTTGTTAACTTAACCGACTAAATTTCCTCATACACACATATCATTTTCAACCTATATTGGTAAGATAGTTCTGCCCCTTAGCACATTAATGGAAATGCCAAAGCTGCTTATGTTACGTATTTTTCTGATTCTCTTTTTACTAGCGACTTTTAGCGTCCAAGCTAACTCTCCGTTATCGCTCAATAAACAACTCGGGCTAGGCCAAAATAGTACGGTTGAAACCAAAACGCCGGCACAACAACTGGCACATATTAAGCAGCAGATTGAACAACAGCAGGCGCTGCAGGCCAACAATGAACAGCTTCTCCACCAATACAACACGCTGCGCAGTAACCTTACAGGTCAACTCGACGATGCATTAACCCGGCTGATATGGAGCCCCCAGCAAGATCTGTCACAGCAAGCATCAATGTCATACCTGCGCCTGTCTGAACTAAAAGAGATAGAAACCGATCTCGGTGGGCGGATTAACGAGCTCATAAAGCGGCAACAATTACTGCCCAAGCTTATCAGTGACGCCAATCAATTGGTGATACAACATAAAAAAGCCACCAATAACAATGAAGATGAACTCAGTGACGCACAAAAGCGTCTGTATGCACAGACATTGTCTACGCTAGAATCAGAGCTCGCCAGCAGTCAAAAACAGATAAGCATAGCCCAGCAGCAACTCACCTTGGTTCGCCGTCAACTGTTGCAGCAAGAGCGACTCATTGAAGAGCTTAATAGCGCCATCGCCGACCAGCGCCACCAAACAACGGCAGCGACCATTGCTGCGAGTCAAATTGAAACCGCATCGACTAACGATGTTGTCGCAATCGAGCTGAATGAACAAAATCAACAGTATGGACTGCAACTACAAGCACTGACTCTCAAAATGAATCAGGCGGCGACAGATCAAGAAAAAGCTGAAACTCAGTACCAGTTTCAGGCTAAACAGCTGACAAACATCCAACAGCAGATCGCCCTAGTAAAACTTAATTCGGCCTTTGGTGAACGTTTTCTGCGTATTTTGTCGTCACTGCCGAAGCCGCCAAATCAGAATGCTGTCATCAATGAAATTGCTAATGCGCGAATTGCAAGATACCAAGTAGAGCAGGAACAAGGGCTTAACAATGGCTACGCTTCCTCAAATCATACGGCCCTGCAAAGCAAGTTACTGACATCGCAACAGTTGCTTCAAAATCAGTTACTGGATAACTATGACCTCTACATTAGTGATTTGGCTGATTTAAGACTGTTATACGAACAGCTAGGTCAACAGTACAGAACCTTAAAAACCACCTTAAATGAACATCTATTCTGGGTCGCCAACGCTAATAGTATTGATAGAAGCTGGTTTGTCGACCTACTTCAGAGTAGCCAATGGTTAATGACTCAAGCGCCTTTAGGACAGCTATCGGAATCAGTCAACTTACAAAGTACTGTCTGGTCTTGGTGGATAATTTTGTTGGTTTTATGTCTGATGATGCAAGACTTACTCACCCCGAGATTTAACCAATCAATGGCCAATAATCTTGCTTTTGTTGGTAACGTTACTCAGGATAAGTTTATCTACACTTTTAGTGCCCTGATAAACTCGCTACTTTACAGTGCCATCAAACCGCTCCCCGTGATCACCGCAGGACTCATCTTCTATTTCTCAGAGTACAACTTTGTCTCAGCAATCGGGATGGGCATACTGGCCATTGGCCTGCTCTACTACCTTTACAGTTTCACCTATCTGCTTACCCTAGATAACGGTGTACTGATTGGTCACTTTAAAGGTGAAAAGAAGGTGATTAGAGGCGGCCAGGAACGCCTACGTAGCTTTACTTTAATCACCATGCCCATTATCGGCATCATAGGCTTTACTGAGATTTTAGAAGCCTCATTGATACGTAATAGTATCGGCCGTGGCGCCTTTATCTTATTTGCCGTGATGTTGTTTTGGTTTTACAAAGATATTCTAGCGCTCTCAAAGCGCGAACATAGCTTTCATCAAGATGATAAAAACAAACGCCTATTACAGAAGTTACTGTGGGCCGTATTGATATTGCTACCACCCACTTGTGCAGTATTAGCATTTAGGGGCTACTATTACACCGCCTTTCAAATGCTATTACAGCTCCAATTATCACTCATTCTTTCTCTCAGCTTTATGCTGCTGTATCAGCTAATCAAGCGATGGATGCTCATTGAGCGCCGTCGTATCGCCTTTAACCGAGCTAAAGCGAAAAGGGCCGAGATTTTAGCGCAACGAGAGAAGGAAGATGATTCACCAAGCAGTGAGCAAGGCGACACCTATGAAGAGCCAATCGTTGATTTGGAAACCATTTCGAGTCAATCCTTAGGCTTGGTGAGGTCATTACTCATTTTGGCCTTCTTAGCCAGCCTGATTGGATTATGGACCCAGACCCATAGCGCTATTTTCTCCTTCTTAGATGGCATCACGCTGTGGACAACCTCAAGCGTTGTTGATGGCATAGTGCAACAGATCCCCATCACGCTTAAGTCTCTACTCTTGGGGCTTATCATTGTGGGCTTCTCTTTAATGATCGCCACCAATCTACCCGGTTTGCTAGAGCTGATGATCCTGCAACGCCTCGACCTCACTCAAGGAACTGGCTTTGCGGTCACCACAGTAAGTCGTTACTTGGTGGTCTTTTTCGGTATGCTAAGTGGCTTCTCAACCTTGGGAATGGAGTGGTCGAAACTACAATGGCTAGTGGCGGCCCTATCGGTCGGTTTAGGTTTCGGTTTACAAGAGATCTTTGCCAACTTTATTTCAGGCTTAATTATTTTATTCGAAAAACCTGTGCGTATTGGCGACACTGTCACGATCCGCGATCTAACGGGTACCGTCACTAAGATTCAGATCCGAGCAACCACCATCGCAGATTGGGATCGCAAAGAGATTATTGTCCCCAATAAGGCCTTTATCACCGAGCAGCTCATCAACTGGTCGTTGTCAGATCCCATCACCCGTGTGATTGTCTATGTCTCGGTCGCTAGGGACTCCGACCCCGCTCGTGTGGAAGCAGCGCTCTATCAAGCTGTTCAGGAGTGTGACGATGCGCTTGCGACCCCAGAGCCTGAGGTTTGGTTTGCTGGTTTTGGTAAACATACGCAAGATTACGAGATCCGTGCTTATGCTAAAGATATGAGTACCCGCTGGCCACTCAGACATAAACTCCATAAACAGGTCAGCAAAAAGCTGCGCGAAAATAAACTTGAGTTGGCTTATCCGCAACTCGAGGTCCATATCAACGGTGGCCAAGCCAAAGAAACACAAGGGTTAATAAGAAGCTGATGAAGGTCTTTGCTCATCGTGGTGCCAGTGGCTACGCCCCAGAAAATACCCTGGCGGCGATGAGAAAAGCCATTGATTTAAATGTCACGAGTATAGAACTCGATGTTCATAACGTGGGCGGCACACTATACGTGTTTCATGACCGTCGGCTGGATGGCAAAAGCTCTGGAACGGGCTTAATCGAACACGTATCGCCCGAATATCTTACAGCCATCACAGTTGATGGAGAACCCATTCCAACCCTTTGGCAAGTGCTCTGCTACCTGAAAGCCTACAACAGCGTGGTTAATATTGAACTTAAAGGCCTCAATAGCTTAGGACCATTTATCGACTTATACCCTAAACTCCTTAATGAAATCGGCTATCGCAGTGAGCAACTGTTAATCTCCTCGTTTCACCATGGCTTTTTAGCCACGCTAAAACAAAGATTACCTAGCGCAAGACTGGCACCGCTACTTGAAGGCATACCCGATGACTTAGCGGCCTGCGCAACACGCCTTGATGCTTACTCAATTCATCTCAGCCTAAGCTTTATCACCCAAGAGTTGATTGACGATGCCCACGCTCGAGGCCTAATGGTCTATGTCTATACAGTCGATCACCCTCAAGACATTCAAGATTTGGCTAAAATGGGTGTAGACGGTATCTTTAGTAATTATCCCGATGTCAGCCAAGCAATCATCGACAGGTTAACTCATCCGAAAACAAGCTAGCCTTAGCGTCATCAGATGATATGACTACTAGGAACAATAACCTAAATAGTCGCTGACTCAATGCAATAACACGACTATCGATACGGTCTACATTGACTGATAAAAATAATAAAAGAGGTAGGCTATGGAACATAAACTCTTACTCCTGACCAGCGACAACAACCGTTACAGAGAGCTTTTAGCCTCGTGCCACCTCCCCAACCTGACATTACTCGGCGACGACCCCAAAAGTATCTTAGATGCCAACATTTGGCTTGCTGAACCGCCATTAGCGGCTCCGTTGGTTGGGCATGCCAAGAACTTAATCTGGCTGCAGTCGACGTATGCTGGGGTTGATCCATTAGTCAAACCTCGTTTACGCAGTGACTATCAACTGACTAACGTAAAAGGCATCTTTGGCCCGCTGATGAGTGAGTATCTGTTTGGTTATCTGCTAGCACATCAACGACATCACCAAAAGTATAAGAGTCAGCAAGCAGAAAAAATCTGGCAGCCAAGCAACTTCAAGTCATTGCAAGGCCAAAACCTACTGCTGCTCGGTACGGGAAGTATCGCCAAACATATCGCGCAAACAGCCAAACATTTTGGTATGCATGTCACGGGAATTAATCGTGGGGCAAAGCCTACAGTGGGTTTTGATCAGGTGGATACCTTAGCCAACCTACCTCTGCACTTGCAACAGGCAGATGCTATCGCAGCCATCTTACCCAGTACGCCCGACACGCAAGGAGCACTGGATAAAATGCACCTTAGTCTCATGAAGGACGATGCCTTATTGTTTAATCTTGGCCGCGGTGATGTCTTGGACTTAGATGCGCTCTACACCCAATTGCAACAACACCCACAGCAACAGGCAATATTAGATGTTTTCAATAAAGAGCCTTTACCTCAAGAGCACCCTATTTGGTCACTAGATAATGTCATCATAACGCCACATATCGCAGCACCGAGCTTTCCAGAACAAGTTGTCGAGATATTTGCCAACAACTATCACAACTTGCTCAATGGCAAATCGCTGTCTAATAGCGTTAATTTTGAACGAGGGTATTAATTGAGGTAAATAGTGAGCCATGGCGCACACCGTTATGGCAGAAAATGGCTTTGCTCACAGTTTTTAATAACGGGTAAAATAAAAACTATTGATAGACTATAACCAGAAGTTATTGGTAGTGGGAATTATTATCATTTAGAATTGGCGTTATCTTAGTAAAGAGAGCGCCAATATGTACGTTTGCCTGTGTCATGCTATTACCGATACTCAAATTAGAGAAGCCGTTGATCACGGTGACCTATCGCTTGCTGATGTAAAAAAACGTCTTGGTGTTGGTAATCAATGTGGGAAATGCACTCGCATGGCAAGCGAAATCATCCAAGCGCGTCTCGATGTCACCCCCAATTTCTACGAAGTCGCCTAGCGATTTTGCAATAAAAAAGCTGCCTATTGGCAGCTTTTTTATCACTAGGCTTGGCTATAACACCTGTTCATCTTCACCTAATTGAACTCTATCTACACGTTGTAACCCACGGGGCAATTTAGCACCACGGCGGCCACGTTCACCGCGATAATGCTCAAGGTCGCTGGGTTTTAACGTCAATTTGCGTTTACCGGCCCACAAGGTAACCGCCATATCTTCAGGTACCACATCCAAGTGAATTAATAACTCTTCGCGACTTTTTGCTCTGTCACTAGGAATGCCAATAATCTTATTTCCCTTACCTTTACTCAGTTGCGGCAGTGCATCAACAGAGAACAACAGCATACGGCCTTCGTTGGTAATAGCTAGAATAGACTCGTTACGCGATTTATCGACCCGCTTAGGCAGCAAGACCTTGGCGTTAGCCGGTAAACTTAACAGGGCTTTACCCGCCTTATTACGCGATACCATATCTTTGTAATCACCGATAAAGCCGTAACCTGCGTCCGAGGCTAATAGGAAGCATTGTCCCTCCTCCCCCATTAACGCATGTTCAATCGTTTCGCCAGGTGATAACTGGAAGCGAGTCGTCAAGGGTTCGCCTTGGCTGCGCGCTGACGGCAATGTATGGGTATCGGTGGCAAATGCCCTACCCGTTGAACCAACAAATACTGTGGGGCAATTACTGCGCCCCGACGCCGCACAGAGGAAACTATCTCCAGCTTTATAAGAGAGTGCAGTAGGATCGATATCATGACCCTTGGCGCAACGTACCCAACCTTTCTCAGATAACACGACGGTTACCGCTTCAGCAGGCACTAACTCTTGTTCGGTCAATGCTTTTGAATCACTGCGCTCAACCAATGGTGAACGTCTATCATCACCGTAGGTATCACCGTCTTGTAGTAGTTCTTTTTTGATAAGCGTCTTCATGCGGCGCTCGGAGCTTAATAATAACTCCAGTTTTTCGCGCTCAGCGGCAAGTTCGCTTTGCTCAGCCTGAATCTTAAACTCTTCGAGTTTTGCCAGGTGACGCAATTTAAGATCAAGAATCGCATTAGCTTGCTCTTCACTTAAGTTAAAGCGAGACATCAACTCAGATTTTGGATCGTCGTGATAACGGATGATCTCAATCACTTCATCAATATTCAGGAATGCGACCATCAAGGCTTCGAGGATATGTAACCTTGATACCACCTTTTCCAATCTGTGCTCTAAACGACGTCTAACCGTGGTCATACGGAACGTTAACCACTCAGTTAATAGCTGTTTAAGCCCTTTAACTTGTGGACGACCGTTGAGTCCCAATACATTGAGGTTTACGCGAAAGTTTTTTTCTAAGTCAGTGGTCGCAAACAGATGGGCCATCAGTTGATCGCAGTCAACTCTATTTGAGCGCGGCACGATAACCATGCGCACAGGGCTCTCATGGTCTGACTCATCACGTAAATCCGCTACCATAGGTAGCTTTTTGGCCTGCATTTGCGCGGCAATTTGCTCTAAAATCTTGCCGCTACCCGCTTGATGTGGCAATGCGGTAATAACGATCTCGCCGCCCTCAATGCTATACACCGCTCGCGCCTTAATTGAGCCGCGCCCCGTACTATAAATCTTGGCAATATCCGCTTTCGGCGTAATAATTTCTGCCTCGGTGGGATAGTCTGGTCCTGGCACAAGTTCCATCAGCCGCTCTAAGTCAGCCTTAGGGTTATCGAGTAATTCAACACACGCAGAGACTAATTCTCGAACATTATGTGGCGGCACATCGGTCGCCATCCCGACCGCGATACCGGTAATACCATTAAGTAAAATATGCGGTAAGCGAGCAGGTAACACCAAAGGCTCTTTCATGGTGCCGTCGAAATTCACGCCCCAATCAACTGTGCCTTGGCCTAATTCGGTTAGCAATACTTCAGAAAACTTAGATAAACGCGCTTCGGTATATCGCATCGCCGCAAAGGATTTAGGGTCATCGGGTGCCCCCCAGTTTCCTTGACCATCTACCAATGGATATCGGTAAGAGAAAGGCTGCGCCATCAACACCATCGCTTCGTAACAAGCACTATCACCGTGAGGGTGATACTTACCTAGCACGTCACCCACGGTACGAGCCGATTTTTTATGCTTTGATTGTGCAGAGAGGCCTAGCTCGCTCATCGCGTAGATAATACGACGCTGTACAGGCTTTAAACCATCACCAATGTGTGGCAATGCACGATCCATAATGACGTACATTGAGTAGTTTAAATATGCTTCCTCAGTGAAACGTCGAAGCGGCATCTGTTCGACACCATCGAGACTTAAATCAATCGCATCACTCATTCATCTTGATCCTGTTGTTCACTCGATTCACTCTCATCGGCAATGACATCTTTATAAAATAATCGATATACATTGCCCTTTAAATCATCTGAAATGTATAAGGCACCATCTCTGCCAGTGAGTAAGGCATATGGCCTAGCTACGGGGAACTCACCATCCAGAAAACTCACTAATGTCTGTCGCTTGGTCACTGTATTGCCATCTAACGTTAGCATGACGACCTGATAGCCGATTTTACTCGAACGATTCCAAGAACCATTTTCCGCAACAAATAGTTGTTGGTGATATTTTTGTGGGAACTGTTGACCGCGATAGAACTGTAATCCCATTGGTGCTACATGAGCTGGCAACTCAAATACCGGAGCGGTAACCTTTAAACCCTTGGGTTTCTCATAGGCAGGTTCTAATACACTGGTGGCATGTATATAGGGAAAACCATAATGCGCACCGACGGTATCAACACGGTTAATCTCATCGGGAGGCAAACGATCACCCATCCAGTCACGCCCTAAATCAGCAAACCACAACTTTCCATCTGCTGGTGACCAATCAAACCCCGTCACATTACGAATACCTGTGGCGATCTGCTCACTGCTACCCGTTTCAATATCAATAGCAATGATGCTGCCAAAAGGTGCTGGCGCCTCACAGACGTTACAAGGTGCGCCAATAGCAACATATAATCGCCCATCGGGACCAAATCGCATTGAGCGATGGCTCTTATTGGTTTTACCTGGTAAACGGTCATAGACCTCTTTACCACGTCCAGGGCGTCTTAAGCGATTCTCTATATCAACATAGCGAATGATGCGGTCTTCTTCGGCGACGTAGAGATCACCATCATGAAATGCCAAGGCTTCTGGGTACTCAAGTCCTTTGGCGATAACATAACGCTTATCTACACGACCATCAGCATTTGCATCAACAAGAGCCTGAATTGTGCCAGATTTATGTGACCCAACAAACAATGTGCCTTTGTCACCAAAAGCCATCTGTTTTGCATCGCCTAAGTCTGAGGCATATAGCGATAAACCAAATCCTTTGGTGACAGTGATCATAATAGGCTGGTTCTGTGCACTGCTAGAGGCAGAAAAAACCATTGCCATCAGGGATAGCAATGCCAGCGAAAACCTACAACTCATTGTTTTTTTGTGCATTATATTATTCTGAGTCAAACCATCTCTCATTTGTTAGCTTATAAAAGTGCCAGATCACCTTTGGTCTCTAACCAAGTCTTTCTGTCGCCTGAACGCTTCTTAGCCAACAGCATATCCATCAGAGCCATCGTATCATCAGCATCATCAATAGTCAGTTGAACTAGACGACGAGTATTTGGATCCATCGTGGTTTCACGCAGTTGGAGTGGGTTCATTTCACCCAAACCTTTAAATCGTGTGACCTGGATTTTTCCTTTTTTCTTTTCAGCACTAATACGATCTAAAATGCCCTGTTTCTCTGGCTCGTCCAAGGCATAAAAAACCTCTTTACCCACATCGACACGAAACAGCGGCGGCATCGCCACATAAATGTGTCCTTGCTCGACCAGCACCTTATAGTGCTTTACAAAGAGGGCACATAACAAGGTCGCAATATGCAAACCATCAGAGTCAGCATCGGCTAAAATACAAATTTTGCCATATCTGAGCTCCGAAATATCGGCACTATCGGGGTCACAACCTATCGCAACCGAGATATCATGGACCTCTTGCGAAGCGAGCACTTGTGATGCATCAACTTCCCACGTATTTAAGATTTTGCCGCGTAAAGGCATAATCGCTTGAAACTCTCTATCGCGTGCCTGTTTTGCACTACCACCAGCAGAGTCACCCTCCACTAAGAACAGTTCGCCGCGCATCGGATCTTGACCACTACAATCGGTTAATTTACCGGGTAGTGCTGGCCCAGAAGTCACTTTTTTACGCGCAACTTTCTTGGCGGCTTTCAAGCGCTTTTGAGCATTGTTAATACACATGTCAGCCAAGGCTTCTGCTTGATCTGTATGGGTATTCAACCAAAGACTGAACGCATCTCTGACAACTCCCGAAACAAAGGCAGCGCTTTGACGGCTAGACAATTTCTCTTTTGTTTGCCCAGCAAACTGCGGATCTTGCATTTTAATCGACAGAATAAAACTGCTTCTATCCCAAATGTCTTCGGGCGATAGCTTTATGCCTCGTGGAATAAGATTACGGAACTCACAGAACTCGCGCATTGCATCCAACAAACCTTGCCGAAAACCATTTACATGGGTTCCACCCAGTGGTGTAGGAATAAGGTTTACATAACTCTCGTTAAGGTAATCGCCACCTTCAGGTAACCAAGTGATCGCCCAATCAACAGCTTCTGTATTACCTTGAAGACTGCCGATAAACGGCTCCTCAGGTAACATCAGCGCACCATTTATCGAAGATTGCAAATAGTCAGTTAGGCCACTTTCAAAGCACCACTCTTCAACATCACCCGTTTGCTTATTAGAAAACTTGATCCGCAAGCCCGGGCAAAGAACCGCTTTAGCACGCAGCAAATATACCAGTTTGGGGATGGAGAAATTGACCGAATCGAAATAGCTAGGAGTTGGCCAAAAGTGAACTCGAGTGCCTGTATTACGACGACCACAGGTTCCCGTCACCGTTAAGTCTTCGACCTTATCGCCATGCTCAAATGCCATATCGTAAATTTGGCCACCGCGTCGCACAGATATCTCGACCCGGCTCGATAATGCATTGACCACAGAGATACCAACACCGTGCAAACCACCAGAGAATTGATAGTTATCATTGGAGAACTTACCGCCCGCATGTAGCTTGGTCAGAATAAGTTCAACACCCGGGATCCCCTCTTCAGGGTGGATATCGACAGGCATACCTCGACCGTCATCGATAACCTCTAACGAGTTATCTTTATGAAGAATGACATCGATTTTACTTGCGTGACCCGCCAGCGCCTCATCGACACTGTTATCGATCACTTCCTGACCCAAATGATTAGGACGAGTAGTATCGGTATACATGCCGGGACGACGTTTTACAGGATCTAGCCCGTTTAGAACTTCAATTGCATCTGAGGTGTATTGGTTTGTCATAGCACACAAAATATATTGTTATTCAGGCCATGTTGCGGCCCTACATGTCTATTTGTCAAGAAACAGGAACTGGCAGATCCTATCTAATTGTTGCTTGTAGCCGATAAAACTGTGATCACCGCCTGCCTCAACCAGCATTTGGCAATAATGATACTTATGCACTGCTTGCTTATAATCGAGCACTTCATCACCCGATTGCAACAGGACAAAAAAACGGTCTGGATTTAAAATAACTTGAGTATTATATCGTGCGACTTCCTGCTTGTGCACTGGTAATACCTGGTATTGCTCATCGGTGTACGGATTATACTGCTCACCTAAAAACTCATCGAACAATTCAAACGGTTTTACAGCAGGATTAATCAATACCGCCTTACCACCATAGTTTTCAACCAAATAGCTAGCAAAATAGCCGCCGAGTGATGAACCAATAAAATGTAATGACTCGCCCTTTGCGACTTGCTCTTCGACAATTTCAATCAACATCTCCATCGCTGCTTTTGGCGTCGCTGGAAGTTGAGGCTGAAAAAAAGACAACTTAGGGTAATGGCTGGCAATATATTGGGCTGTCACGATCCCCTTGTCTGAAAAAGGGGAACTATTAAATCCATGTATATAAAGCAGCATATGTTCTCATCAATCCTAGGAGTCGTTACGCTGTCGAGCGTCGTCTGTTTTCTGTTTGGTTCTGATAACGAATAAAGCTGTTAATAGAAAGTCTTTGTCTTGATTTTAACAAAACGATGAGCACACTTACTGACATGGCTTCACCTTGCCAATATATCGAATAACTAGCCGTAAAAACATCCTCAAACATCTAAGCTGTCTATGCAGGCAATCTAAACTTTAATGGCTGTGTTTATCTGACTATTAACCTAACTTGGCAGCTAGGTTAACATATTATGATACGAACATCGGCGGTGAATTTCGCAAAATTAGGCACTAGTATCCGCTCGACTCGTGATCAGGAGAAAACTTGTTACCTGGCACACGATAAACATTGGTTAAAATGCTGCCATCCGCTTTAAGCTCAAGTAAGCGATAACCAGGCTGCTGTGCATCGAGAGCAAAATAAGGTGATTTAGGTTTGAATTGAATACAGGTTGACGGTGTAGCCATCAGACGCATTGGCCCCTGCTCACCTTGATGAACCTGATCTAAACTCTGGTGCACATGCCCCCAGAGAAGCCCCTTAACCTGAGGGTAGGTTGAAACGGCATCAATAAACTCACTACCATTGTCCATACAATGTTGATCGAGCCACTTACACCCGACGAGTACTGGATTATGGTGCATGACCAAAAGCGTATGTTTATCAGGCTGATCCGCGATAGCCGCCTCAATTAATTCAAGCTCATCTTCCGCCATATGACCACCGGGCTTACCGCGCACCGTTGAATCAAGCATAATGATTTGCCAGTTTCCCGCCAAAATACGTCGGTCGCCAAAGACGCTAGGGCCTTGCATATGTAAGTGCATAATACGCGGATCATCATGATTACCCGGCAGGTAATGGCATGGCACATTGAGTGGTGCAATGGCTTTGACAAAGTTATGGTATGACTCATTCGAATAGTCTTGGCTGATATCACCCGTCGCCAACATCAAATGTGCAGGGTAATCGACGGCCTTAATCGTATTTAATACGGCGTCAAGACTATGAGCGGTATTGACACCTAATAACTGAGCCTCGGGATCAGCAAATAGATGCGGGTCAGTCACTTGTACGATCCTGACACTTGCACACTCATCAATAGAATATGAGATAGCCTCTTTTAGCACATTAAAACCCTAAGATGCGGACTGACAGATAACCCGAGCATGGTTGTCAATCTTTAGTAACTCTTCAAGAAAAGCATTAACCTGATACTTTTCATCTCTATGGTACATACGTATATTTGGATAATCATATACTGCTCTTAGACGGTAAATCTGTCGACTAGTTAACACTTCTGCTAATTTAGCGTCATGATAAACACGCACTACAACTTTAGGGGTATCAATATATTGAGATGCTTCAACATGCCGTTTTATCTCGACCAACTGGGTATATTGCGTGTTTTCCAACAGCTTCACATCCAAACACCCAAAATCCCCTTCCACTTGCCAACATTCGCCCTGCTCACACTCTGCTGGTAACCAACGCAACATATTAAAATAATTACGAGTGCAGAGAGCCAAAAACCGACTCACATCAACTTGATAGGGGTTAGACCTTTGATTTAAAGAGATTGTCACGGGCTTGTTCTCAACGACTGGTAATTAAGCTGTAGCCATTGTAAGCCAATCACTGTGGAAGCGTTGTTAATACGACCGTCTACAACCATTTGATACGCTTCTTCTCGGTGAATAACATGCACTTTAATATCTTCATGTTCATCACTTAAGCCGTGTATGCCCTGTGCCGCGGTTGCATCCACCTGTGCCCAGTAAAAATCAAATCGTTCACTGGTGCCCCCAGGGCTAGAAAAATAGTTACTAACACAGGTCATTTCGCTGGCACGTAAACCTGCCTCTTCATGCAATTCACGGTGAGCCACCTCTTCAGCGGTTTCACCTGGCTCAATCATTCCTGCCACCAATTCATAAAGCCAAGGTGATGCCGCTGACTCAATAACGGGAATACGGATCTGCTCAATCAGCACCACACTATCAGTTTCCGGATCATAGGGTAAAACCACCACGGCATGACCACGTTCAAACACCTCACGGGTCACTTCCTCACTCCAACCGCCACGAAACAGTTTGTGTTTAAATCGATACTCTTCCATGCGAAAAAAACCTTTATATAGGGTTCTTTGGCTCAGCATTTGAACATCATCGCGATTAAACTCTTGCTTCATGAACTCATCCTAGCTTTTACAATGCCAATTACGAATAGTGTGAAGCCCTAATATAACATGCTACAACGCAAAATTTGCAGACATAAAATCAAAAACTGTTACACTTCATAGTTGACTTAAAAATGGTTAATTTCTTAATATCTTAACTCTATAAGTTTAGATGTATCGGGAAGCGTCGGGAAGCGCAAACCGCTTTACGCAAATGATTTGCTGAAGCCTCACTTAACTTTATTAAGTAATTGCTCCGTTATAAGGGGTATTTATGTCTCAAAAAGGACAAGTAATGAAATTTAAGATTCGCACCTTATGTGCAGCGTTGACTCTAGCGGCAACGACTTCTGCCGTGCACGCCGACGATTTACTGCAGATATATCAACAAGCACTAACCAATGATCCTATTGCGCTGCAGGCCCAATCACAGCGTGACCGCCTCTACGAGCAGATTGAAGAAAATCGCGCGCCGCTACTTCCGACCATTAGTGCAAGCGTCGGTTACGGCAAGAGCTGGACAAACGTTGACGACGATCAATACAACAGCGGCCTAAATGCTGGAGTTTCGCTTAAACAGGTGGTGTACGACCACAGCGCATGGGTTGGGCTAGACTTAGCCGAACTTGCAGCTTCACAGGCTGATGCGGCATATGCATCGACATTGCAAACACTTATTATCCGTGTGACTAGCGCCTACTTTGACGTGCTATCGGCAAAAGATAACTACGAGTTTAAAGGTGCTGAAAAGCGTGCGATTGAGCGTCAATTAGAACAAACAAAACAACGCTTTGCTGTAGGTCTAACAGCTATTACCGATGTGCATGAAGCACAGGCTCAATACGATTTAGCTCGTGCATCTGAGATTTTGGCTGAAAACCAACTCATTAACAGTTACGAAGCGTTACGTGAAATCACAGGTATTGACCACAAATCGATTAATATTTTAGACACAAATCGTTTCAGTGCAGCAAGTCCTTCGCCAGCTAAATCACAAGATTGGCTGAAAATGGCAGAGACCAACAGTGTGGATCTATTGACCACTCGTATCGGTAAAGATATCGCGCAACAGACGATTTCACTTTACAAAGCGGGTCATATGCCCTCACTTAGCCTAAGTGCTGGCTACACCACCAATCTGGAACTAAAGAATCAAAGCGGTGATCTCAGTGATTATGACAACGCTAATGTCGGTCTAACCCTAAGTGTCCCGATTTTTGAAGGCTTTAAAGTCAGTTCTAAAGTCAACCAAGCCCAGTATCAATATGTTGAAGCCAGTGAGAAGATGGAACAAACTTACCGCAAAGTGGTAAAGGATGTTCGTAACAACTTCAATAACGTGGGTGCATCGATCAGCTCAATCCGCGCTTATGAACAATCAGTAGTTTCATCTGAAAGCGCCTTAAAAGCGACTCAAGCTGGTTTTGAAGTGGGTACACGTACTATCGTTGACGTACTTAACCGTACTCGTGACCTGTACGATTCTAAGCGTCAGCTATCAAATGCCCGTTATGGTTATATCAACTCTATCCTAGCGCTTAAACAAGCAACAGGCATGCTTAATGAAGATGATGTGATTGCTATCAACAATGGCCTAATCGCGCCAGAGTAAAGTTAGCCTCTATCAAGACGCATAAAAAAAACCGCCTATTGGCGGTTTTTTTTATGCTGCGATGTGCGATTAGAAAACTAATTCAACACCCGCGAAGTAACCTTTGAACTGGCTATTTGCCGTAATACCGTCAAAGTTATTCACATCAAATTTAAAATCACGGTACCCAACACGTAATTTAGTGTCTAACGCTACACCATCAAACGCCCAACCTAGACCAACAGAGTAGTCATAAACACTGCTCTCATCGATACCTAGCATCACATCGGCAAAACCGTATAAACCAAGCCCTGGAATGCCCACTTCAGCATTTGCGTATGCCATGACCACGCCACTGCTTAAATCTTTCTGTTCTGGGTGTCCAGCATCGGCAACGCGATATGAACCATGCATCTTCTTATATGCAGCACCTAAATCTAAGGCAACCATGTCATTATCAAGCAATTCGTAATAAAGCACGAAATCGGTGTTGCTTAAATTGGTAGCGGTAGTGACATCGCCACTAAAGGTATGATCACCAAATGCCCAATCACCAGACAATGTGGCATCGCCCGTCGCATCTAACCGGTTTTCACGGATTTTGAGGTTGGGCACCAAAGGAATTGGATGCTCTACAGCAACCCAAAAACTACCTTGTGACGAAGAACTGTAATCAAAATCTTGCTGAGTTTGACCACGCTGAGCAAAAGTACCACTGGTATCCGCCTGCCAATAGTCGCCACCGACTTTAAAACCCACCAGCGTCGCTGCTTGTGCCGATGTCGCGATTAGCGAGCCAAATAGTGCACATGCAAGTATTGTTTTTTTCATCATTTAACCTTGAGTCAATAAGTTAGTTAGATCAATTACCGCGGCATTTGCGCGGGATACATAATTGGCCATCACTAAAGAGTGATTGGCGACTATGCCGAACCCCGAACCATTTAAGATCATTGGGCTCCACACAGGTTGCTGAGTTTCCTCCAGCTCACGAATGATCTGCTGCAGGCTAACTTCGGCATTTTTCTTTTTAAGCACATCGGCAAAATCAATTTCAATGGCCTTCATGAAATTGAGCAATGCCCAAGTCGCACCACGAGTTTCATAAAATACGTCATCAATTTTCCACCAACTGGTTTTTATCTGCTGGCTAGCAAAGTTAGGTGTCGATTGGCTGGCCTCGCTGTCGCCCGCCAAATCGGTATTCAAGCGCTCCTGCCCCACACTTGCTGACAAGCGCTGCGACATACTCCCTAAGCGTTTTTGCACCTCTTTCAGCCACTCATTGAGGTTATCCGCACGCGCATAAAACTGTGCATCAGGGTTATTGCTGTCGGAAATTCTAGCCCTATACAACTTCAATAACTTTACCGCATCGCGATATTCGCCTTCCGCGCTAGGCACTAACCAACTAGTGTGCTCAATATTAAGTTTTGAATGCGCCGCCAATAGATCTTTGTCGGCTGTAGATTGTGACTGAGAGCGACTGAACTCTTTACGCATAATCAAAGCTAGATCGCGCGCTTGCTCAATCGCACCAAATTCGAAAGCGGGCATGTTATCCATAAAGAGTGATGGTGGCATAATATCATTTGATAGCCAGCCACCATTTTTATCCAGCAAGGTTTCTACTGTCTCAATCAATGATGTGGTCGTCGCATAGCCCACAACGTTATGGCCTGTTTCACTGTTTAACTGGTGCGGCGGAATGACATCAGGCTCCACACTCCACCAAACGCCAATAAAATAGCCAATTAAAACCAGAATCGCAGCAAGCATGCCGCCTCTTTTCCATGTTATCTGCATACCTATTGTTCCTTAGTGATGATGGTGGTGTTCACCACCATCTTGGTTAGCCAACTCTTGTTTACTCACCATTAAACTGATCGTCTGCTTAGTACCGTTGTCAAACGTCAGGGTTAAATCAACGCTTTCTCCAACAACTAACGGTTTTTTCAAGCCCAGCAACATAATGTGATCGCCAGAAGGAGCGAGCGTTAAATGACCGTGCTCCTCTAGGTTAAAGCTCGATTGCTGACGCATTTTAACCACACCATTCTCTTCAACTAGCGTGTGCAGTTGTGCCTCGTTTGCGACATCTGTTGTCACTGCAACCAATTTCACCGCTGGGCCATGATTCATCAAATTAAAATAAGCAGCGGTATTGGGCACACTTGGCGGCATTGCTCGAACATAGCCATCAACCAGCATCACATTTGCCAAAACTGAAAATGAAGTGCATGATAGCAACACTAAATTAAACGCATGTTTGAAAATATGTTTCAATGTCTTAAACTCCTTTTTATCTCATTTAGCCAAATAAGGAATATTGACCTATGAGTACCGTTCAAATTCAGGATGAGCAGGGCGTTCGTATCATCACAATCAATCGCCCAGAAAAACGCAATGCGCTTAGCCTCGAAATGTACACTCAACTCACAGAATACCTTATCCAAGGGGAGTCCGACAACGGAATTAACGCCTTTATGATTAAAGGCCAAAATGATTGTTTCACCTCTGGTAATGATGTTGCTGACTTTTTAAAAAATAGTGACTTAGGACCAGAACATCCCGCGTTTACTTTTCTATTTACCCTACTGGATCTAAAAAAACCTGTCGTAGCAGCAGTCACTGGACCAGCGGTGGGCATAGGCACGACTTTGTTACTGCATTGCGATCTTGTTTACGCTGATAATAAGGCTAAATTCCAACTGCCTTTTGTCAACTTAGCCTTGGTCCCTGAAGCTGGAGCGAGCTTGCTACTTCCTAGGTTAATGGGCCAACAGAAAGCCGCCGAACTGCTACTTTTAGGTGAGTCCTTTGACGCAGCTAAAGCGCATACCCTTAATATCATTAATGCGGTTGTTGACTCAGAGAACCTGATTGAATTCTCGTTATCTCAAGCAATTAAATTGGCGAGCAAACCCCCTCAGGCACTACAAGCAAGCAGGCAATTAATGCGTGATGACATCGAAGTCGTGAGGGCGCAAATGCAAAAAGAGTTAAAGCAGTTTGCCATTAGGTTACAAAGTGACGAGGCGAAGGCACAATTTAGAGCCTTTCTGAGTAAATAACGCTTAACGGCTAGTCGAAGAGAGTATGAATAACGGCTAGTCTAACTGACTAGCTTGGCCTATGCCCCATGCGGCAATGAGCAATAATAAAATCGGCCAAATTAAAGAGAAACCTAAAAACATCATGATAATGGCGATAAGCACGCACACTGATGCAACAACCGCGATGACACTAAATGCCAATGTAACCCAAACTAAAATGCTAAACAGTACCGCGCAGGTCAATGCGGTAGCCCAAAGTCCGATATCCATCCATTGCAAAGACTCAAGGCTAATGTAAAAAAATGAATGCTCGAGATAGTTAGCGAGAAAGAGCACCAATACACCCACTGTCACGATTCCTGCTGCAGCGACCGTAATATCGAGTAAGCGCTGACTCAATGAAACTCCTTTGCCAGTGTTTGTCATCACAGACTAAATTTCCCGTTGCCATTTTGGCAGTACTAACGCCAATACAAAATAAACTAATAGTCCCATCGCAGGGTTCATCGCCACGGCAAGCGCCCACACAACACGAGTCCATAAACATGACCAATCAAACTTATCGGCGGTCATGGCAGCGACACCACATACCATTCTTCTTGGACGTTTTAAGCGAGTAACTAGATCATCAATGTTCATTTCAAACTCCAACTTTTGCCTCGTCAATTAAGATATAAGGCGTAAAACTCATTGAGCTCGGCATCTTGTTAGATAACTTTGTGCCATCTAAAGCTACAGACGACCGCCGCACATAATGCAAAGCTCAACACGGGTAAAAACAATAACGCTGCAAGTTCAAACATCATTACTGTTATTCCTTAACCATTGCACTGGTAATCACTGTCTCGTCGTTTTGATTAGACGCTTCGGCAACACTCAAGGCCTGCTGCTCAACGCTGCTATCAAATAGTGACTCCGACAACTGCGCCTGAACCGAAAGGCTTAACTCTCTTTGCGCAACAGTCATCATCTCTTGCATCTGAGCCGAAATGTTACGTTCTAACGTTGCGCTAATATTCGTAGGGATAAAGTCATCTGCCGTTGCAGAGAAGCTTGCGCCAACGAGCAATGAAGCGATTAGTGATACTTTAGTTAGCTTGTTCATGATGTCTTCCTTTTCATATTGATTGTGACAAGTAAGATAATACAAAGGGTGTGCCAACTTTTTTAAATACAGATAAGATATTGTTTTAATGATATAAAAACAGAATATGATAGCGATAAGGAGAAATCGTTCGATGTAGCACGGGAACTAAATAGCGAGTTTCACTATTGGCTGGTTAAATTCACTAACTCGCAGTAAGACGCTGAAGAACAGACAATAAAAAAGCCTCCATTTAATATGGAGGCTTACCTAAAAAACAACTATTTAATTGAATTATATATTATTTTAAATCCATACTCGCCCGAGCTTGGTGTAGTACTTCGATACCTGCGCCAGGCTTATGTGCATTTTCACTGACATAACGTCGCCATGCGCGTGACCCCACCTCACCTTGGTACAGCCCAGTAATATGCCGAGTGATATGGTTTAGTCGTCCACCATCTTGTAAATGTTTCTCTATATAAGGAATCATTTTCTCCAAAACAGCATCTCGACTCAAAACAGGTTTGTCTTCACCACATAACCGTTGATCGACCTGTGCCAGCATGTAAGGGTTTTGGTAAGCTTCTCGTCCAACCATCACACCATCAACATGCGCTAAGTGCTCCGCGCACTGGGTTAAGGTCTTAACACCACCGTTGAGCGAAAGGTTCAAGTGCGGGTAATCCCGCTTCAATTGGTAGACTCGAGGATAATCTAACTCCGGGATTTCGCGATTCTCTTTTGGACTAAGACCTTGTAGCCACGCCTTTCTAGCGTGGATGATAAAAGTATCGCAGCCAGCTGCACTCACAGTATCGATGAACTGAGTTAGAAACTCGTAGCTATCTTGCTCGTCAATACCAATACGTGTCTTCACGGTGACAGGAATATCGACCACAGCTCGCATCGCCTCGACACATTGAGCAACCAGTTCTGGCTCAGCCATTAAACAAGCACCAAAGCGACCATTTTGAACACGATCCGATGGGCAGCCTACGTTGAGATTTATCTCATCATAGCCACGCTCAGCCGCCAGCTTAGCGCACGTTGCTAAATCAACGGCATTAGACCCGCCTAACTGAAGCGCTAACGGGTGCTCCTCATCGTTATAGGCCAAATAATCACCTTTACCGTGGATTATCGCCCCGGTCGTCACCATCTCGGTATATAGCAAAGCTTGCGCCGACATCAGCCGCGCAAAATAGCGATAATGCCTGTCAGTCCAATCAAGCATAGGGGCAATTGAAAAGGTGCGATTAATAGTTGATGGCATGGTATTTAACGACATAAAAAAGAGTAACCCATAGTTTAGCAGCCCTCACTCTAGAGGTGGCCGCGCATTTTACACTGGTCGCTGAACAATTGCACAGGTTTGCACAATCAATAGCGTGGCCAATGCCTCAAACTCACATTTTCAGGCTATGATAGATTCACCCCTTAACGACTGAAACGGAGCCCATGATGTGTGGTCGCCTCAATATCATTGCCGATCCACTCAATCAATGGGTCAGTGATGCGCTTGGATTAACCTTTGCCTCGCAGCAACAACAGGATCTCCATCCAACTCAGTCTTTAGACATAGTAACCTTAGAAGAAGGCCTAATGCACCAGCGCAGCGCAACATGGGGGATTAAGCCATCGTGGTCCAAAGCGCTAATCATCAATGCGCAGCAAGAGACCGCAGCGCACAAAAAAACCTTCGCAAAGGCCTATAAAACTGCGCGTTGTATCATTCCCTGTTCGGGCTGGTACGAATGGTCTTCTGGTACAAACACAGCCAAACAAAAGTATCTATTTCGTCATGTATCAGATAGGCCACTATTCATGGCTGGCATACAGTTTTTCAATGAATCGGCCAACCGACAGGTCGTTACACTGACCACCTCGGCGAATCAACTTTGCGCTGACTACCACCCTAGAATGCCGTTTCTTCTCCCCAGTAAATGGGTACCACATTGGCTTAGCGCTAATGATACACAGCAATCAAATTTCAACGATTTCATGGGTGGCTGGCTTAGAGTAGATGCGATAGCAGCATCACAAATATCAAATGTAACATAGAGTTAGTATAAAAAGTTATGCTTAACCTTCTATTATCTATGCTAAGGTTAATGATGATAATTCAAGCTATAAGATAAAACTTCACCTAAGCTTATATAACGCTTAACGTCAGAAATGGAGCCTAACGTCAGATGAATGTTAACTTTATCAACCCTTTTTTGGAGTCTTTGCTCAACGTATTGCAAACCATGGCAAATATGAGCCTAACCCCAGGTAAACCTAACCTGAAAAAAGATAACTTAGCCAAGGGAGACGTGTCTGGCTTAATTGGCATGGTTGGGCCTCAGACCAAGGGGTCACTGTCGATCACCTTTGAAGAACCACTCATCCTTGAAATAATGAATAGTATGCTCGGTGAAAAGCCCAGCAGCATCAATGAAGAAGTAACTGACTTAGTTGGTGAAATAACCAATATGGTCACTGGTGGTGCAAAAAACCTTTTGGGTGATAAAGGTTACGAATTTGAAATGGCTACGCCTATCGTCGTCTCAGGAAAAGGTCATACAATCGCTCATAAATCTGATGGCAAAAAAATCATCATGCCGTTCACCAGCAACTGGGGAAATGCCTATATCGAGATCTGCTTCGAAAGCTGATCAGACGTTAGCCCTGCGGGGCTAGAACGGCTGATTCACCATCACCCAAAACTGACCTCCTTGCTCACTCACAGCAAAGTCGGTGCGAACCACAACCCCCTCAACCTCAAATCGCACACCCGCCCCTAATGTCCATTTCATGTCTTGGTGCAAGCTCTCAACAGTAAACTCATCACTCACTTGCCCGGTTTCAGCAAACAGTGTCCACTGCCACCAAGGTATGTGGTACAAATTAAAAAGAGGCAAAGTCGTTAATGGTTGCCATTTAGGCTGCATACGGTACTCAGCGGAGTACAATACCGCACTGCGGCCGACAAACTGCTGACCAGCATACCCTCTAAGCTTATTAAACCCACCTAAAGAGACACCCACAAAACTCGGCGGGCGATGATATTCGCCAGTATCTAGATTGCCACTTTGCCATGTGGGCGTATCCGCTAAGTAAAGATTAAACGCTAGCACTTGTTTGGCAAACCAGTCACTTTGACCTAAAGACAGAAACAAGCTTTGTTCAAATTCCCAAGTCGTCCAACTACTGCGCGATGCACTGCCAAAATCACGCGTCAGTGTCAGGCGAGTTTGCCCGCCTTGAGTACTGTTTTTGCCATTATCTCTGTTGTCCCAGCCCAATTGCAACGCTACGCCTTGAGACTCATCAGGTAGATAATCATAGCCTTGTAGCTGCTGCATTCGATAAAACGGGCTTACGGTAAGGCTACTAACACCTGAGGTGAGTGGATTCCAAGAGAGTGCCTCTGTTGCTGGGACAAGTGACTTAGCTGCACCATTAACCCCTCGGCCCCACGGCAAAACATACTTCATGTGCAACTTAGCATATGACTCATCGCCAAGGGTTATAACACGTTCAGTCTCAGTTAATTGACCGCTACTTGGCTGGTTAGCAGTCAGCATTGACTCGCCACGATCTGTGTCGATAAAGTAGATCCCCTGCTTATAACTGGCACGATAGAATTCGGCTGAAAATAACCATTGCTCTAGCTTAGGTAGCTGATAAGAATTAGCAGCCAAATAAGTCACCCATGAATCATTGGCACTGCCAAGTCCCACGGCAAGCACAGAAGCCTGCATTTGGCCGGCATGCTTTAACACACCTGCACCGCCAACGGCCGTACTTAATGTTTCAGTCGAAAAAATAAAGGGAACGGCAATAAACTCACTTTTCAAAGACTGGGACCGCTCCCTGTCTGTTGACTCAACAGGCTCATCAATCCCTTGTGTTGACCACGCGGCGGCACTAACTAACAAGCTGCTACCAGCCACGATTAAACGAGGGTAATTTAAAACATTCAAGGAGGAAAACTTCCAAATCGACTCATTGCATCCGGCATGACAGAGTCGATTTACAACTGGAATCTATTGGGCAGTGATCAGTCCAAACACACTGCTACACGGGGGGTAAGCTTGGTAACTAGCTCATAAGCAATAGTCCCGATATGCTCGGCAACATCTTCTACGGGCAGGGTTTTTCCCCATAACATAACATCATCACCAACGACATCAATTGCATCAATACCCAGATCAACCGTGAGCATATCCATCGATACTCGACCGACAATAGGCACCAAGCGACCATTTATCCAAACAGGTGTCCCTTCCGGTGCATTACGCGGATAGCCATCGCCATAGCCAATGGCAACAACGCCTAACTTGGTATCCTTTTTAGCATGCCAATAACTCCCATAGCCAACGGGATCGCCCGCTTTATGATCGCGCACAGCAATAAGACGAGACATTAATTCCATCGCAGGAATTAAACCATGATTACTCCCAAAGTCGCCCGCAACTGGGGAAACCCCGTAAAGCGCGATACCTGGGCGAATCCAATCGGCTTGAGTCTCTTGCCAATAAAGGGCGGCAGCTGAGTTTGCTAACGTCCGTTCACCCGGCAGCCCTTGCGTCATCGTATTGAAACGCTGAGTTTGCTCAGCGGTCGCTGGGTTATTGGGCTCATCGGCACAAGCAAAATGGGTCATTAAGTGGATAGGCTTAGCCACCTGTGGACACTGCATTAAACGTTGATAGGTGTCATTAAACTGTTCTAGATTAAAGCCCAGACGGTGCATACCCGAATCGACTTTCATCCACACGGTTACTGGTTTTGCCAACTGTGCGCTTTCCAGCATTTCGATTTGTGACTCATGATGCACAACAGTTTCAATGTCATGTTGCACCAGTAATGCTAAATCAGACTGACGAAAGAAACCTTCTAACAGCAACAACTTGGCGGACACACCGCCAGCTCTGAGTTCCAGCGCTTCCTCAAGCCGCGCCAGCCCAAAGCCATCGGCGCTAGATAGACAGTTGGCCACATTGAGTAAGCCATGGCCATAACCATTAGCCTTAACAACCGCCATGACCCGGCTATTAGGCGCCAGTTCACGTAAACGTTGTAAATTAGATTTCAGCGCAACGCCGCTGATCTCTGCACGAGGAAAGGGTTTCAAACAGTAACCTTAAATATTATGACGCTATCACTTAACAGAGGGTAACGTAAAAACCGGGTTCAACGGGCTACTTAAATCAAGTTTAATTTAACCCAATGAACCGTCTTGATTAATCTTCTTCGAACTGAGGACCAGCGTAGTTATCAAAACGAGAATATTGCCCTTGGAAAACCAAACGCACACGTCCAATCGGCCCGTTACGCTGCTTACCAATAATAATCTCCGCCGTCCCTTTATCTTCAGAGTCGTTGTTATACACTTCGTCACGATAAATAAACATGATCAAATCGGCATCTTGCTCAATGGATCCGGATTCACGCAAATCCGAGTTCACGGGGCGTTTATCAGCACGTTGCTCCAATGAACGGTTGAGCTGCGATAGCGCGATAACGGGGATCTCTAACTCTTTAGCCAGCGCCTTAAGCGAACGTGAAATTTCAGCGATCTCTAGGGTACGATTATCTGATAGAGCGGGCACTTGCATCAATTGAAGGTAATCGATCATGATCATCGACAACCCACCATATTCACGCGCAATACGGCGAGCACGGCTACGTACTTCTGTTGGCGTTAAACCCGAGCCATCATCGATATACATCTTACCCTGCTCGAGCATGATCCCCATGGTTGAAGATACACGCGCCCAATCATCGTCATCAAGCTGACCGGTACGGATTTTGGTTTGGTCAACACGACCCAGTGACGCCAACATACGCATCATGATCTGTTCTGAAGGCATCTCAAGACTAAAAATAAGCACTGGCTTATCTTCATTGAGCGCCGCTTGCTCACACAAGTTCATCGCAAACGTGGTTTTACCCATAGATGGACGAGCCGCCACAATAACTAGGTCACCAGATTGGAAACCTGCGGTCATCTTATCTAAGTCGCCAAAGCCACTAGATACTCCGGTTACACCGTTATGCGGGTTATTATATAGCTCTTCGATTTTATCGACCGTTTTTTCCAAAATGGTCTTAATGCCCTCAGGCCCCTCATTGGCGTTAGCGCGTTGCTCAGCGATCTTAAAGACCTTGCTTTCGGCCAAATCCAGTAGTTCACCTGAGTTACGTCCTTCAGGGTTAAAACCCGCATCGGCTATTTCGTTGGCCACTTTGATCATTTCACGTACAACCGCACGTTCACGAACAATAGACGCATAAGAGAGAATATTACCGGCACTTGGGGTATTTTTAGCAATCTCGCCTATGTAGGCAAAGCCCCCCGCATCTTCGAGGCTATCTTCAACTTCTAACTGCTCAGAGACGGTGATCAAATCTATCGGTTGCCCCGCAGCAACTAGCGACTCCATTGCCATAAAGATCATCTTGTGAGAGCGAGAGTAGAAATCCTCTTTCACCACAGCTTCGGCCACTTTATCCCAAGCGTCTGAATCTAACATCAAGCCACCGAGAACAGACTGCTCCGCTTCAATAGAATGGGGCGGCATTTTCAATGCATCCATCTGTATATCTCTTGGCTTCTTCTTAGCCTGAAAACCACCTTGCTGTGCCATTAACTCTCCAAATTTCCAACGATTAGGCAAAATATGGTATAAAACCGGGGTCAAGCAGAACATTAACAGAACATAAGACTCTGTTCGTTCACAACTCTCTATAATAATTAAGGAATAAACATGCGCAAAGCATTGGTTGCAGCCTTAATGCTGTCATCAGGCATTGTTATTGCCGATGAAGGGCAATGGCAACCTTATCAAATGCCTTCGATCGCAGACAAACTTAGCGAACGTGGTATTGAAATTCCAGCAAAACAACTTGCCGATCTCACCCAGTACCCAATGAACGCCGTTGTCGGGCTGGGCTATTGTACCGCCAGTTTCGTGTCGCCCCAAGGTTTAGTTGTCACAAATCATCACTGCGCGTATCGAGCCATACAATACAACAGTAAAAAAGAGCACAACTACATCGCCGATGGTTTTTTAGCTAAGCAGCAAAAAGATGAACCTTCTGCAGGACCTAACGAACGCCTCTATATTACAGAAGCGGTCACCGATGTCAGTGCCGAGGTCAAAACGGGCTTGAGTGATGACCCGCTAAAACGCTTTGAAACCATCCAAGCAAATCGTAAGGCATTAATTAAAGAGTGTGAAAGCGATGAAAACTACCGTTGCTCTGTGCGCAGTTTTCACAATGGCTTAGAATACTACCTAATTAAACAGCTGATCATTCGTGACGTTCGTTTAGTCTATGCACCACCAGAAAGTGTGGGTGCCTTTGGTGGTGATATCGACAATTACGAATATCCACGCCACTCAGGCGACTTTACCTTCTTACGCGCCTACGTTGGTCAAGATGGTAAACCTGCAGCTTATAGCGAAGACAACGTCCCGTTTAAGCCAAAGAGCTATTTAAAGATAAATGCTGATGGCGTTAAAGCTGGAGACGGCGTGTTTGTTGCCGGTTATCCAGGCTCTACCAGCCGTTACCGTTTAACCAGCGAACTTAAGTTTGCCAGTAACTGGCTCTACCCCACTTATGCTGAGCGTTATCAGCTACGCATCGATACTATCGAAGCGATGGGCAATCAAGATAGCAATATCAAACTGAAATATGCTGGCAGCCTAGCTTCTATGGCTAACCGCATGAAAAAGTACAACGGCCTACTCGATGGTTTTAAAGCCACTGATATTGCAGGTATCAAGCAAGCTCGTGAAGATGATTTTCGCCAGTGGCTCGCCGCTGATACACAATATCAAAGCTATCAAGCTCAGTTCGATAAGCTCGAAACCTTATTGATTGACCAGCGTCATGCCCTGCAAACCCGTTACTACTTTGAAAATGCTCAATCGAGTGCACTGCTCTCAACCGCTAAACAGCTTTATCGCCTAGCGAAAGAGAAGACCAAGCCAGATGCACAGCGTGAAGAGGGTTACCAATCACGTGACATGAAGATGTTCACGGCGCGTCTTAAGCGTTTAGACCGCAGTTTTGACTTGTCGATGGATAAGACATTGTGGCTGCAAGATCTCAATGCCTATCTGGCGCAAGACCATCGAGTTGAGGCGTTAGATAAGATGCTTAACAGTGATGACAGTAACATCACCTTATCTGATAAGTTAGATGGCCTCTACTCATTAACAGGCTTAACGGACCAAGCTAAACGTTTAGCATGGATGGATGCGGATGTTGCTGCATTTGAAACCAGTGCCGATCCGTTTATTCGCCTAGCGGTTACGCTATATGATACCAATATGGCGCAAGAGACAGCGCAAAAAACCTTGGCTGGAAAGCTGTCAAAAGCCCGTCCTGACTATATGGAAGCGGTGATAGCCTATTACAAAGCCAACAACTGGCCTGTTTACCCTGATGCCAACGGCACCTTGCGTATTACTTACGGCATGGTTGATGGCTATCAGTCAAAGGATGCGCTCTATAAGCAACCTTTCACTCGCCTAGAAGGAATCGTCGCCAAGCACACAGGCATCGCACCATTTGACGCCCCACAAAAGGTGTTAGATGCGATTAAGGCTAAACGCTATGGACGCCATATGGTGGAGAGCGTCTACCAAGACCCTGCGTCTTGGTTATGCCGTCTATTCTCTTGTTTGGATAAACCAGAGAGCTTTGGCTCGGTGCCAGTTAACTTCTTGTCCAGTGTCGACACCACTGGCGGTAACTCAGGCTCGCCAGTCTTCAATGGCCAAGGAGATTTGGTTGGACTTAACTTCGATTCTACCTATGAAGCCATCACTAAAGATTGGTTCTTTAACCCGACCATCACTCGTGCAGTGCATGTCGATATTCGCTATATCTTATGGATGATGGATGAAGTTGACCATGCCGACAACTTGATCAAAGAGCTGGAGTTAGTGACAAACTAACGCTTAAAGGGCCTAGTCTGTTTTAGCCTCGAGAATCGCCACTCCGTGGCTGCTAGAACGGGCTAAGCCCTATGAGATCGCAGACTTCGTCGCTTCTTAACATATTCCAGACATAAAAAAACACCGCACTAATTAAATTAGCGCGGTGTTTTTCTTTAAAGCCGAGGCTTTAAATCGATAATTTAGGCTTCTGCAACAACAGAAAGCTTAACAATCGCTTTAACTTCAGTGTGAACTTGAACTTCAACTTCGTATTCACCAGTAGTGCGGATAGCACCTAGTGGAAGACGAACTTCGCTCTTAGCAAGTTCAACACCAGCAGCTGTAACTGCATCAGCAAGGTCACGGTTACCAATTGAACCGAATAGCTTACCTTCGTCACCAGCTTTAGAAGTGATAACAACAGACTCAAGTGCGTTGATTTTCTCAGCGCGCTCGTTTGCAGCAGCTAGGTCAGCAGCTAACTTAGCTTCTAGTTCAGCACGACGTGCTTCAAAAACTTCAGTGTTAGCAGCGTTAGCAACAACAGCTTTACCTTGTGGTAAAAGGTAGTTACGTGCGTAACCCGCTTTTACAGAAACTTGGTCACCCAAGTTACCTAGGTTAGCGATTTTATCTAGTAAAATAACGTTCATTTTATATTCCTCTAAATTGATGCAGTATTACTGATGTAAATCAGTGTACGGCAGTAGAGAAAGATAACGAGCACGCTTGATAGCGCGAGCTAGTTGACGTTGATATTTAGCGTTTGTACCAGTGATACGGCTAGGAACAATTTTACCACTTTCAGTGATGTAGTTCTTTAGAGTAGCGATATCTTTGTAATCGATCTCTGTAACGCCTTCTGCAGTGAAACGGCAGAACTTGCGACGACGGAAATAACGTGCCATGTGACAGTCTCCTAAGTTTTCAATTCGACATTTTCAGCGTGTAATACCAAACGGTTTTGGCCATTTCGCCCTTGTTGAAGTGCGATAAAACCTTGTACCTCGATATCCACACCGGATTTCAGTTTGTCTGTTACGCTTTCAAAGCGCTCGCCACTAAATATAACTTGTATCTGGCAGTAAACGTTTCTGAGCATTTCAGCTTCATAAACCTGCGATTTGTGTTCCAACATAATTACGCAATGCGCAATGCCCGCTGGGCTTTTAAAGCTTCTAGAACGATTTATAGTTCCAGACAACACCAAGTGATTGGTGGCCACAAATAAACTTACTCTGCTGTGTTTTCAGTGGCTTCTGCAGATGCTTCAGTTGCTTCAGTAGCAGCTGGGCGATCTTCGCTAGAACGACGTGAATCACGCTCGTCTTTCGCTTTAGCCATTGGAGAAGCTTCAGTGATGGCACCTTTAGTGCGCATAACCATGCTACGAAGAACAGCGTCGTTGAAACGGAAAGCTGTTTCTAGCTCTTCAACCGCTTCTGCATTTGCTTCAACGTTCATAAGAACATAGTGAGCTTTATGCAGTTCGATGATTGGGTAAGCCAATTGACGACGGCCCCAATCTTCTAAACGGTGAACTTGACCGCCAGCTTGGGTAAGAATACCCGTGTAACGTTCGATCATACCTGGCACTTGTTCACTCTGATCAGGGTGAACTAAAAATACGATTTCATAATGACGCATTTTTTGCTCCTTACGGTTATCTAGCCTCGTTGTTGGCTCAGTCAGACCAAATGGAGGCAAGGAACTAATTAAAGTGACTGAATTAAGCCGCGGAATATTACATGGGAAGTGCCAATAACTCAAGTGATATCTTTAGCTATTCACTTTGCCGATTGAACGATGAAACGGTATGATGGTGAACTATTGCGATGGTCCCTTTACTCAAGCCGTACAAGAATAAAAATAATGTTAAGAGCTTCTCTATTTTTCACCACCATACTTTTATCTCAAAGTGTCTGGGCGTTAGTGCCACCTGACTATCAAGAGCCACCCAGCGACTTTACCGCCGAGATAGAAGCGGGGCTGCAGGTCAATACCGGTAACACAGAGTCGAGTAGCTTTAATGGCCGCACCAAACTTGTCTACGACACGGATATCTTTAGACAGGAAGGTGTTTTTAAAGCCTATTACGCTGCCGACTCAGAGAAGACCACCGCTGAGAAATATGATGTAGAGCTCCAGTCAAGTTACAAATTCTATAGCGGTTACGTCTTTGCTCGGGGTGACTTTACCGAAGACAGGTTTGGTAGTTACACCCGCATCTCAACCGTTTCCACGGGTTATGGTTTTGACGCCATTGGCGGTGACCGTACAAAACTAAGTTTAGAGATAGGCCCAGGTTATCGATATAACCTACCTCAGGGGAGCGAATCGGAACCCAGCCCTGAAGCCGACCGCGACATCATTTTACGTACCGCGGCGAAATTTGAGCAGAAAATCCACGAATATACTAGCTTCAATGCCGATCTCACCGCCGAAGTCGGCGAGAACAACAACACACTGACCTTAGATATGAGTTACAAGAACACCCTGTTCCAAGATTGGGCGTTTAAGATTGGCATGAACGTTAAATACACTGAGATAGTGCCAGAAGACTCTAAACAGACGGATACAGTCACCACCTTTAACCTGCTGTATACCTTTAAATAAGGTAGCTCACCTGTAGCTGCACAAGGTCTCAATGGCGATTTGATAGGCGAAGCGCTGTTTCAATTGCTTTGCGTTCAGCCGACTTGAAATTTGAAAGGGCTCTGCGAACCATGGCTTCATGGTTCATCAATTGCCTGCAGCATGCTGTTAACGCCCACCTCCATGCCTACACTAAATTATCACTCTCTTCGATTTAGCCTTACAGGTATCTCTTGGATAACCAAAAGTTAACTCGTTATTGAACAAAAATAAACAGACCTTCTAATGAAGGTGTTGGCATTTTTGGCTTATAACATTTGGCTGTATTGGTTTTTATTTCGCTGACGGTAGCGTTGACTTTCATTGTTTTGAATTGCTTGCAGCAGGCCCCACGTGCAAACACATTTGTGACACGGTGAGAGAAGCGTAGCTTCGTGCTTACGAACGAGAGGCATGGACGCCGAACTGGCTTTTAGACATGGACGTTGTTCGAGCACTTCCATGTGAGCTCTACCTCGGTATCTGACGTGAATGGATTCACAAATGCCGCGATGACATGGATGTCAGAGAGCGGCCATGCCTCAGAAGGTCACAACTGAGTTCGCACCGAGCTTTCTATCTCTTCGATTTAACCTTGCTGCTATCACTTGGGCAATCACAAGTTAAATCGTTTCTGGACAAAAGTGTGTTTGCCTTGAAATGAAGGTGTTGGCATTTTTGGCTTGTAACATTTGACGAAGTTGTTTTTATTTATTGATGGTAGCGTTGACTTTCATTGTTTTGAATTGCTTGCAGCAGGCTATTCGTGCAGGTACTTCTGTGACACGCCGCAAGTACGTTCCCTGTAGGCTCTGCCGTGACATCCATGTCACGGAAGGCCACAGCCGCACCTACACCGAGTTTTCATTCTCTTCGATTTAGCCTTATTAGTATGACTTAGGCAATCAGAAGTTAAATCGTTTCTGGACACAAATGTGTTACGCGAATTCGGAAAAACACCGACAGGCAAAAGGCAAGGCCTGACCCTATTAGCTAGCTTGTATAGAGGCCAGAAGGATAAAAATTCAACTTAGCTTGATGAAATTCTTTCAAGAGGCTTGTGCGCCAATCAAGCTCTGCACCGATGTAGACAACGCCTTGAATGTCGTTTTGGATTTCTACTCCTTGCTTAACAATGGCAGCTACTTTCTGTCTACCGAGTCTTGCAATGAAATAACCATGTTCAAAAACAACATTTTGACGAGCACGACCATTCAGTTCACTAGCATTCTTGTGCTTACCTAAATCACATGGTGTATACAAAACAACAGCAAAGTCAGCATCACCACATCTTTCAATCTTTTCGATGATAGTGTTACCACCACTGGCTTGGTCCATCAGCACAATAGGCTCTAAACCTACTTTTCTAATGAAGTTTTCGACTTCTAACCTAAGCACATCATCATGACCATGAACAATAAAGACTTGCTGCTTGTTAGGCGGGTCAAAATTAAACGCCTGAGCAGGTGTGCTAACAGTTTGAGAAGGCTGAGCAACTTGCACTGATTGTGTAGGGATTTGAGTTGGTTGCACTGACTCAGTAGGCAATGCAAAAATGCTCTCTAATTCAGCTTGGCTAAACTGCTTGGTTGGTCGAGTTATTTTATGCTGTTGCGCTAGTCTAGCACCAGGCTTAATGTCCGGATTATAAATACCACTGACCAGCTCATTACCAATCTTTAGGCTCTTCTCTCGCAGCTCATCACTATGATTTTGATTGCCGTTATAGCTATTAGCTCTTTGTTCGTCGTATTGCTCAATTAAACCCAATAGAACATTTCCAACAGTCTGATTGTCTTCTAAATCCCAAAAGCCTTTCATTCGATTGCCTTTAGAAGCTGAAGAGTAATTTAGAGAATACTTTTCATCTTCGATATCAATCTCAAATTCTTCAAAAAAGTTGGCAAAGGTTCTGTTCGAAAAATCTAGAACGTACCCACCGTCCATCTGGAAATACTTCGTTAATAAAGCTCTGTCTTTACGTGATATTGTTGCCATAACCCCTCCATATGCCAAAATTTTACCATAAGGTTATAAGGCACTGAAAAGAAAGTTTAATCTCGTCGACAAGATTGTAACTGGCGCATCTAACAGAGGGTAAAGACAAACACGACAAGCAAAAAGGTAGGATGGGTTACCTTGCTTAGTTCAATCGAGATAGCAATGAGTCTTAATTATATCACTCTTCAGAAAGAAATTTAGTTAGCAGAAAAAAGGCACGTCATGCTTTTGCCCAATGTATGAATTTTTCTCATCTGATTACGAGCCATGAGTAGACATGGTTCTACCGAGCCCAACAAACTTTGGGGCAAAACTAGGTTAGCTTTTTACTCGCCCCTCACACCAAATGAAGCAAAATCGAAGAGAGAAAATAACCCAGTGTAGATGCAGCTGAGGGTATCGAAAACATGGATGTTTTCGTTAAGCGGCCAAGGATGGCGCAAAGCGTCCTGAAGCAGTATCTGCACATAAGCCTGCTGCAAGCCATTAACTCCCATTGAAGGTACGACCTTCAAATACCCTTAACAAATAAGATGCAGCCAAACGCTACATAAGCTAATCCAAAAAATGCCAAACCTTCATTCCAAGGCCAGCACACTTTGGGGCAAAACTAAGTTAGCTTTTAATGCATTATTAGTCCCAAATGAAGTTAAATCGAAGAGAGTGAGTAACCCTGTGTAAGCGCGGTTTTGGCCTTCGAAATCATGGCCAAAAATGTTCCCGACATTTTTCGGCATTCCCTACTTCCATGTAGGTCAGATGTTTTCGTTAAGCGGCCAAGGATGTGCTCACAACAATATCCCTATCTAAAAGCCAGTTCGGCATCCCTGCCTCTCGTTCGTTAGCATGAAGCAATGCTTCACTCACCGTGCCAAAAGAGTGCTTGCACACAAGCTCACCGCAGGTGATTGATTGCTATGAAGGTACGACCTTCAAGCTCACTTAACCAATTCCCCCCAGCCAAACGCTACATAAGCTAATCCCAAAAATGCCATCCCTTCATTCCAAGGCCAACCCACTTTGGTGCCAAACCAAGTGAGCGTTGAACTTAATGCTGACACAAAATAAAACCCAATCGAAGAGATGGTATGACCGAGTGTAGGCGTGATTTATCCCCCTTGGCGGCAGACCGAGGATGCCCCTGATATGCCCCAGCATATATGCGCGTCATCTACACCAAGCATTCAGTAACGATAAAGAGTCGACCTCAAACACAACTTCCTAAAAAGAGGGAGCTAGCCGTTACTCTGCCAACTAAAAAGACTGACTCTTGATGCTCAGGTTATCGCCTAGGCAGCCACACACTGATCACAGCCGTGATGCCAAGCAGCAACGTAGAGATCCACAGACAAGCAATCAACCCAAACTGCTGATACACCCAACCAGATAGAAGAGTGCCGAGCAGGCGCCCCATGGCATTGGCCATGTAATAGAAGCCGACATCGAGTGATACGCCATCGTCGCTGGCATAACTCACAATAAGGTAACTGTGCAACGAAGAGTTCACCGCAAACACGCCACCAAAAAGCAACAAGCCTAATAGCAGCGCACCTTGAGAATAAGACGGCGAATAATCTGCAGCCATAATGAGTGCGATGACAGCAGGAATAAAGGTCAATAAGCAAGCCCACAACAACGCAGCGCGGCCATCCGGGGCTGAAGCAGATTGGCTCCTGGTAATGCGAGGCGCCACACTCTGCACCGCACCATACCCTATCACCCATAATGCTAGAAACCCACCGACCGCTGTATGATCCCAGCCAAACTGACTGGCAAGGTATACAGGTAGTGCCACCACAAACCACACATCACGCGCGGCAAACAGGCACATACGCGCTGCTGATAAGATGTTAATGGCACGGCTTTTAGAAAACAGCTCACTAAACTTAGGCTTATTCTTCGCTTTACCTAAATCCTGTTTTAGCTTGATTATACTCATCAGCAACACGGCAGCTAATAGGGTCGCCATCAAGACAATCGCCCCCTGAAACCCCATCAGAGCCAACAGTGCTCCACCCAAGAAAAACCCCACGCCTTTTAACGCATTTTTAGAGCCAGTCAGCACCGCAATATATTTGTATAGTCTGCCCTCTTCGCCCTTAGCCACCAGCATTTTTACGCTACTTTTAGCACTCATCTTGTTGAGATCTTTAGCGATCCCAGATACAGCTTGGGCGGCCATCACCCATGGCACGGTAAGCCAAACGCTAGGCACCAATAACATCAACAAGGCCACCACTTGCAAACCTAAGCCAATATTCATGGTGCGATTGAGCCCTAAACGTGCACCGAGATACCCCCCAACTAAGTTAGTGACCACTCCAAAAAACTCGTAAAAAACAAATAGCATCGCAATGGCTAACGGCGAATAGCCAAGTTGATGAAAGTACAGCACCACCAGCATCCGCAGTGCACCATCGGTCAAGGTAAATGCCCAATAGTTACCTGTGACAATAAGGTATTGTCGTATCTCAGTAGGTAGTGTACGCATCGTGGCAAACATCAATCATCACTTCCCTGTCTAGGCAATGTAAAATACCGGCTACGCCTTATCTAAACGACCAACCATTCTCGCAAGCTCTGCGGTGCGGTTCGCGTAGCCCCACTCATTGTCATACCAAATATAAACTTTAAGCTGGGTATCATTGACCACCATGGTCGATAGCGCATCCACAATGCTTGAACGCGGGTCTGTCTTATAATCTACTGACACCAGTGGGCGCTCTTCATAGCCTAAAATATCTTTAAGCTCACCTTCAGCAGCCTGTTTAAACAGCCCATTTACCTCAGCTTCGGTGACAGGACGCTGCATCTCAAACACACAGTCTGTGATAGACGCATTGGCGAGCGGCACTCGCACTGCATGACCGTTTAACTTACCTTTTAGTTCAGGGAAGATATGTGTAATTGCGGTTGCAGAGCCGGTAGTCGTGGGGATCAATGACTGACCACATGCACGCGCCCGGCGCAAATCTTTATGGGGTGCATCCAAAATAGTTTGGGTGTTGGTGATGTCATGGATTGTCGTCATTGAGCCATGCTTAATGCCTATCTGCTCATGCAAGACTTTAACCACTGGTGCTAAACAGTTGGTGGTGCAAGATGCGGCTGTCACAATAGGGTATTTGTCTTTATCGTATAAATGTTGGTTCACACCCATGACGATATTTAACACCCCCTCCTCTTTCACAGGAGCTGTAACGACCACGCGCTTTACGCCTTGATCTAAATAGGCTTGCAGTAATGCCTTGGTTTTCATCACGCCCGATGCTTCAATCACGAGATCGCATCCCGACCAGTCGGTTTCGCCAATCGTTTTATTCATCGTGGTTGCAATGCGCCGATCGCCAACCACAATGCCCGAACCATCGGCTGTCGCCTCATGCTCCCAGCGCCCATGGATAGAGTCAAACGTCAGCAGATGCGCCAAGGTGGCAGCATCACCAGCTGGATCATTAATCTGCACAAACTCCACATCATCCCACTGCCACGCAGCGCGGAGTGCTAAGCGCCCCATACGGCCAAAACCGTTGATACCTATTTTAATTGTCATGCGTTAAGTTCCTGTATGCTTGCAACAAAAATTTGCTTTTGCTCGAATTAACCATTGTTGGCGATCGTGTGCTGATAGCGACTGCGGCGCCAATTAACAAAGGCCACTAACGACAGCATCACTGGGACTTCAACTAATACTCCAACGACCGTGGCCAACGCCGCCCCCGAATGTAAACCAAATAGCGAAATGGCTACGGCAACGGCTAACTCAAAAAAATTAGAGGTCGCAATCATACAAGCGGGGGCTGCGACCGCATGCTCCACCTTGAGCTTTTGCGCCGCAAAGTAGGCAATAAAAAAGATGCCATAGGTCTGAATCAGCAGCGGAATAGCAATCAAGACGATATTCTGCGGCTGAGCCAAAATCGTCTCGGCCTGTAAGCCAAACAATAGCACCACAGTGGCAAGTAGCCCCATCATTGACCAAGGCTTAATTTGTCCCACAAACGCATTAAGTCTTTGGCTATCGCCATGTCGATTTAATAATTGACGGGTTAATACGCCAGCGATCAACGGCAATACCACATACAGCAATACCGACAACAGCAAGGTTTCCCAAGGTACCTGAATATCACTCACACCCAGTAAAAATGCGCAGATTGGAGCGAAGGCTACTACCATGATGAGATCGTTCACCGACACTTGCACTAAGGTATAATTAGGATCCCCCTTAGTTAACTGGCTCCATACAAATACCATTGCCGTACACGGTGCTACGCCAAGTAAAATCATCCCAGCGATATATTCACTGGCGGTTTGCGGATCAACCCAGGTTGCAAAAAACACTTTAAAAAATAACCAGCCTAAAAAGGCCATGGTAAAGGGCTTAATTAACCAGTTAATCACGAGTGTCAGCAGTAAGCCTTTGGGGCGCTTGCCCACATTTTTCACCGCGGTAAAATCTATCTGCACCATCATGGGGTAGATCATTACCCAAATCAGCAACGCAATGACCAGATTCACCTTGGCATATTCAAGTGACGCAATAAGGGCAAACTGCTCTGGAAGTTGATTTCCCAGAAGGACGCCCACGACAATAGCAAGCCCTACCCACACACTTAAGTAACGTTCAAACAATCCCATTTTCCCACTCCTACTCAGCTATCTTTTCACTCGCCTCGACAGCTCATTAACAACACGCTTTTACGCGTTCAGGACGATCGCCCATCTTGTTCAGGCGCGCTTGTCCCTCGGCGATTAAACCTTGGTTACCCTTTGCTGTCGCTTGTACCACCGCCAACTCCCAATCACATAAATCTAGGTTGATGCGGTAAAATACCCATTGACCTTGACGCCTGTCACTCAGTAAACCTACTTTTTTGAGCTGTGCTAAATGACGTGAGATTTTGGGTTGACTCTCATCCAGGGCCGTCATCAGCTCACATACACATAACTCTTGCTGATCATGGATCAACAGTATGCTTTTTAGGCGCGTTTCGTCGGCCAACGCTTTAAAAATGGGTGTACACATAGCCAATCCCCTCGCTATAATATATGGAAAAGTATATATATGGATAACCATATATACAAGCGGTGGTACCGTAAACATCCAGCGAAAAGATAAAGTGACAGACATAAAAAAAGCGAGTACCTAAGTACTCGCTTTTTTTATGTTGAAGGCAATTAACTGCCGGCGATTTTCATCTCATCGAGTAAGATGCCACCAGTACGAATGGACGAACGTAGATCCCTGTCTTTCGCCACTGCCACAATATTGCGATACATATCTTTAAGATTGCCAGCAATTGTGATCTCTTCAACAGGATATTGAATCACACCGTTTTCCACATAGAAGCCAGCCGCACCGCGTGAGTAATCGCCAGTGACGCCGTTAACGCCTTGCCCCATGACTTCGGTAACAATCAGTCCAGTGCCCATCTGTTTGACTAATTCATCAAAGGTTTGCCCTGTATGAGCCAGCGTCCAGTTATAGATACCGCCAGCATGACCAGTATTGGTCAGCCCAAGCTTGCGCGCCGAATAACTGGTTAATAGGTAAGTGGATAAGATACCGTTATCAATAATATTACGATCGATAGTTGCCACACCCTCGCTGTCATAATAAGCGCTAGCTAATGCCCCTTTGAGATGAGGCTGTTCGGCAATGGTAAACCAATCGGGAAACACTTGGGTATCGATAGCATCTTGCAAGAAACTCGACTTACGATACAAGCTGCCACCGCTAATGGCGCCGACCAAATGCCCCATCAAGCCTGTCGCCACATCTGGGGCAAACAAAATAGGCAACTTGGTGGTGGCAATCTTACGCCCACCCAAGCGACCTAAGGTTTTTTGTGCAGCCTTAAGACCCACAGCTTCAGGTGTCCACAAGTCGCTAAACTTACGGGCTACCGTGTAATCATAATCTCGCTGCATGTTTCCGTCTTGTTCACCAATCACAACACAGCTTAAGCTATAGCGAGAGCTAGAGTAACCATGCAAGAAACCATGACTATTACCATAGACTTTCATCCCTGTGTGCGCATTGGCACTGGCACCGTCAGAATTCTTAATACGTGGATCACTGCTCAAGGCTGCTTCTTCGGCGGCAGCGGCTAACAACTCAAGCGCTAGGGGCGTTGTCTCATGAGGATAGTAAAGCTCAAGATCTTCAATATGTGTCGCCATCAATGACGCATCTGCTAAGCCATTAAAACTGTCTTCTGAGGTAAACCGAGCAATATCATCTGCTGCCTTTACGGCACGACGAATGGCCTCTGGACTTAAATCTGAAGTTGAGGAGCTACCTTTGCACCCGTCTCTAAACAGGGTAATACCTAGCGCACCATCTTTATTAAACTCAACCGTTTCAACCTCTTTTAACCGAGTCGAAACCGATAATCCCTGCTGCTTACTGATTGCAACCTCAGCACCTGATGTGCCCAGCTTGGCGGCATAATCTAATGCCATCGATACGGCGTCTTTTAATGAATTCAGTTCAAGTTCAATGCTAGGTGAAGGCACAAATCTACTCTTTTGTTATCAATAATTGCCGTAGCATAACAAACCCGCTGCGCTTTAACATTAAATAACTGACGTCCTTCATAGGCGTTATTCCAATCAAATGGTATTATTAAGGCAGTTATTGTTAGAGATTTTTGAAAATGAATATTGTTGGTGACTCAGAACACTTTAAACAGCCCTTCGATCATGATGAAGAATATGTCAGCAGAGCTGAAACCAAGCGAGAAATCGCGATTTACCAAGAACTCGGTAAACAGTTGGTTGCCCTGAGCAAGAGTCAGATAAATAAGCTTGAGCTAGATGAATTACTTTATGACAACGTACTGAAAGCGAAAACCATTCGCATCAATACCGAAGCCTACCGCCGCCATTTGCAATATATTGGCAAGATCATGCGTAACGTTGATATTGAAGCCTTGCAGGCCGATCTTAAAAACGTGCTAAACCAAAACCGCAATGAGAGTTCAAAACTCAATGTGGCAGAAAAGACCAAAGACGCACTGCTAAGCGGTGGCGACAATGCGATTCAGGCCCTCATTGAACAGCACCCTGAACTCGACCGCCAAAAGCTACGTCAACTGGTCAGGCAGACCAATAAAGAGCTGACCAAGAAACCCGATGAAGCGTCAAAGTCGGCGACTGAACTGGTTAAGTATCTGCGAACAGAGATTGCCGAGTAACCACTCGGCTTTTTATTACACCCTGTCCACAAGTCTATTATTTCGTTTCACAAGGATGTTGCTTATGCGACTAATAAAAAACTGTTTAAATTTCGGTCTTACCCTTGTTTTCGCTTTGACGCTAAGTGCTTGTAACGGCGCGGCAGAGGGTACCGACACTGGCGGTAACCAAGGCGATTTTGCTTTATCACTAAGCTATAAGACTGTTGAAAATGGCCAATGCAGTGAACCGACAAACGAATTGAGTTTTGCTACTAGCAGTAGTATCTGCGTCGTTGCCCATGTCACACAAGGTGGCAGCAACAGCAGTGGTGAGTTAGTCAGTTTCAGCGCCACGTATGGCGAAATAGCCCCAACGACTAAGCTAACCCAAAGTAATGGTCTTGCCGAAGTTATCCTCAGTAACAGTGCTGCGACCATTGGCGCAGGTATTGTTACCGCCACATTAACACCAAGCACTGGCGAGCAAGACCCCCTTAGCAGCACCAAAAACTATGAGTTTATCAGTGACGGCACCACACCTGGTGAAACGGTACCAAAACTCAACGCCAGTATATTGAAAACAGGGTCTGTCGTCACACAGCTAAAAGTCGGCGAAACAGTGCAACTTCAAGCACAATTCGTCGATAATGCCAACCTAGGTATCCCACAGCAAATCGTTACCTTTACGGCGGGCGGCGCCACCTTAACGCCCAATTCAGCACTGACTAAATCAAGTGGTATCGCTCAGGTGAGTTATACCCCTAGCAGCACAGATTTAGGCGCTGCAAGCCTCAACACAAGCATCACCTATAAAGGTGTTACCTACCAAAGCAATAGCCTGTACGAAGTACTTCCAGCAGATGCCATTGGCGGGGACGGCACACTAAAGTTGGGCCATTTTGATGCCAGTGGTAGCTTTGTCGAAGGCACGCTTGCCACCACATTAACGCCAACTGACGGTCAATATGTGATCAGCGCAGGCGGCAGTTTCGGTGTCACAGCAAGCATAGTCAATCAAGCCGATGACGGCAGCATCACCCGCGTACAAACCCCAACGGCGGTAAGCTTTAGCTCTGACTGTGTCAGCAGCAACAATGCCAGCTTAGACTCGCCGGTGACTACATTGTCAGGCAGCGCCACATCAACGTTCCAGGACTCAAGTTGCAGCGGTAACAGTGAGCGCGATGATATTATCGTTGCCTCAGTGCTGGCGGGTAACCAAACGCTAAGCGCAAGCCTACCCTTTACACTGGCCAGACAAACACTAGCTAGCCTAAGCTTTATCTCTGCCGAACCGGCCAATATCCGCATCAAGGGGGCTGGCGGCACAGGTAGCAGCGAATCGTCATTGGTCACGTTCAGAGTGACCAGTGCTAACGGGCAGCCGACCAGCCAACAGACCGTCAAATTTGATTTAGATACGGTCGTCGGCGGACTAAGCTTCTCAAATGGCCAAGCAACGGCCCAGAGCCTGACTAATTCTCAGGGGCTTGCCAGTATTCGTGTGCTTTCGGGAACCGTGCCGACACCAGTGCGCGTTGTTGCGTCGGCCACCGATGCTGACACCAATGAAACCATTACCAGCCAGTCAGAGCAATTAACCGTTAACACGGGCCTTCCCCAGCAACTGGGCTTCTCTCTGAGCACTTCAATGGCTAACCCAGAAGCGGGCGATCACAATGGTGAAACGGTCACAATTACCGCCTATGCTTCTGACAGTTTCGGCAACCCCGCTCCCGATGACACGACCATCAACTTTACCAGTGAAGGTGGGCAAATTGGCTCAAGTTGCTTAACGACTAATGGCAGTTGCGCTGTCACTTGGACATCAGCGAGCCCTAGAGTCAGCGACCATCGCATTACGGTATTGGCTTATGCCTTAGGCCATGAGACCTTCTTCGATACCAATGGCAACAATGTCTTCGATGATGGAGCAGCCGTTAATGCTTGTTTATTAGGGGCCACTGAAATCGCTTGTAGTGGTAACGGTATGGATAGGGAAAACTATATGCCTAATGGCTTTAGTGATCTGCCTGATGCCTTCCGTGACGATAATGAAAACTTTGTCCACGACCAAGGGGAAAAATTCTTCAATACCAAGGGAGAAACCACCTATGGTGCACGCGATACCTTGTTCAATGGTCCACAGTGTGAAGGCAGTTTATGCGGTAAGGAGCAGGCCAACAAAACCTATATCCGCAAAGCATTGGTAATGACAATGTCGGGCTCAACCGCAGACTTTATTATCAGCCAGGATGGCAATCTGATTCTTGATACACGCCAAGGGATCAGTAATCCGGTTAGTGCACTCCCAGCAGGAGCAAGTGCTAGCTTCGCCATCACCCTATTTGATAGCGCCAAGCAGGTTCTGCCAGCAGGTTCAAACCTTAACATCACGGCCAGTGAAGGCACACTTAGCTATAGGCCTTATACTGTGCCGAATCTAAACAGTGACGGCGGTACATCAACAAGCTTTAATGTCACCAATGATATTGACCCCACAAGTGTTGGCGAGTCGTCAAAAACCAGCAGCGTGAGCATTGAGTTGGTCACCCCTAAGGGGATCAAGACTGAAGTCAGCATCAATGTTGAGCTAACAGGTACCTAAGTTACACATTCGCCTGCCATTAAAAAGCCCGCTTAACTGCGGGCTTTTTGTTATCTACTGCGCTTTTAATCGATAGCGGACACCAATAAAGGCTAGCATAAAATAAACCAATGCTAGGCCCCAAAGTTGCCACCAAAAATGCACCACACTAGGCCAACTCGCGCCCATCTGATTAAGCTGTAACATGCCCTGAATCGTCGACACTGCGGGAACAATCTGCCCAAGCCATACTAGCGGCGATGGAATCAACTCAAGCGGCCAAATAAATCCAGACACAAATAGAATAGGCATAGAGATCAGCAGTAATACTTGAGTGGGCAGATCCCGACGGGTAAACAAACAACTAAACGCCACGCCGGCGACAGCCGTACAGAGAATAAACGGCACTAAAAACAGCAAAACCTGAGCGAGTTCAGCCTGCACACTGACCCCATACCAATAGTTACAAAACCCCACATAAAAACAGGTGAAAAAGCTGTAGATGAGTGCAAATACCGTCACCCGGGCCAAGATCAGTTCTAGCGGCGATGCTTGCTGCCAATAGCCAGCTCTCCCCCACTGCCCAGCACCTAAAATGCCTGCACCAATTAATAAGGTTTGATGCAGTACCAACAGCAATACTCCAGGCACCACATAAGGGGTATAACCTAAGCTGGGGTTGAAGGCTGGCACACTGTTAAGCTTAATAGGGTCTAAATCATGCTTAACCTGTTTGGCAGAACTTCCCCTGGCAAGCAGCCCATTAAATTGCACATACTTTCCAGCATCTATTCCAACAGACATTAATCCTTCGACAACAGCAGAATAGATCAGAAAATAGTTAGCATCCCCCCCATAGGCTAAGGTCACCCCTTTTTGACGGATCAAATCACGCCTAAAGTTCTCTGGTATCACCATGAAACCATGGGCTTTCCCTGATGCTACCCACTGCTGCGCCTGATCTATCGTTGTCAGCTGACCTACAACATCAAGCTTAGGGCTTGCGTCAGCATGGCGAATGAGCTGCCGACTTAAGCTTGTATGATCGCCGTCAATCACCACAATTTGCTGCTTAGTGGGAACCTCATTGAGATAGGGTAATGGATAGAGCACTGAATAAAATAGCACACCACCAAACAGCGTTATCGCAATCGCTTTGTCGGTCACGATCGATTTGAGATCTGCCATCATTAACGACCAAAAACTCATACTAGCTCGCCTCACTACCGCTGGGTTGCACCGTAATAGAGTTTGTCATTCGTTTCACTCTACGCGCCAAAAATACAATAACAGGGATCAATAATAGATAAGCCCAATAGCTCACCACTTGTTGAGTAAAGGTCGCAAAGCTCTGCCCATAACTGACCACGCCAACATGAGTATCAATATAATGACTAGAAGGCATTAATAGCCGCCACCACTGAGCCAGCTGCGGCATATCTTGCGTTGGAAAAGTGATCCCCATAAATGGAAAGGCTGGCGCAAAAAGCGCAGTACAAAAACTGACGACTCTGGCGCTGTCTTGTAGCAAGAAAAAGATAGTTAAGACCAACAGCCATACCGCCAATAGCATCACAATTTGTGCCAGCAGCAGTTGGCCAAACTCACCTGCTAATGGCAAACCTAAATACTGATAGAGCAAGGTTAAAATCAGTCGCCCTTGCAGCACAATTAGCGGGGTATAAACTAGAATTTTGGCCCATAACACTCGGCGTGTACCTAAAGAAAACCACTCTTGTAGGGTGCTTAACCTTAATTCACGATTAAGTGAGTTGGCAAACACTAACATGGCAAGCAACTGACCGAGCGCAATCAGCACGGGAGGAAGTAAAAACACCACATAGTTGCTGTTGGCATTGTATAGTGCGCTGATCTGGGTTTTAACCAGATTAAGGTTCACCTCAGCTTGCGCCATGGGCACGCCCGCAGCCAACTGTTTGATCAACGCCTTGCTTTTTAATCCATCGGCTAAACTCAACTGAATTTGACTAGACAATAACTTGCCCACCAGCAAATATTGGCTGTTATAGCGAATATCGATACTAGGCTGGTGACCGGTCAGTAGGTCACGATTAAGTTGAAACGGCAACACCACCATGGCGTAAGTTTCCGCCTTTTCCATGGACGCCTTGGCACTATTGATATCTTGGTAGTGGATCGGGGTGATCACCGAACTCGCTGTGAGTTGGCGCACCAACATCCGGCTAATTTGACTCTGGTCTTGGTCCACAATCGCAACAGGCAGCTGGCGTGGCAAGCCCGCACTAAAGAGCCACCACAGACCAAAAATGCCCACTAAAGGAATATAGCTCACCAACGCAAGCTGCCATGGGTCATGCCACAGTGCATGCAGCTCGCGTTTGATTAATTGCTTCATGGAAGCCAATGGTTAACGTACCAAAAGGGTCGTCATGCCAACTCGCAGATCTGCAATAGGCGCTGTAGGTCGTAGCTCCATCTCAAAGGTACGCATATCAAAGTCATGACCACTTTCGGTGGAGCGCCAGGTGGCGAAATTTCCCATCACGCTAATATGTGCAATGGTAAACCCATGGGTTTCTCCCAGCGCAGGGATCTCAACCTCGACGGTGTCTCCCACTTTAAACGCCTTTAACTGATCTTCTCTGACCTGAAAAATAGCCCAAGCATCTTGCATATCGATAATGCTAACGACTGGGAAGCCACTTGGGGCCAACTCACCACTTTGCAGCAAGACTTCACTGACTTCACCCGATTTGGGCGAACGCATTTGACTGTCGGCCAGAATAGCACTGACCTCATTCACGGCCCCTTCAGCCATGCGCGCATTACCGGCTGCGGCCGCTTTCGTCTCGACACGAGCACCTTCATCGGCCATCTGGTACATGGCAAGCGCAGCTTGCTCGGTATATTTAGCCGCTTGCCACTGGGTAAAGGCTTCATCACGCTTTTGGCGCGCTAATACGCCCTCGACAAACAGAGCTTCGACGCGATTATAGGTGGTTTCAGCCAAGCTGGCGGCAGCCTTAGCTTTAAGCCATTGCTCCTTTGACGCTGTCACTTGCTGTTTGCGCGCACCATTATCAGCCTCTTGTTGCAGCGCTTTAGCCGCATCGCGCCCACCTTGGGCCTGCATTAACTTGGCATTGAGCTCAGGGCTATCGATAGCAAACAATAGATCACCTGCTTCTACGCTGTCACCACGACGAACGAGCACTTGGTCGACTCTGCCCGGCACTTTTGAAGAGATATTATATTCCCTTGCTTCAATTTGTCCTTGCAGCCTATCAGGCTTAGGGGTGTGGGCTAACTTTAATCCGTATGCTAGCAATGCCACTAGCGCAATCAATGCCACAATGGCTAACACTCTATTGGTGCGCATCTTATCTCTCCTGGACGCCGCGTGAACGACCGATAAATTCATCTAACTGACCACTCACGGCCATCAATCTGGCATAAGCCTGAACATAACGATATTGCGCTGCTAACTGCTGGGTTTTAACGGCGCTGAGTTTGAGTTCGGCATCGACTTTTTCTATCGAGGTTGACAACCCTTGGCTAAAGGCTAAATCGCGCAAACGCTTATTCTCTATTGCCAAGTCGAGCGATAAATTAAGTGACCCAGCCTCCTCCTGCGCCTGCAGAAGTTGGCGATAGCTTTGATCTAATAGCAAACTTAAATCTTGTTGGGTTTGCGCCTTGGTATAGCGGGCTTGCAGTAGCGCGCTTTTAGCCGCTTCAACTTTACCACTGCGACCATCGCGGCTCAGCAGCGGGATCTTAACCCCTACCCCCACCATCCAATCAGGTTCAACCTTCGCAAACAGGCTATCATCCTCATACAAGGTGTAATTACCGTAGAGGAAAACTGTCGGGTAATAGCTGCCCTTTTCGACATCTATCAGCCCTTGAGCTTGGTGCTCTTTGGCTTCGAGTAACTTAAGTGCCGGATGATGCGACAAGGTAAGCTGATTAAGCTGACCAAGAGATGGTGTACTGTTGACAATAAACAGAGGCGAAGCGGTATTAATGTCTGACTCGTGCAGCATGCGTGCTAGCGCAATTTTACTCATCTCCAATTGACGGCGAGCACTGGCATAATCAACCTTGGCATTCTCTAACGCCACCTGCGCATTGAGTCGTTCAACCTTAGCGATCTGTCCTTGCTCTTCAAGTTTCATCGCATGCTGAGCGTGTTCTTTGAGCGCTTCAACCAACTGAGCTCGGGTGTTCATTAGTGCGTCGCTGACGGCTACCGCATAGTAGCGGTCAACGAGTTGGACAAACAGATCTCGCGTCGACAGTTGATGTTGCTGCTCCTTTTCTGCCACGTGCGCTTCATGGATCCCTTGTGCAGCGGTGATACGGCCGCCGGTATAGATAGGCCACATCGCCTGTAAACTAGAGCGAAAAATATCTTGTTCAGTAAAAGGCGTTACAAACAGCGAACCCGGAATCGCCCCAATGGCACCACCGAGTGCGGGAGGTAAAGTTGCGGGGTCCAGACTTGCCAGCGGATTAAGATCGCGCAGGTCCAGCTCAATCGGTTTCTCTAACCGCGTATAACTGCCATTAATTGAAATAGAAGGTAGGTTTAGATCGTCTCCAGCCTGCTTTTCTGCCTGCGCACGATTGACCTCTTGCATACTCGCTTGCAGCTTATCGCTAACGTTAAGTAGCTGTTGCCATGCATCGCTAAAAGCAATCTCTTTTGCTTCTGCTGTGCTGATGTTTACCGCTAATAGCGATAGCAAAATGATTTGTAAATATTTCATTAACACCTCTAGAGCGAATACTCTACTTCCTTGGCGAATGTTAACACCCATTAGTGGAGATGAGAAGTTGGACCTTCAATTGTGGGGGTTAGATCGCTGCAATGAACACTATCATCACCACAGAGATCTAGATGCTAAGTACCTGACAAAGTTAATCCTTTATCAAGTTAAGCCGTACCACCCACAGTCAACCTGTCCAACTTCAAGCTAGGCTGCCCAACACCAACAGGGACACTTTGGCCATCTTTACCACAGACACCGACACCCTTATCTAATGCCAAATCGTTACCAACCATAGAAATTTGGCCCATGGCCTCAGGCCCATTACCAATCAAAGTCGCCCCTTTGATTGCTTGGGTAACTTCACCTTTTTCAATTAGGTAGGCCTCTGACGCTGAGAATACAAACTTACCCGATGTGATATCAACCTGTCCGCCACCAAAGTTAGGCGCGTAGATCCCTTTCTCGACTGACTTAATAATCTCTGCAGGCGTCGATTCGCCAGCTTCCATATAAGTGTTGGTCATACGCGGCATCGGCAGATGTGCGTATGATTCGCGGCGGCCATTACCGGTAGAATGTGTGCCCATCAAGCCAGCATTAAGCTTGTCTTGCATGTAGCCCTTAAGAATGCCGTTTTCAATCAAGACAGTTTTTTGGGTCGCAACGCCTTCATCATCAATACTCAACGAACCACGACGATTGGTAATAGTGCCATCATCAACGACTGTGACTAAGCTCGACGCCACTTGCTGACCCACTAGGCCACTGAACGCGCTACTGCCCTTACGGTTAAAGTCGCCTTCCAGTCCATGACCTACAGCCTCATGCAGCAATACACCCGGCCAGCCAGCACCGAGTACCACTGGCATTTCACCTGCTGGGGCATCAATAGCGGTCAGATTGACCGATGCCTGACGCACCGCTTCACGGGCAAAGTCAAAGCACATAGGTAAGCCTGCATCATCCGTCTCAAAGAAAGCTTGATAGTCATGACGACCACCGCCACCACTGGCGCCGCGCTCACGTTTACCTGCTTGCTCCAAAATCACGCTGCAGTTAAACCGCACTAAAGGGCGGATATCGGCAGCTAAAGTGCCGTCACTAGCTGCCACTAAGATCTCTTCGTGTACGCCTGATAGACTAATCACAACTTGAATAATGCGGCTGTCTAAACTGCGGATATAGGCATCAGCTTGCTTAAGCAGCTCAATCTTTTTCACCTCTTCCATTGCCGCAATGGGATCGGCACTTTGATAAAGAGGATTGATTTTTTGCGTTTTCCAAGCTTGCACGCTTGCGCTGCTGCCCACAGCAGAAATTCCGCGTGCCGCTTCTACCGCGGCGCTTAAAGCCGCTGGCGTTATCTCATCGGCGTAGGCAAAACCCGTTTTCTCACCGGATATAGCCCTAACACCAACACCGCGTTCAATATGAAAGCTGCCCTCTTTAACGATGCCATCTTCCAGCACCCAGGATTCATGACGACTGCCTTGAAAATAGAGATCTGAAAATTCGACCTGGTGCTGATGGATACTCTTTAGGTAACCTTGCAGCTGATCCAATGACAAACCGTCCTGTAATAAGCTGTGCTCGACTTGCGTTAAAAATGGCATTAAAACTCTCTCTTTGGCTCGTATTATCGAGTGATTTTATTATTTATTGCTGACGCTCAATCGCACTTAGCGATTAACTGCGGCAGACTAAAGCGATTATGTTGCGCTACAGGCATTTTTGCCCTAATCGCCTCAACAGCTTTGGCATCAACCTTAGCACTCACCCACCCTACTTGTTCTGCTTTCTCGGCAATCACCTCGCCCCAAGGGCCAACAATGCAGCTATGCCCCCATGTTTCGCGACTGCCTTGGTTATGTTGGCCCCATTGTGCAGCCGCTAACACAAAACACTGATTCTCTATCGCTCTTGCTTGCAACAATGGCATCCAGTGAGCGACACCGGTTACCTTAGTAAAGGCCGCGGGTAACACAATAATTTCGGCACCTGCGGCTCGCATCGCTCTGAATAGTTCAGGAAAGCGAAGATCATAACATATCGACATACCGATACGTCCGAAAGGCGTATCGATAACTGTGATACGCTCACCGGGGCAAAAGGTATCACTTTCTCGATATTGGCCTGTACCATCGGCGACATCAACATCAAACAGGTGCAGCTTATCATAATGACCTAATGTATCGCCTTGGTCATCAAACAAGTAACTGCGACTGTAAACACGGCCGTCATCAGCCAAAATCGGAATAGTCCCTGCCACGAGGTAGACCCCATAAGTGCGCGCTAAGTTGGCCAATGCCCCCTTTAACACGCTTGATTTATCGCTGCCTGCATGGGCTAATTGCTGACTTTCATGGCCACCAAATAGTAAACAGCATTCGGGTAACACCACCAGATGGGGAGCATCGTCTGCTTTGGATAACTGTTTAAGCTGCTCGCTGATAAAACTCAGGTTTTGACTGACATCGCGACTGCTTTGACATTGTAATAAGCTTACCTGCATCAACTTGCTCCTTTTGCTCGCCTTGGTTGCCTGTCCCTTCTGGTTGTGAGGGCTCTGGCTTTTGCTCCTCAAGCTCGTTGAACACGGGGGGCGTTTCTAACTGGGGTGCAGGAATCTCAACCCCGGCATCGTTAACATTACTGCTTGGTTCCACAATGCCATCAGTTGGAATAGCTGTTCGTGGCAATACTGATTCAGGGATCTCAATCTCTTTGCTTTTACGCTCTAGCTCTTCAAGTTTGGGCTCTGACATGGTGCCAGTGAGCCTAAAGCGAATCTCTGAGATCACTTCAATGACGGGTTCTAACACCTTAGTCAAGGCAAATGCCCCTAGACCTAACGTCCACCCCCCCGTGCTGAGTAAAACCACTGTTGGTACACTTGAGGCCAGTTGTGGCACAAAGCGGATATCATAATTTAAACTCTCCGTGGTCAGATCGGTATAACCACGTACACGCATATTTCCAGCAACAGCATCCATTTCTGAGTCAGTAGTTTTCACAACACCATTGTCTAAATTAAGTGTGCCAGTAAACGAATTAAAATAAAGCCCCTTACCGAACACATCGGAGAAGTCTAAAGATAGCTTACGCAGCAATGAATCTAGACTAAACAACGAGAAGATCCGCGCCCCTTTATCGCTCACCTCAGACAGATGCCCTTTACCCAGTTTATAGCTAATTTGGCCATTGAGCGTGTCTATTGAAAACGCATAAGGCGCCCCGGTCCAAGCCACTTCAGCTTGCATATCAAGCGGCGCATTTTTAAGACCAGGATCGATACCTAAACGCTCAGAAAACTCATCAAACTTTGTCGCTTGCAGATCTAACTGAAATTCCGTGCGATTCTCCTGCTTGCTATTTAACCAGGCCCCTTTGCCACGCAACGTAATTCCCGGCGTCTTGATGGAAACGGTTTGAATTTTATAATCACCACCTATCGGAGTAGCCTGTAATACTAGGTGACCCAACTGGCGGCCATAGGCACTAAACTCATCGACATCGACCGCGAGCGGAGGCAGATTGCTCAGTATGGTATCGTGAGAAAATTCAGCCTCAGTAGGGGCTTTGACTGCTGGCGCAAAATCGAAATGCTTTGCCACCACTTTTAACCCTTGTGATGACCAGTCTGGGTAGAAATCCACACGCCCGTCGAATTGATCCGCTGCCCCTTCGAAACGCCAGCCATGTTCACTCGGCTGCGCTGTTAATGTTAGATCTGAAAAAGGCTGGCCAAATAAATTTAACTGCTTAATTGAGCCGCTGATAAAGGTCAGCGGAGGGAAAAATGCTTCAGTATCACCACTAGACATGACAGCACTATCCTGCGCTAGTGGCGTCGCTATGCCCTTGTCAGCTTCTTGGGTGTTGACGACGATATCATCAGTGAAGCCTTTAATGATTGGCAACCAAGGTGAAAACTCGGTTGCTGGAAGATCGAGCAACAGATGACCTTCTTGCCGACGCAACTCATCACCTGGTTTAAACAGTCGCCCAAGCAGTAGATCGAAATGAGCCAGTTTATCACCAGAAAGCTCATCGAACCCGCCCCAAAACTCCAACTGATCACCCAGCTTAGCGCCAAGTGAAGACTGCTTATTATCGCCAATCAACTCTATCGAAAGTCGTCTTTTGCTGTCACTCGTTTTGGCAAATGTACCGGGCAAGCTTAACTCCACCCCGTCTAAATCACTGCTGACTTGCGCTTGAATACGATAGCCAATTTGATCGAAAACCAGGGTCATTGCCCCCTGCCAAGCTAAGTTACCTTGATAATAATTCTGAAGTGGATTATCGAGTAGTGCCGGTAATTGATCTAATTGCCATAAGCCGTTCATGTCGAGGTTCAAGCCGTAATTTTTATTGATATTACCTGTGTCAAAACTAAACGAAACAGGTTGCTCAAACAGCTTGGCCGTTATCCCTTCGCCAGTCACAACCTCATTCACAAAATAGACTTGGCCGTTAACGGCATCGAGTTGTACGCCCGGTTCACTAATATAAACTGGCGTATCTTTAAATAGCACTGTGCCGCGGATCGCTTCTTGACCGCCCTCATACAGAGGGATGGCTAAGTCGAGCTTACCCTCTACATCCCCTTGCACCTGAACGACCTTTAGGGTGGCACCGACACTGTCAGCCAGTGGCGAGCGCAGCAGCACAGTCTTAGCGGCATCACCATTGGTATGAAGGTCTGCCCGTACCGTCAACAAACTGGTATCACTCATTTCTGGAATCGCAACATGGGTACCGTCGGCAGCCACATCCAATAGTTGGCCCTTATCGACCCAAATATCCATTGCCGCATTTTCAAACAGCGCGACTAGGCTTAAATCTGTCACTTCAGGCCAGTCAGGTTGAAACTCATATTGTGCTTGGCTTAACGAAAAACCAGCCTGAAAAACACCTGAATTATCTTGATAGGGAAAGTCACTTAAGGCACCGTGCCAAACCACTTTAGCGTCGTCACTCTGCCCCGCTTTAATCGCGCCCTCTAAATAACTAATTAGCGATGTGCTCATGCCATGTTTGGGGAAATAATATTTGGCATTGGCGGCATTTTTCACGTCGACATCGGCGGCGAGACTTAAAAATACCTTGTCGTTAAATTGCATCTTAAGCGCGGCATCGATATTCAAGTCTTGATTATCAAATTGTAATTTGGGCGCAACCAATTCGCCGCTATCGAGGGCGTACTTTAGCGAAAATGGTTGACCTTTTAATGCAATCGGGGCTTCGAAGCCATCGTCGAAATCAATAAGGTAATTCTGGGCATCCGCCCATAGGTAGAGATCATTGCCTTTAAAGCCCATTTTAAGGTCAATAGGTTGGCTGCCGGGAATGCCATTGAAAGGATTCCAGGTGATCTGCTGAGCCGATAGCGTAAGCTGCAACGGCGCATTTGTACCATAATCGAGACGAAGATCATTTAGCTTTCCTTGGGGGGACATTGCTTGCCAGGCATATAGCCCCTCAAGGTCGATGCCCGGCACTAAGGGTAATAACGGCAATAAGACTCGGGTATCAATCTGATTCACTAGCACACTGAAATGTTGCTCAGTATTACTGACCAGCAGCCTTGGCTCAGGCCAAGGCTTATCATTGGTGACAAACGCCAGATTTGAACTCGAAAGTTGCCAACCGTCTGTGCTCGGCAACCAGTTGATTTGACCCGCTTGGATTTCAAATCGTTGACGCTTATCTTTCAGCTTCCACTGTAGCCAGCTTGGTTCAAAGGCGATTGTGGCTGAAGCCAGTTGTCGATTAGCAAGCGTAAACCACGCCTCTAAGTTCACCACGCCCTCTAGAGGCAACTTAGTTTTTTTGTTGTAAGGGTTCACTTGACGCGATGCCCACTCGCCCAAATCGAGTGACTTTGCCGCGAGGTAAACTTGCCCCGTCAACTCATCAGGACGATATCCGCTCCCCGTAATGTCGACACTTAATGACAAGCGTTCAACTTCAGAGGCGTCTTGGTCTAAAAATAGCTGGCCTTGGGCGCGATGGGAGCTACCGAGATTTCGCCAGCGCAGGTTTTCAATATGGATAGGACGATATTCATGGCGTTTACTGAGCAGTTGTACCGTGACATCTGTGATCGCAAAACGCTCAAGTTGCTCCAGCATCAACTGATAAGCCCAATCAGTACTACTTTCTTCGTTCGCACTCACAGACTTTGCATCGCCACTGCTGAGTTTGTCGATATCCAAGGCGACATGCACCCCTTCAAAAATCACATTCTCGATTTGTGGTGACGCTGTGATTAAGGTTTCCCAAAAATCGAGCTTCACTTGCACCTTTTTCACTATCAAGGTGACTGGCAGGTTTTCTTGAGGCGGTAATACCAGATTATTGACCGTCACAGCAGGGCCAAATGCTTGCCACTCTGCTGACAGCTCAGACAATTGCACCGTTACTTGATACTGTGTCTCGACGTAGTTAATTAACTCATTTCTAACATCATCAAGCTTAGGCAGTAGCCCCCGAAACAGGCTAACAGCTAGGGCAAAGACCACCATAATAATAGCGACAACTTGCCAACAAATGCGGCCGAGGGTTCGAGGACAAAATGGGCGTGGCACTACATTATCACCACATCGAATTTGTTTTGGGCGTACATTGGCTCGTTTTGCAAACGCACTCGCTTACCGATATAGGCACCAAGCTCTGCCAATAAGTGACTCTCTTCACCCGTTAAACTGCCGTATACGGCTGGTGAACAATAGACTAAAAACTCATCGGCATCATAGCCACGGTTTAAACGAATAATCTCACGGAAAATCTCATAGGAGACAGTTTCGACCGTCTTTAAACTGCCTGTACCTAAGCAAGCAGGGCACTCACCACACAGCACATGCTCTAGACTTTCACGGGTACGCTTACGGGTCATCTCAACCAAACCTAGGCCAGAAAATCCGCTGACATTGGTCTTAACTCTGTCATTAGCTAAGGCCGCTTCCAGTGTCGCTAACACTCGCTTCTTATGGTCTTCATTGAGCATATCAATAAAGTCGATAATGATAATGCCGCCTAAATTACGTAGACGTAATTGACGAGCGATAGCATGAGTCGCTTCAAGGTTAGTATTAAAGATGGTTTCTTCAAGATTGCGGTGGCCAACAAATGCACCAGTGTTGATATCAACCGTGGTCATGGCTTCTGTTTGATCGATAATCAGATAGCCCCCCGATTTCAACTCCACCTTGCGCCCCAACGCACGCTGAACCTCGTTCTCTACATCGTAGAGATCAAAAATGGGCACGCGGCCAGAATAATGTTCAATCTTGTCGGCGATTTCAGGCATAAACTCTTGAGTAAACTGCAGCAGCTCTTCGAAAGTCTGCCCCGAGTCTACCTGAATTTGATCCAGCTCAGTGCCAACAAAATCGCGCACTATACGGACAGGCAATGCTAAGTCTTGATAGAGAATGGCCACACCTGGACGTTTCCGACGCTCACTGACCTTAGCCCAAACTCGGCGTAAAAACGCCGCATCTTGCACCAACTCTTGCTCACCCGCATTTTCTGCCGCGGTACGAATAATAAAGCCACCATCTTCATCGACAAAGGGTTGAGTCAGACCTTTAAGGCGCGCCCTCACCTCTTCAGACTCAATGCGTTGTGAAACACCGATATGGCTTGAGCCGGGCATAAAAACTAAATAACGCGACGGTAAGGTGATGTCAGTGGTTAAACGCGCCCCTTTGGTCCCCAATGGATCTTTTACCACCTGCACCATAATGTCTTGGCCTTGGCGAACTAACTCACCAATATCACGCACCACAAAATTACCTTTTTCAACATCGGCGACACATTCGGTATGCGGCACGATATCTGAGGCGTGTAGAAAAGCGGCTTTATCTAAACCAATATCCACAAATGCTGCCTGCATCCCAGGAAGTACACGACTGACCTTACCCTTATAGATATTTCCCACTAAGCCACGCTTCATCCGGCGCTCAATATGCACCTCTTGCAAGATGCCATATTCAACCAAGGCGACGCGTGCCTCAGTTGGTGTCACATTGATCAATAATTCAGATCCAATCTTGCGCTGTACTCTGTTTTTGACGGTGTGACTCATAGCTGCTCACTTAATTTGTTTGAGGGCGTTAGCTGAAAAAAAGGGTCAATGCTAATGTTAATAAATTATAGAATCTGCATCTCGCGCAGCAAAGCCTTGGTTTCAACCAATGGCAAGCCCACGACTGCTGAATAGCTACCTTCAATCCCTTGAACAAAACTACCGCCTAACCCCTGAATACCGTAAGCTCCGGCCTTATCCATCGGCTCTTTGGTGGCGATGTACGCTAATATATCGTCTTCTGTTAGGCTACAAAACTGCACTTTAGTTTCAACTAAGCAGGAAACAGTTCTGATACCATCGGTCACGGCTACAGCGGTCATCACACTATGGCAATGCCCTGATAAGGTCTGCAGCATACGCTGAGCATCGGCTTCATTTTGTGGTTTACCTAAAATTTCACCTTGGTGCACCACTATCGTATCTGAGCCTAAGGCGGTTGCGGCTTCAGTACCTGACCACAATTGTAATCCGGCGAGCGCTTTTTCCTTAGCCAAGCGCACCACAAAATCGGTGGCGGCTTCACCCGCCTGGTGAGTTTCATCAATATCCGCAGACAATATCTCAAAGCTGAAATCGCGGTTTCCCATGCCTAACTGCGCCAGTAACTCTTTACGGCGTGGCGAGCCTGATGCTAATACGAGTCTCATCTTTACCTCACTTTATAAATGCGTCGGACACGTCTGAGCATCCAAAAGACCCAAGGCCAAATGATTAAACTCGAAATGGCCGGTAAAAATAGGCTGACATCAAATGAGCCAACGTCCACGACAAACTGAATCCAGAAAATCACTAAATGATATAAACAGACCAAGCTAGCAATCATTAAGGCTTGTTGCCACATAGGAAAGTTTCTGAGGCGCTGGAAATGCAGCACCACCACATAGATAACCAGCGACATGGCGAGCGCACGAATACCTAAATGGGCACCGAGCAAAATATCCAGCAATACGCCGAGCACCCAAGCTGACAAAATATTGTATCGATGCGGTAATGCCATCGCCCAGTAGATCATCACTAACAGTAACCAATCAGGACGCCACCCCTCAACTAAGCTAGGTAGCGGCATAATTTGAAACAACATGGCGACTAAAAAACTTAGCCAGACAACCCAACGACCGTGGGGAATATGCATACTCATTGGTTCGCCTCTGCAGCCTTTTGAACTTCTGTAGATTCGGCTTCAATCGGCGCTTTAGCCTCAGTGGGCAGTTCATTTTCGTCCGGCCAAATTAACAGTAGATAACGAATGCGATCTAGTGCTGCCAGCGGCTGCGCGGTGACCTTGGCATAGCTTTGGCCATCATCTTTGTTGACACTCATAATGCGAGCAACCGGATACCCTTCGGGAAAACGCTTGCCAAGCCCTGAGGACACCAGCAAGTCACCAACACGGATGTCGGTACTTTTCGCGACATGACGTAATTCAAGCTCATCGAGCTCGCCAGTGCCTTGCGCCATTAGCCGTACATCATTACGCGTTATACGCACAGGAATGGCATGAGTGACATCAGAGAGCAACAGGACTCTGCTGGTCAGTTCACTAATTTCAACCACTTGCCCCACCACGCCGTGCGCATCGACCACAGGTTGACCCACAAACACGCCACTGCGAGCGCCATGGTTGAGCACGACGTAATGTCGATAAGGATCGCTGGCCACTTCCATCACTTCGGCCACCACTTTCTTGGCATCCATGTGCACAGGAGATCCGAGTAAGCCACGTAAGCGATCATTTTCTTGGCGAAGGTGTTCAAATCTTTGTAAGCGTTCACTCATCAACAGTTGTTGACGTAGCAACTCTTTATTCTGCTTTTTAAGCATATCGCGAGTCGCAAAGCTTTCTGCTGACCAGTCGAGTACTGCACCAGGAATGTTTGCCACATATTGCAATGGACTGAGTAGTGATGAGATAGATTGGCGTACTGGTTCTAGCCGGTCATTGGCCACCAGCAAAATCACCGACAAAATAATTGCCAATGTTAGCCTGAATTGATTAGAAATACCGCGCGCAAAAATGGGTTTCATAAAACACTTAAGGCAGCTAGATGCTTTAACTTACCACAATTTACCTCAGTAGATGTGGACAACATAGTGCAAATGTACTCGGTATATTTGCACTATGTTCAGTTAAAACAGATTGCTGCCTGTTAGTAAACCGTATTAGTTTTCGTCGGAGAACAGATCGCCGCCATGCATATCGATCATCTCTAGGGCTTTACCGCCACCACGTGCCACACAGGTTAGTGGATCGTCAGCCACCATAACCGGAATACCGGTTTCTTGCATCAGCAAGCGGTCAAGGTCACGCAATAGTGCGCCACCACCCGTTAACACCATGCCACGCTCAGAGATATCTGATGCCAGTTCTGGTGGAGACTGTTCTAATGCAACCATGACAGCGCTGACAATGCCAGATAGTGGCTCTTGTAAGGCTTCTAAAATTTCGTTGCTGTTAAGCGTAAAGCTACGAGGCACACCTTCAGCTAAGTTACGGCCACGCACTTCAATCTCAAGCACTTCATCACCAGGGTAAGCAGTACCTATTGTGTGCTTGATACGTTCAGCCGTTGCTTCACCAATCAGGCTGCCGTAGTTACGGCGTACATAGTTGATGATCGCATCATCAAACTTATCACCACCAATGCGCACAGAAGAGGAATACACTACTCCGTTCAGCGAGATAATGGCGACTTCTGTCGTACCACCACCGATATCCACCACCATAGAACCTGTTGCTTCCGATACAGGCAAACCTGCACCAATTGCCGCTGCCATTGGCTCTTCAATCAAATACACTTCACGTGCGCCAGCGCCCATGGCTGACTCGCGAATAGCACGACGCTCAACTTGTGTCGCCCCAACCGGTACACACACCAACACCCGAGGGCTTGGGCGGAACACGCTGTTGTTGTGTACTTGTTTAATAAAGTGCTGCAACATCTTCTCTGTTACATAGAAATCAGCAATCACACCATCTTTCATTGGACGAATCGCTTGAATATTGCCAGGCGTACGTCCTAGCATCTGCTTAGCTTCAGTACCAACAGCCGCAACAGATTTCTGCCCACCGCTGCCGCGTTCGCCACGAATTGCCACAACAGAAGGTTCATTTAACACAATGCCCTCTTCGCGAACGTAAATTAAGGTGTTAGCCGTACCCAAATCGATCGATAGATCGTTAGAAAAAATGCCACGCAGCTTCTTGAACATGTAACCAGCCTGTCTCAGTGGAGTCGGAAAAATAAAAATCAGGTAACTTTATCAACGACCCTCCTATTCCACAAGGACATTATGCGCTTCGCTTGATAAATATCTGTTCATCTTCGATGGTTTACGGAACAAGTGACTCAGCCGTAGTAAGTACTAGCAAAATTCTGCCTAGATATTCACCCACGGCGCTTAACCGTGAGCGAAAGATACGCTAGCGAACTTCTCGCCAGTAAATGATCTTGTCGTGACCGCGATAAGTGCCGAAATAAGCATTGGCACGCGGATCATAAAGCGTTGTCGGGGTAATACCATCAAAATTCCAGTACCACTTTAACCAAGGTTCGACATGCTGTTTTAGTGGCATCTCTCCCGCCGCATTTGGTACCGAGAAATAGCTGTAGCCGTTCCCCAAACTAAGACTACCACTCTGAAGCGTTAAACTTGGGTTGCTATAGGCATTGATGGCCGGAAAGCCTGATGGTGGCAGCATAAATAACCCAGTGGTTGGCGCTTCACTTGCATCAGCTGAAGTTTGGGTATTATAGATAGAGCAGTTATCCATAGTATTGGTTGCCCAGATAGCTTCGGCTGAGGCTGATAAACTGCTGACATACTCAGTGCGCAGCGGCAAACGTAAACTTTCTGACTCAGGCCCGTAACCATTTTCTAGTACTAAACGCCCATATCTAAGCGCAAACCCATCACCATCGGCAATATCGGTAAAAGTAAAGCTTCGGCAATTGCCAGCAGCGTCATCCTGATAACAGATCCCGTCCTCGTCACTCACATCTGCAACCGACAAGGTCAGATCAAACTTGGCATCAAATGGCACAACAGGCGTCGGAGTGCGAAGATAGTTAATCCGCGCCCCAATCAGTTCAGCCACATTCGGTGTATTCAAGTAGTTCACTGCACCTGACAAGGCTGGCGCTTGGCTATCTGCTACTACGGCCTTGGTCGAGGTGTCGAGGTACTGGCGTCCGCCCCAGCCATTACGCTGACTCGCATCTCTATGCTGATAGCGCCACCAGAGCCCTTCTTGATAGTTAGCGGTCACACCATTGCTGGCGCTATAGCCCACCACTTGCACTCTAGGCTCTACGCCCGTTTTAAAGGTAAACGGCTGGTCCATATAGGTGAAAGCGCCACAACTGTGGGTGATTTCTGGGCTATTACCCGTGACCCCTAAGTAAGCTGGAGTAAAGCGACCAAATACCTCGCTGCTCGACTTGTTGATATCTATGGTGACACCTTCATAACTCAATGCAGATGACAAGCCAACCTTCATGGTACCCACTTCGTTCCAGCTCTGATCCTCAATCGATAGCGCCGTTGCCGAGCCTGATAGCGTAAAATCAATCGATGCTTGCCCTAAACTGCCGTCACTACCCGAACTTGGCTCCACCACTTGCGAGCGCAAACCAAATCCCGGATAAACAAAATTTTGCAAGGCACCGTTATCACTAAAATCACTATCGCTGTCACTTTGCCAGCAGGCAGCTTTAACCTGCATGTTAAAGCTGCCACCTGCCGCGGCCAATACCCCACAGTTGGCATCATAGGGATCGCTCGCATCACAGCGCTGATTACCACTGCCATTAAAGAAGTGGAAACCCGCTGGCGCAGCAGTAAAGGTATCACTGTGGCTCAATGTTAAAGTGTCTGACCCACCTGTTGGTAAATCAATCCTATGCAGGTGCTCTGCCGTGAGTCTCACCACGCCAGCCTCAGGATAATTGGCACTCAATGTCGCGACCCCTAGCGCATTAAAGTGAACATCCATGCTGTTGGTGCTGCCACCATCAATCTCTGTGGTTGCTGTAGGGGCAAGTAGGCTATTTAAGGTGAGCTTAGCGGGATTGTTAACGGGTGATGGCCGCTCGTATTCGAAACTGAAATTTATCGCCTTGGTTTGGTTGGCAAATAACGGCTGACACTTCTGGGTCTGGGTGTTTTTGGTTACCGCATACAGGTTAAAACTCGCGCCGTTTTTACATGACAAGGTATTAGGCGCATCAAAGTAAAAGCCCGTGTCTTCAAAATTCAATAGACATTGTGAATTGGCCACCTCTGCACCATCTATAAAACAGCGATAAGTTGCACTTGGCGCTGTTGCACCCAGTCCTAGCAACACCGAGCCGCCATCGGCATGCCAAAGTTGAGTTTGGGTTGCACTGCTAAAAACCACGTCGCTATACTTACTGCTGTTTTTGGTGAGTTCCACCGAACTCTGCACGCTGGATTCTGTCGAGCAATCATTGTTTACGCAAGCACGCAGTGTGATCGCTTTAGCGGCACAGCTCAGGGCCCCCGAGGTAAACTCGATACGATAGTGATCAATCAATACCGGAGCTGGCTGACGCTCAAACGCAAAATAACCAATATCCTCAGCAAGATGACTGCGGTCGTTATCACGATATTGATCTTCATCTAACCCGAAGCTCATCACTCCAGTGTAACTATCTTTTAAGCAACGCCTAATCCAACCACCATCGCCCCCCTTACGGGTATTTTTATTGGCCAGCGTGATAGGTTGCCCTGGATAAGTATTGAGGTAATTATTGGTGTAGCTGCATTGTTGGGCAAGGCTACGAACACTGTTGCCATTCCCATGATTGAGCGCATAACCAAATTCATACAATACCGGCGCTCCGGATACCAATGTGCTGCCACGACCTAAACCCGCCACATAACCTAAGGTTTCGTCACTATTAATGCCCAATGAAATTTCAGAGGCTTCAATGGCGATATCAAAACCTGTCCCTGCTGAGGCTACGTTATTAATCACTGTCGTAATAAAACGATTGTTATTACGCGATAGCGCCTGACCTATCATGGCGGGCTTAGTACCAAAGTTATGATTAAAATCAACGCCGGCATAGCCTCGCCCCGAGCTCGGTAGTTGACTGCCTTGATATAGCCGAGTATCTACCTTACCCGCTTGCAACGCTGCCCCTCGGTTCAAAAAGCGATAACCAGGCTCCATGACAAAATAATCAATTTCTGTCATCGCCTTCGCTGATACTCTGTTACCTGGCGGTATCTGCTGATACACCATAGCATTTGCCGAGGTTATGCTTGAAACACTGGCTGTTGCCGGGCCATCAGAGCTTACTTCACTGCCATCAATACCATTAATCGTTGGCATCAGCATGACCACGGGCGGCGATGCATAGCTATTATTAAAAGTAATCGAGGCTTGGCCCTTGCTATCGAGCGTTGCTCGACCAAACTCAAACTGCGGGAAGGGGCAGGTTAAGTAAGCGCTGCTCGGCACTTTTACTAAATTATTTGCTGAAGGTAATTGCCAATAGAGATGATAAGCCTCTGCTCCTGTCGCTTCATGAAAGCGCATCTCAACTTTATGCGTCCCGGCCGCCAAGCCAATTTGCCCCGTTTCGCAAGGCCACCCACACTGACCATGCAAACCATAAAAGCCCACAACCACTTGGTCATCAATAAGGAGTTCGATCGCATCATCACCATCAATGCCGAAGGTATAAAGTCCTGATTCTGGTGCTGTTATATACCCCTCAAAAATGCCGACATAATTATCGCCTTGACTAGAATGTGGGTTAATACTTGAGCCATACCCCTCAACTTGTGGCTCAATCGATTCACCTAGCTGCTGAGTGGTTTTTTTCACTGTCGTGATCAAGTCATTAAAATCATCATGGTCTACTGGGCTGGTGTATTGTCCGGGTTTCCACGTGGTTGAATCGTAAGTGCGATAAGTGATCCCAGCAATACTATTTTGCTCTGCAGGACACTGGAGAGGAATAGCGGGAAGTAACGTTTCAACATCACAATCAGGAACAACGTCTATTGATCCAGCCGTATTTTCAAATATCACCCGGCTATTATTATCAATTTCAATATTGTTCGAGGTTATACCACCTTCCACCGTCGCAGTATCGAATAGTCTTATCCGACCTTCAGAGACTAGATAACCTCGCAAATAACCGGTATTTTCAAGGTCTACGTTTGAATACCCATAAAGTAGAAACCGCTCAGCACGATAAGACAATGTGCTATTTCTGTGGATATAGGAGTCTCTAACAAAAAAACTCACACTACCTGTCGTTGGGAACCTTACTGTAACATCACGAGCAATGCTTAAAGAGCCTATCCAATATTGCCCTGCAGCCAACTCCAATGTCCCGCTGATTGCGTTCAATGATTTCAACTTATAAACACCATCTACTGTGCTAAAAGTAAGTTTTTTATCTGAACCCCCACTTAATTGAACATCACCATACTCCCCTTCTGGAACAACGATTTCGGGAGTTGATGATGAAGGTGGACCAATTCTGCTATTACTCGATGACTGACATTGTGCAAAAGGAAGACGATCACTTGGCAGAACAGCCAGATAACCACCAGGCTTACAATTTTTGGGTTTATTTGTTCCGGCAGGCACACATGATTTAGTCGTTTCACGTACAGAATAAGATGGCAAATTACCATTTTGAGGTGAATTATATAGCTTGCCTTGTGCATAAAAACCTATACTACCATTGGTCGAATAAGAGTTTACCCCTTCAACAAAGGTCTGGGTCCAATCCGCGGCAAAAATGCTGTTGACTGGCAATAATAAAGCGAATAAAAAGCTAATAGAAATAAAGTTACAAAGTAGACATTTTAGCTTAATCACGGGCCTCTACCTCCACCTTGCGATTGACTCTGATACAGCTGTCACCATCACAATTGCCGACGGCACAGGTCGCTTCACTGGTGATCAAATATTGCGTAACGCCGCTAAATGTTGTCGCCTTACAGGTCATTGCTACCGTGCAACCATGAAAACCCACCAAATCTGGTGGCGTCCAACTGCTGTTAGCCGCACAGACGCGATCTGCCGGTAAGCCACTCAACGGAAACAATTGTGCTAACGCTGCATCTGCGCCGCTATTCGCCGTGGCAAATGCCCTTGTCCCCAATACTTCTAAATTAACCTGCTCATCGGCATCATTTAAAATATTCACCAGCGCTGCCGCCATCAGAAACATTACTGTGATAACAAAGATACCAATCACCAAAGCACTGCCCTGCTGCTTGGCTAAGCCTATATTCATTTGACTGGTACTTGGTCGCGAACTGGTGTTAGGGAACATTGACCACCTGCACTTGATGCTGATATTGAAAAGACTGCCCATTTACATCAAATCTGGGGGTCAGTTGCACTACTGCATTATTGATTAAGGTGCCTGGGGTGAAATGGATAGGCGATTGAGTCGATAAGTTGTTAGTCACCTTTTCCGCCATTAACGCCCCTGCACCCATCGATGCTGGGGCTGGCTGTGTCCCAACAAGACCATAACCACTGTAGCGGCGTATTTCACCATTCGCTAAGAAACAATAACTTACCGCTTTGTCGACCATGAAATAACGTCGCTGTGGGGAAGCCTCTGCAAACTGTACTGCACGGTCAAACTCAACTTGATTGCCCGTCACACTCTTGATATCAAAGATATGCCCGTTACTACCTGCCGGATTACCGCCATAGACATGACTGGGCAGTAACGGATACAGCACCATTTTGTGAGCAGTATCTATGCCCTGAGAAGGTAACATCACGGTTCCATTTGCCGCCGCGCTAGCGGGGAAAACGGGAAGGTTAACATAAGAGGCACTGGCTAATATTGGCACAAATTCGATGCACTGATAGGTCGTCGGCGAAGAAGTCACCCGCACACTATTAGGTAAGGCATTTCTCAGCTCTCGGGTCATTCGCTCCATGGCAAAGCGGCTTTGACTCAAGACTTGATCGACCGAGGTCGATTCAACAAAAATCCGTGTACCCAAAATGACAAAACTGCTGACACCAATCACTAAGATACCAAGAATAATAATGACGGTAACCATTTCGACCAAAGTGAAACCAAGCGTGTTACCCCGCTGTCCTAGAGAAGATCTCAATAGTTACTCCTCAAGGCATTATAGGTGATCACTTCGCCACTGGGAGTGGTGACATCGATAGCAACCAACTTGCTATGCTTATTCGCAAATGGATAGCTGACCTTCACCAACAGTTGATAGTTGCTGTACTCATCTGCATATTTAAGACTGGAGTTAAGGATTAAACTGTTTTGATTTAGCCCGTGGTAATCATCCACGTCACGGTATGCATTACGCGCCAAAGCACCAGGACCGAAGTCTGCCTCGTCGGTACATGCATCCCCTGCTGGCAGCCCTAAATCTGGCCGCGCTGCGGCGCCACACGCTGGGACACCGCCGTTAGGGTTACTATTTTGATCATAACGTTTGCCCCAAATCTCATTTAGTATCGAGTGTGCCAGCTCGGCCGAACGCACCCGGTGCAAGGTCTCTGCTGCGCGATCGGCTTGCGGAAATAGCAGACTCGTCAGCATCACTAAGGCAATGCCAAGCACTATCATGCCAACGACCAGCTCGATTAACGTAAACCCTTTGGCGGCGGTGTGATTAACGCCCATGGATATACCCCTGACTTTCAATCGTAAGATCTAAAGTTTCATCGGCACTGACCTTGACGACACAAGCGTTTACGCATTGTGGTGCAATGATACCGTCTTGATTAAATCGCAACGCAAAGGTGGTGTTGCCAGAAAGACTTAAACTGGTGTTACTTGGCAATGACTGTGACGTGCCGGTGATCAGTACATCAGTGCAGTTAGTCTGAAATACCATCATACGATACTGACTTGGACTCACATTGACACCATAGCAGCGATCTTGATTGTTGATCGCCATCAATTGAATCCGCCGTAACTCCGCAATAAACTCATCCCGTAAGGTAAAAGCACTGTAACTGGAGCTACCGAGAAAACGTGGCAATACCGCCACTGAAAGAATGGCAATCAGCATTATGGTAGTAACAAGCTCAACGAGCGTAAAACCTGTATCAGTACGCGTCTGCATTTTATTTAGGTCAGCAACCAAAAGCATCAATCAATAGTAGTTATGAGTATGACAAAAAATATCGGATTTTTATATATATAAAGATGTCGCGCCACAATGAAAAATTACAATTAGGGTGAAGTATGGGAGAAATACCTACGCTCGCCCCCACTAGCCGCAATCGAAAATACACTCAGTGTGAGGCGCATTACAAAGTATCGTTGGCACGGGTATTAAACCGGTCAGAACTGCCACGTAGATCTCTTTTTGACAATATCAATCACCGCCACTGCAAAAACACCAATAAAGCTGCTAACATTGCTGCCAATTTTTGAAGCTTAGTGAGAAAGAGCAAGATGGGCAGAGCATATCAAAACCGCAAAGAATCCATGGCGAAAACCGCTGGCCAAAAAACGCGACTCTATTCTAGATACGGGAAAGAGATCTACGTTTGTGCCAAAAACGGGGGGTTCGATCCAGATGGTAACCTAGCACTACGTCAAATGATCACCAAGGCCAAGAAAGATCAAGTTCCGGCCCATGTGATTGAACGAGCTATTGAAAAAGCCCGTGGTGGTGGCGGTGAAGATTATGAAACTGCACGTTATGAAGGTTTTGGCCCAGGCGGCTGTATGGTCATTGCCGATTGCTTAACCGATAACGGTAAGCGAACCTTCACCGAAGTACGTCAAGCATTTGTGAAGAACAATGCCAAACTTGGCGGTCCAGGTACTGTTGGCCACATGTTTGACCATCAAGCCGTGTTCGTCTTTGCTGGCGATGATGAAGATGCCATTCTTGAGATGCTCATGATGGCCGATGTCGATGTCACTGACGTTGAGCTAGAAGATGGCATGATCAGTGTTTATGCCCCCCATACCGAGTTCTTTAAGGTGAAAACCGCGCTTGCCGCTGAACTGCCTGAAGACACTGAATATGTCATGGAAGAGATAACGTTTGTTCCACAAACCATGACAGCGATAACTGATGCAGAAGAGATAGAGCAATTTGAAAAGTTTCTCGCTGCACTTGAAGATTGTGACGACGTGCAGAACGTTTATCACAATGCCGAGCTTGAGGCGTAGACCTTAACCATTTGCGCATACCGCAGCTACCGACTTATTGCACGATTTAGCATGTAATAAGTCGGTTTTTTCCATCTCAATCCAACTCCATTCCCTTGCAAAATTTTGACTAACGTCAAGCCGTTGTCACATCAAATCCGTCAAAACAATAAAACTGCCAAACATCACTGAAATAGCGGATTCTAGATAGACATCCACGCAAAAAAACCTATTCTTAATGCTAACAACAGTGCCCATGATGGTGCTGTAACTCGTCAAGGAATGATCTCTTCAATACGTTCAACTTAAAAATAAAAAAATTGGCCGTTTTCATTACAACAAGACAGGTAACCTATGAAATATTCTAAATCGATTATTGCTATTTCTCTCATAAGCATACTGAGTGCCTGTGGTGGTAGCGATAACACCACCACACCAGAGCCAACGATGGGCACTTTTAACTTAGGAGTCTCTGACAACCCCGCCGATGCAGAAATCGTCAACATTGCTTTCAAGCAGGTGGTACTTAAAGGCAATGGTGAGTCACTCTCATTTGATGTATCTGACAGTGGTGAGCTAAAACATGTCGATCTACTCCAGTTTCAGGGTCAAGAAGTCGAAACCTTGGTCAGTGGCCAATCCATTCCCACTGGCGAATACCAAATGTGCATCTACATGGAAAAGAGCGAAGTCGCTAATGAAGAGAGTTCTTACGTAAAAACCGCAGATGGCATCGCAGGCTTAACCACTAACAGTAACGGCAGTTGTGGCGGTGTGGGTGCCGAAGACCCGAACACTGGCCGCTTGTTCTTCAACAAAACCTTCACGATTGCGGCGGGTAGTAATGTTTTTGTCGCCGAGTTTAACCTTGCTAAAGGCTTGCAAGCGCCTCACGGAAACAAAGACTATTGGACCCTTAAACCCACCTCGATACAGCTAGTCAACAATGCCGAAGTCGGCGCGATTGAAGGCCAAATCAACGCTATCGATAGTGACACATTAGACAATGTTAAAGCAGACTGCGAAGTGGCTGCCGGCGGAACAGAGTTTGCTCAAGCCGTTTACCTGTACCCTGCAGACACCACACTGACTAACATGGTGGATTTCCGTCCTGATGCCGACATCACAACACCACAAGTCGCCCCAATTGCATCAGCCCGTGTCAACGCTATGCTAGACCAAAATGATGAAGTGACGGGCTATGAATATGAATTTGGCTTTGTAACTGCTGGCAGCTATAGCTTGGGTTATACCTGTGTTGCTCAAAATGACGATCCAGAAACTGCCAACAATCCTGATGATGCTGAGATGCCCTTCTTTATTCACATCGACGAGCAAACTGTCGAGGTCACAAACGGCACCACCACAGAACGTCACTTCCCGATGGCTTTTGTCCCTGTAAGTTAACACTCAACATATTGAGATAAAAAAGAGCGCTACTAGCGCTCTTTTTTATTGGGACGTTATGAACAGCAATCTCTGCGCCACCAGTTTTTAGGCAACTTATCTAACAGGACTTTGAGCATCAATATGGCTAACACTACTCCCGAGGTGTAGACGACAGTTGCTGGCAATAGACTATGCTGTTCGCCAATTTGTGGCATCACCACAAAACCGAAAGTATCCACCAGATAATTAACGATAATTCCTGAGACCAACGCCACGCCCAGTACCCCACCTAAGTAACCATACAGCGCGCGTTTACCTAGCTCTTTAGTGACAACGCCTAAGGTAGCAATATTGGTTGCAGGCCCCGCTAACATAAATACTAATACCGCGCCCGGCGATACACCCGCTAGTAATAAACCCGCCGCGATTGGCGTTGATGCCGTGGCACAGATATACATAGGCACAGAGATAAGTACCATGACTAACATAGCCAGAATGCCATCCCCCCACTTCGCCATAAAATCACCAGGGACATAAGTTTGCACTAAAGCAGCAAAAAACAATCCGATCAACAGCCAAATAGTCGTATCACGCACTAAATCGGTGGCGGCGTAATGCAGGCCTTTGCCCATCCTCGAAATAACCGAGGTTCCTTGCAATTCAGAAGCGATATCTTTAGTCGACTCGCAGCAGCTCTCTTCTTTATTGGCACTATTTTCGGTGCCGCAGCAACTCGCGATGGGTTTCTCTGTCGCTGGTGTCTTACTGCTGCAACAGCTAGCACTCGCTGTGGCAGGCTTTAGGTTGACGACTGGTTTAGCCGCCATCTCCATCATGCGATTGCTTTGTGCTACTGGACGCATGGCGAGTGGTTTATCCTCTGGAGTTGTATCACTACAGCTTTTTTCTGCCGTTGCTGTTTTACTGCAACAGCTCTTAACCACAGGTTCCACTTTTTTACTGCTACAACAACTACTCGCGGGGGCTTTATTTGTTGCACCTTTAGCTGCCACAACGGATATTTCATCTTCGTCATCTCTCCCCACTAATAAGCCGGCAACGATAGCACTGGTCACCGCAGCAATCGGCCTGACAATGGCCATAAATGGACCGAGTAACACATAGGAAACACTGACAGAGTCGATACCTGTTTCAGGGGTTGAGACTAAAAACGAGGTCGTTGCCGCTTTAGAGGCGCCAGAGCGACGCAACCCAACAGCGGCTGGGATCACGCCACAGGAGCACAGTGGCAGTGGCGCGCCGAGAATCGCCGCTTTGACCGTGGTTTTAAAGCCGTGACCACCGAGCTGTTTCTGCATCCAGGTCATAGGCACAAACATCTTGAGCATACCGGCCAACACAAGGCCCAATAACAGCCATGGCGCCGAATCTAAAAATAGATCAATAAAATTACTTAACAACATAATTAACCCTTCACCTTACAACTTGCTTTGTATTCTGTTTGCGTATGTTGATGTGTATGGTTCTCACACTTCACCTCGGCTGAATTGGATTCTAGCGCCTCTAGAATTGAGCAGTGCTCTGCACTTTCTGGCCCACCACAGCATGCATCAGATAAACGCTGCAATGACTCTCTAAAGTAATTGAGCTCGGCAATTTTCTCCTCGACATGTTCCAGCTTAATATCGACCATGCCTTTGACATCGGCGCAGGCCCAATTGGACTTATCTAGCTCGATTGACAACAACTCAGTGATCTCGGCCAGTGTAAAACCCACGGCTTTCGCCCGTAGGATAAAACGCAGTCGCTCAGCATCACTCTCGGTATACATGCGATACCCCGCCTCGGTTCGCATTGAGGGCGACAGCAAACCATGCTTTTCGTAGAACCTGAGCGTGTCAGCTTTGACATCACACGCTTTTGATAGCTCACCAATGCGATACATAAATCATCCAATTGGGTTTTAATGGTGGTTGAATAGGTCAAGTATAAACCTTGGAGTTAAATCTAAGGTCAAGGGTTATTATGCGGGTTTTACCAGAGGTTGCTTGTTCGCTTGCGCGTATTGTGAAATCGCGCAGAAAAAAACAGCATGGCACATCATTTTACGTTAAAATACGCGCGCCGCGATGGACAGTAACAATAATTGAGGGACTTTTGGAAAGCATAGCAAACCGTTACTAACGGTAGACTGTTCTGCTTTCCGAAAGATCCTTAAAAATAACTACTGGACCCTGTACCCAAAATGAATAATGCCAGACCTATTCGTCGCGCGCTGTTAAGCGTTTCAGATAAAACCGGAATCCTAGAGTTTGCACAAGCCTTGCATGCTCAAGGTGTTGAACTGCTCTCTACTGGCGGCACTGCTGCACTATTGGCAGACAACGGTGTGCCTGTCATTGAAGTCTCTGACTACACTGGTCACCCTGAGATCATGGATGGTCGCGTTAAGACCCTGCACCCTAAAGTACACGGCGGCATTTTAGCGCGCCGCGGTATTGATGAGATCGTCATGGAACAGAATGCCATTAAACCTATCGATCTGGTTGCCGTTAACCTTTACCCATTTGCCGATACTGTTGCGAAAGCAGGTTGTACCTTGGCCGATGCCGTTGAGAACATCGATATTGGTGGTCCAACAATGGTGCGCTCTACCGCTAAAAACCATAAAGACACGACCATCATAGTTAACGCTGCCGATTACGGTCGCGTCATTGCCGAAATGCAGGCCAATGAAGGTAGCACGACACTTGAAACCCGTTTTGACCTAGCCATTGCCGCCTTTGAACATACCGCCGCCTATGATGGCATGATTGCCAACTACTTCGGTACTATGGTCCCAGCGCATAGCAAAGATGAGTGCCATGACGATTCTAAGTTCCCGCGCACTTACAATACCCAGCTAGTGAAGAAACAAGATCTTCGCTATGGCGAAAACAGCCATCAAAGCGCAGCGTTCTATGTTGATCTTAATATTGACGAAGCTTCAGTAGCAAGCGCTGTTCAGTTACAAGGTAAGGCACTCTCTTATAACAATATTGCCGATACTGACGCCGCCCTTGAGTGCGTTAAAGAGTTTGATGAACCAGCATGCGTTATCGTTAAGCACGCTAATCCGTGTGGCGTAGCCATTGGCAGCAACCTGCTTGACGCTTATAACCGTGCCTATCAAACCGACCCAACCTCAGCCTTTGGTGGCATCATCGCCTTTAATGGCGAGCTTGACGCAGCAACCGCAAGCGCGATTGTTGAACGCCAGTTTGTTGAAGTCATTATCGCACCAAGCGTGAGCCAAGCCGCATGTGATGTGGTTGCAGCTAAAGCCAATGTGCGCCTACTCGAATGTGGTCAGTGGAACAGCAAGACCACCAGCCTAGACTACAAGCGTGTCAACGGTGGCCTGCTACTGCAAGACCGTGACCAAGGTATGGTGAATCAAGCCGATGTCACTGTGGTATCAAAACGCCAACCGACCGAAGCCGAAATGAAAGATCTGATGTTCTGCTGGAAAGTGGCCAAGTTTGTCAAATCAAACGCCATTGTCTATGCAAAAAACAGCATGACCATTGGTGTCGGCGCAGGTCAAATGAGCCGTGTATACAGCGCCAAAGTCGCAGGCATTAAAGCTGCTGACGAAAACCTCGAAGTGGTTGGTTCAGTCATGGCATCCGATGCCTTCTTCCCATTCCGCGATGGCATCGATGCCGCAGCGGCTGCGGGTATCAGCTGCATCATCCAACCAGGTGGGTCGATTCGTGATGAAGAGATCATTGCCGCTGCAGATGAGCACGGTATGGCCATGGTATTTACTGGCATGCGTCACTTCCGTCATTAATTTACCCGTAAGCGCCTAGGTCTCAAGACTCGGGCGCCGATTTAAGGATACTGAATGAATATCTTAGTTATTGGTGGTGGCGGTCGCGAACATGCGTTAGCGTGGAAAGCAGCCCAATCAGCACAAGTCGAAAAAGTCTTCGTTGCACCGGGCAACGCGGGGACGTCTCTAGAGCCAAAACTAGAAAATGTTGCCATTGATGTTGAAGCCATCACCGACTTAGTGGCGTTTGCCCAAGCAAACAAGATTGAACTGACCATAGTCGGACCAGAAGTGCCATTGTCACTTGGGGTTGTCAATGCGTTCAATGAAGCGGGTTTGCCTATTTTTGGCCCAACTCAAGGCGCAGCACAGCTAGAGTCCTCTAAAGCCTTCACTAAAGATTTCTTAGCTCGTCACAACATCCCAACCGCAGCTTACTCAAACTTTACCGAGATTGAACCAGCAAAAGCTTACGTTGTTGACGTCACCGCGAGTACTGGCTACCCAATTGTCATCAAGGCCGATGGCTTAGCGGCGGGTAAAGGGGTGATTATCGCCCAAGACCAAAGCGAAGCAGACGCGGCAATTGAAGATATGCTAGCGGGTAATCTGTTTGGTGAAGCAGGCTCACGAGTCGTTATCGAAGAGTTTTTAAAAGGCGAAGAAGCCAGTTTCATTGTGATGGTTGATGGGCAGAACATTCTTGCCATGGCTACCAGCCAAGATCATAAGGCACGCGACAATGGCGATCATGGCCCTAACACGGGCGGTATGGGTGCGTACTCTCCAGCACCCGTTGTCACCCAAGCGGTGCACGATTGGACCATCGCTAACGTTATCCGTCCAACCGTTGATGGCATGGCAGCTGAAGGCAATGTCTATACAGGCTTTCTCTACGCAGGCTTGATGATTTCACCTGATGGCAGCGCTAAGGTACTTGAGTACAACTGCCGCTTTGGCGACCCAGAAACTCAACCTATCATGATGCGCCTTAAATCTGATTTAGTTGAGCTTTGCCTAGCCGCCACCCGTGGTGAGCTAGACCAAGTGACTGCCGAATTTGACACTCGTGCTGCCGTTGGTGTGGTATTAGCCGCTGGCGGATACCCAGATGCGTATCGTAAACACGATGTCATTGATGGGCTAACACTGGGCAACAATGACGCCAAAGTGTTTCATGCGGGCACCAGTATGAAAGAGGGTCATGTAGTCACTAACGGCGGCCGCGTGTTATGCGCAACGGCATTAGGCAACACTGTGACCGAAGCACAACAATCGGCATACGCCTTAGTTGATCAAATTCACTGGGATGATGTGTATTTCCGCACCGATATCGCCTACCGCGCTATCGCTCGCGAAAGTTAACCTAATGTCCAACAAAAAAACCGGTCTTTGACCGGTTTTTTTATGCCGCTTTCCCTGCACCGTCTCCGTTGATTAAAAATAGTTCACCGCCAACAAAATGTGACATGCATCACACAAAACTGCTTATTGGAGGAGCAATATAAAGCCTCAACAACATATAACTATTAGGGGTTAACATGAAACATTCACTTGGAGACCTTGTTTATCAAGGCGAAAGAGCTGGAGTCCACAACTGGAATACCTTAGCTGGCACCTCATTTTATTGGCATCCAGATTGGCTGCATATCGCCGAAGACATGACTGGTATGCGCCCAGCGGTCACCATTAACACTGATAATCCAAAGCCGACTCAGCAGGACGCCGAACAGACAATTCTTAAGCATTTAGACGAACAGTCTTAATCTCATCATTCAATTTCTATAATCGCTATCAATGGCCCGAAGCTATCGCCTTGCGGGCTATTTTATCAATCAACCCTGGCGCAATTAAACGTACAAATCGTCCTAGCCGACCTCGCAATGAAGTGATCATTAACCGTTTACGGCCTGCAATGGCGGGGAGCATCATTTGCGCACACTGCGCGGCGGTAATAATTTTATTTTCTTGCATTGGGCTTTTCCCCAGCGGGTTGCCCTGCCCATCGAGTGCCCGTTTATGGATTTCAGACACCACAAAATCTGGACATAAAATAGTTACCGCCACATTATCATCGCTAAGTTCAATCCGTAGCGAATCAAAGAACCCCATCACAGCGTGCTTCGATGCACTATAACCACTGCGTGTAGGGACGCCCGTTAGCCCTGCCACCGAGGCCACCACGACTATCTGCCCTTGTGTCACCTTTAAATGCGGCAGTGCGCTATGGGTTAAATAGGCGGGGGCGAGATAATTAACTTGCATCACTTTATTAAGAATAGAGAGATCATACAGCTCATCAAAGCGTGACCACATGGTCATGCCCGCATTATTAATTAGAATATCTAGCTGACCAAAGTGCTCGACCGTGGCACTGATTAATGCTTGGCAAGCAAGCGGATCGGTAATGTCTGCTGCAAAAACTAACGGTTGATGAGAGCTATTGCTAGAGATCGCCTGCGCCAGTGAGTCGAGTCGCTGCTGATTACGGGCGGTAAGCACTAATTTACACCCAATTGGCGCTAAGGCTTTAACCAAGGCACGGCCAATGCCTTCTGAGGCCCCGGTTACAATCACAACCTTATCCTTTAACTCTTGCATGAACGCCCTTAGTGATAACAATTATAAAGTTATCACTCAAATTCACACACAAAGGCGTAAAGCGCAAGTCTCAAGCCAAAAGGCGCTCAGGCTGCTGAATGTTGCGTTGAGTATAAGTATCTAGGCTTTGAGGACGACCGATGGCATAACCTTGAGCATAATTGATACCAATAGATTCGAGCCTGTCGATAATGTCTTGGTTTTCAACAAACTCAGCGACAGTTTCAATTCCCATGACACGACAAACATCATGTATCGACTTAACAATGGCGTAATCTTTAGCATTACTGGCTAAGGTCTTGACGAAACAGCCATCTATTTTAACGTAGTTAACGGGTAGCTCACGTAAATAGCCATAGGAGGCAAAACCACTACCAAAATCATCTAGCGCAAAGGAGAAGCCCTGTTGACGCAGTAAATTCAACATCTCCATAGCACGATTGCGGTTTTGAATTGCACTGGTTTCAGTAATTTCAAAACAGATACACTTGCTCGGGATAGCAAAACGTCGCAATTGCGCCTCAATATAATCGACCATACCTTCGGCCCCAAGACTGTTACCTGAAAGATTGATAGATAAACAGTGGTCATGCCAAAGTTCTTCATGCATAGAGAGCCACAAAAATGCTTTTCGAATCACCTCTTTGTCCACTTCAGGCATTAGCTTAAAGCGTTCAGCAGCCGCGATAAATTGTGCTGGTGACAAGATACGCCCACACGGCTCTTGGATCCGCAATAAAATCTCCATGCGCTTTTTATGCGCGTTACCACTGATCCCTTTAATCGGCTGATAATAGAGGAGTAACTCATTATGTTCGATAGCTTGCGCGATCCGTACCGCCCACTTAGGCGCGTTACGTTGGTCGATCAGCTCCTTATCTTTATCATCATAGAAGTGCAGTTGATTACTGCCCTTACGTTTTGCCGCTATACAGGCGATATCAGCATCTTTAAGTAGTTCTGTGGCAGTGATATAAGGTGCGCGCGCTATGGCAATGCCAGCACTGATCCCGACTCGATAGTGACAACCTTGATGCTCCAATACCTGCAACGCAACGCTATCAATAATCTGCTTCACTTGTTGTGCAACTTGAAGAACTTCACTGTTTTTTATCGCCAAACCAAACTCATCGCCGCCGAGCCTTGCCAGCAGCACTTGATCGTCAAGGCTAGATTGAATCGCTTTGGCTACCATTTTAAGCATAAGATCGCCTGCGCTATGGCCGCAGGAGTCATTGATTAACTTAAATTGCTCTAAATCGAAATAGCAGATCGCTAGCGTCTGGCCCCCTTTAGAAAACTCAGGCAAGCGCTCCTCAAATGCACTTCGATTAAGCAATGAGGTCACACTGTCATAATTGGCTCGCCTTCTTAGCTGATGCTTGAGCACTTCCTCTTGGGTAATATCACGCAATACGATAACAGTACCAATTACCTCGTTTTGCGGATTGCGTAAATTACTAATACTACGCTCCATCAACTGCACTTGCTGACTTTGGAACTTAATTTTACTCAGTAGCGGCTCTAGCGAAGCCGTTTGCATGAACTGTAATAGCTTAGTGTTAAAACTAGAGTCGGACTTAAACAGATCGCTCACCGGCATACCAATAGCTTGCTCTGAACTGATGTTAAGTAAACGCTCGGCTTGTGGATTAAGGTAGACAACCTTAGCGCTGGCATCGGTAAGAATAACAACTTCAACAATCGCCTCTAAGGTGATTTTGGAACGCTCTTTTTGTTGAAAAATTCGCGCTAACAATTCGTTCACCCGATCGGCCACCACCACCAATTCTGAACAACCATTTCCCGTTAATGGTGTATAGCTTTTAGCCGCGGGATCGATGCGCGATAGCTGAGCAAGTAATTGCCTAAAAGGTTTAACTAAACCTATTCTCAGCCACAAATAGCCGATAAAAAGCAGTAGCAGGCTTAACCCTAATACAAGGTAAGTTGCACTTGAAGTTTGCGGTTCTATATCAGCGAAAATACCATCAGAAAATAACACTGAAAGGTGTAACGCTTCACCATATACGAGCGTGGGAACAGCAATCTCAATAAGTTGACCAGACTCTTTATTGATGGTGTCTGAGGCCGCGATGCCAGCCTCCAAGGTGATTGACCGTAACATATCATGTACTTGGTAATGGCTTAGCAGCTTACTATCAACTTGCCTCACTAGGGCTACAGCACTGCTTTGTGATGTCGGCACCACGCTCACCATATATCCTTGACCCTCAAGGATGATAAAACCCGTTTTACTCTGTTTAAAAGCAAATAATGACGCAGGTAATAATAATGACTCAAATGGATGAATGGTGCCAATATGCGGAGAGAATGGAATAACCTGACCGCGATCAAAATAGAAAAAACTCAGGTGATCTGCAACCCCAGTTTGTTGCCATGCAAGGCTAAAATTCTTGCGTGCGCCATCCTCTAAACTGGACATGGGCGCACCATAACCCCGCGCAAGTAATTCCAACTGACGGAGATCAGTGTTTATCTGACGACGTATATTGACTAACTCTGCATTGATTGAGGCCTGTTTCAGCTCGCTAACACGATTTTCAAACCAGAGACTTAATGAAGATGAGACGGCAAATACCGCAGGTAAGCAAAAACCCACAACGAACACGACTAATTTCTTGCTAATGCGCATCTTGTGCTGAAGCCACCCTATTTTTAATCAATCTGACATACGAAACGATGTCGCGAGCAAAATACAGTATTTATACCAATGGTGAAACACCTAAGGATTCGCTCGACGTAAAAGTAGCCAGTAGGTTGCATGAGCAATCAATACCGCACATTGACTTAGCGCAGCAATTACCGATAAAAGCCCATAAATCCACGTTTTTTGCGATCTCAAACAGGCGAAAAAACCAAATGTGAAACTTTTGTGATAATTCGGAGATACTTAGGTGATCTCCTTCCGCCATGATGAATATCAACAATCAGTAATAAAACACTCAATGGAGCGAGATCATGAACCTTAATATCCTTACCCGTAGCCTATTGCTTGGTAGCCTTATTAGTACATCGGCAATGGCAGCTGAACTCGAAATTCGTATCAATAATCTCACCCACGGCAATCATTTCACCCCAGTGTTACTTGCCGCTCACGATGGAGACACTCATCTATTTAACGTAGGAGAGATGGCAAGCAGCTCACTACAAAAGATGGCCGAAGGAGGTGATATTGCCGATCTTGTCACGCTTGTTGAAAGTGCCAATGGTGTCACGGTAAGTAATCCTGCAGCGGGTTTAATGGCACCAGGGCAAACTGTTGAAGGCATCATGCTCAATAGCCAAACCCTGACTCATCTATCAATCGTTGCAATGATTTTGCCCACCAATGACGCTTTCATTGGTTTAGATGCATGGGAGATCCCTACCACCCCAGGGACTTATACCATCAATCTCAATGGCTACGACGCCGGCACCGAAACCAACGATGAAGTGATTAATGGCGGTGGTATGCCGGGAGCACCTGGAATACCAGCAGCCCCAGGGGGAGATGGTGGTGCCAATGCAACTGGCGTTAGCGACATGAGTAGCAATGATAAAGTCCATATCCACCCTGGTGTGCTGGGTGATACTGACGTCAACGGCGGAATGAGTGATTTAGACAGCCGCGTACATCGTTGGTTAAACCCTGTTGCCCGCGTTGTGGTCACTGTAAAGTAGGAGAGTGATGATGAATAATCTAACTAGATCGGCAGGTAAGATTCTGCCACTGCTTTTGGTGAGTACCAGTTTAGTGCTCGCAGGCTGCTCGGATAACGATCATGATGCCTCTGTGCCTCCCACGCCAACGCCAGCACCTGATAGAGTATTTTCAGTAACCGTTACCAATCTTACGGCTAATCAACCTATGTCACCTATTGCGTTATTAGCCGTGGATAAGGATTACCATCCATGGCAGACAGGTGCTAGCGCTAGCAGCGCATTGGAGCAACTTGCAGAATCGGGTGATAGCGCAGGTTTTCAAGTTGAAGCGGGAAGTATTTCATCAATCACCGCTGGGGCTGGCATACTTGCCCCAGGGGCCAGTGAAACCTTAACCATGACCTTAGCTGATGACTCTGTGGCCTCGATGAGTTTGCTTACCATGTTGGTCAACACCAATGATGCATTTAGCGGCCTTAATAATGTCAACCTTGATGGGATAAATGTTGGCGAAACCCAGCGAATCATGACCGCTGTTTATGATGCCGGAACCGAAGCAAACAGCGAGCTAAAAGGCACGATTCCGGGACCTGCAGATGGCGGAGAAGGCTTCAATGCAGCCCGAGATGATGTGAACAGAGTGCATCTGCATCCAGGTGTGATCAGTCATGATGATGGGCTTACAGACTCAGTTCTTAATGCCTCGCATCGCTTTGATAATCCCGCACTGCGTATCACGCTAACACGATCTCAATAAGCAAACTCTTACAACAAGGTTCTAAGTACGAAATAAAACCCCTCAATGGTTGGTCTACTCATGGTAGGACAACCTTGGGAGGTTACAATGGTAGTGATGAAACAGGGAGATCATCAACGGATTTTATTGGTTGAAGATGAGATAGATCTGGCCAATCTTATCAGTCTCAATCTTAAATCCCTCAATTTTGAGGTGATCCATGCCACCACATTGCAGCATGCAAAACAGGTGTTATCGACCCAGAGAATCGACTTATTGCTGCTCGATAGAATGCTGACAGATGGAGATGGGCTGATGCTATGTGAACAACTAAGACAGAATGGGGAACTACTGCCCTGCATGATGCTCACGGCCAGAGACAGCGAAGCCGATATCGTATTGGGATTAGAGTCAGGTGCCGATGACTATTTAGTTAAGCCATTTAGTGTGTTGGAGCTTAGAGCCCGAGTAAAAGCGCTGCTCAGACGCGGCAAACAACTTACACCAGCGACAGATACCCTCACGTTTGATGACCTCGTCATTGATAGTAACACTCGTGAAGTCACCGCCTTCAATCAAGCCTTGCTGCTAACAGCGCGGGAGTTCGATCTGTTACTGTTTCTCGCCCAACATCCCAAACAGGTATTTAGCCGCATGCAGCTACTCGAAGCAGTATGGGGTTACTCCTATTCAGGCTATGAGCACACGGTAAATAGCCATATCAACCGACTACGCGCCAAGCTAGCACAAACGCCATCCACCAGCGACCTTGTCAAAACCGTTTGGGGCGTCGGTTACAAATTTTCACCACCAAGCCATTGAGGCGATGATGAATAGTCTATTTAACCGGATTGTCCTATCGGCGAGTATCGCCGTATTCGTGCTGTTTATGGGGCTATGGCAATGGTTTAGTGCCAACCATCAATATAACCAAAACCAGATCCAACAATCTCTTCATCGCGAACTTGCGACCCACATGGGCCACATTAATCCGTTACTTTCCCAAGGGGTCACATCGGATGCAGCGCTCAAAGAGGCGTTTCACGACTTCATGCTGTTAGGGCCCAGTTTTGAGATCTACACATTAGACCTTCAGGGCAAACTGATCGCTTTTGATGCCCCTAAATCGGTAATCAAACGCCAACAAGTCGACATCGCTCCCTTGCAGCAGTTTATAAACGGGGCCAAGCTACCTGTACTAGGGCAAGACCCACGCTCACCCACCACGGAGAAAATCTTTTCCGCGGCAAACCTTGTTGACCCACGAGGCGTTAAAACAGGTTACTTGTATGTCATTATTGGCGGCCAAGAGTTTGATGCCTGGCAAGCCGTAGTTGCCCAGCATCAACACCTCAATCAATGGGGAGCGGGATTAAGTGTGACAATCTTGTTTGCGCTAGCACTCTTTGTAGTGCTGCTAAAATACTTTACCGCACCAATTTCCCAGCTCGCCCACGATATGAACCAACTAAGCGGCCATTCCCTCACCCAAGATTCATTACTGAAAACTCGCCCTCAAGCCAGCAAAGAGATCCTTGGCTTAACCACCAATATCAATCAACTGCTGTCTCAAGTGCATCAACAGCACCTCGCTATCGCTAAACAGCAGGCTGAACGCCACGACTTTATGCTGCACCTTTCTCATGATCTCAAAACACCATTGACAACTTTGCAGGGTTACATCGATACCTGGCTGTTACTTGCTGAACATGAGCGAGATGCTAGCCTTATCGAAGTCGCTGCGAGAGCTGGGCTCCAGTTACAGCAACTCCTTAATCAAATGTTGCAACTAGAAGCCCTAGAGAATGGCCAGGTTACAGCCACAATGCAGCACTTTGCGCTGGCCCCTATACTCGATGAGTTGCGACAGTATTTCTTACCTCGCGCCAAAGCCCAAGTTGTAGAACTGGCCTTTGAGGTAGATGAAAACGTAGCGATCTACAGCGATCCCTTACTGTTGTTTCGCGTATTGAGCAACCTCGTCGACAATGCAATCAGGTATACCCCGAATGGCGGTAAAATTAGCATCAATGTCGAATACAGTGGTGACCGAGTTGGGCTGCTAGTGTCAGATAATGGTTCGGGTATTCATAAGCATGAACTGCAAGCACTAAAGCAACACACCCAAGTGAGTACCAACACGCAACAATATCAACAGTTACCTCAGCTCGGCGTTGGGCTGTCGATCGTTAGACAATTACTCGGCTTGCTCAACTGTAACTTACAGGTGCAGAGCACCCCAGGTAAAGGCAGCCATTTTAAAATTGAACTGGCCAGCCCAGCGCTTAACGAATCTATTTCTTTATAAATTCCATGCTCTTTATATAAAAAAAGCCCGCTAAGCGGGCTTTTTTATTATCAGGCAATCAACTGATTACTTGTGGTATTGCGCTGACAACTCATGAACAGAGTTGATAAATGAACCAGCATGCTCAGGATCAACATGTTGATGAATACCATGACCTAGGTTAAATACGTGGCCCGTGCCTTCCCCGTAAGAAGCTAAAATTTGATCTACTTCTTGGTGGATACGCGCAGGAGAAGCGTAAAGTACCGATGGGTCCATGTTGCCTTGCAGCGCAACTTTATGACCTACACGGCGACGTGCATCACCAATATCAACAGTCCAATCGAGACCTAAGGCATCACAACCTGTTTCAGCCATAGATTCTAACCACAACCCGCCACCTTTAGTGAACAGAGTCACAGGTACTTGGCGACCATCAGCATGACGTGTTAGGCCATCGACAATCTTCTGCATATAGCGCAGTGAGAACTCGCGATAAGCATGGTGAGACAATGCGCCACCCCATGAGTCAAAGATCATAAGAGATTGTGCACCGTTTGCCACTTGAGCATTTAGGTACAGGGTCACTGAATCAGCAAGTTTGTCTAATAGCATGTGCAGCGTTGCAGGCTCTTCGTAAGCCATCTTCTTGATCTTTTCAAATGCTTTGCTTGAACCGCCTTCGACCATGTAAGTCGCCAGGGTCCATGGTGAACCAGAGAAACCAATCAGTGGCACTTCGCCTTTTAGTTCACGACGAATGGTGCTCACTGCACGCATGACATAGCCAAGCTCATCTTCTGGATCTGGGATGCAGAGCTTTTTAATTGAATCAATAGTATCGGTAGGGCGTTCGAAACGTGGACCTTCGCCAGTTTCAAAGTACAAACCTAGACCCATAGCATCGGGTACAGTCAAAATATCAGAAAACAAGATTGCCGCATCTAAGTCATAACGACGTAGAGGCTGCAATGTCACTTCACAAGCCAAATCTTGGTTCTTACAAAGAGACATAAAGTCACCCGCTTCAGCGCGAGTCGCTTTGTATTCTGGAAGATAACGACCAGCTTGACGCATCATCCAGACAGGAGTTCTATCAACAGGTTGTTTTAGTAAGGCACGTAAATAACGATCATTTTTTAGTTCTGCCATTTGGCTCTATTCCTACGCTTATTGATTTCTGCTGGGTCAGTAGTTTAGCATTTACGCGAGTAAAGTAACCTGCAACTGCACATTTATGTGACAAACCCCGCTCGATTATATTTTTATCATCTTATTGCACACTATTCGCTCGAAATAACCAGACAATAAATAGGGCGACTGGTTCCCAAAACGTCAGAAAAAAGTTGCATGCTATCGAAGCCTTTGGTATAAAAAGTCTGCGCTAGCAAGAACAATCAAGAAGCTCGTCGCATCGAGCCTGCAAAACCTTTACTCGCCCAGCGATAGAATTCTATCGCTGGGCATTTTATTTTATACAAGACAGTCACTTCCAGCCTCCCAGCATTTTGTATGCAAAACAAGCCGCTTATTAACAAATAATGTTCTGTCATTGACGTAAAAAAGAGTTGATCTAAGCAGCATTTCTCACCTACATTAGAAGTCATAGAACAACTTTTGATGAGGAATGTCATGCTAAAGCAATTGGAAAGAGCCGAACAAAAATGGGGCGGCGCCAATACACTTATTGATCAGTGGCTGAATCATCGTCGCAAACTGCTAGTCAATTACTGCCAGATAGCTGGTCTGCCTCCCTACGAGTCATTAGACAAATCGCTTCCTGAATTTAAATCTGTTAAGGAGTTTTGCGATCTATTGGTCGACTATGTATCCGAAGGGCACTTTGAGGTCTATGACCGTGTGGTCACTGCCTGTGAAAAAAATGGCGAATCAACTCAAAACCTCGCACAGACTATCGTCCCAAAAATCAGCGAGACCACAGATCTTGCCTTAGATTTTAACGATAAATATACCGAGGCTGATGACGATAAAATTCTTTATCAACTAGACAAAGATCTCTCATCGCTGGCTCATGCCATGGAAACACGCTTTGAGCTTGAGGATAAATTGCTAGAAGTGCTTCACGCTAACGCTTCTTAAGTCTTAAGCATCATTAGATTATTTAGAGTAATAGTTACTTACACGCTAAAAATAGATCTCAATAAAAAGGCCAGCTAACTTAGCTGGCCTTTTTGTTACTGTGTTATATCGCTTAAACCGCCGATTGGAAAATCACTTCACCCGCTTTCTGGGTGTATGAATCAATCTGGTCAAAGTTCAGATAACGATAGGTATCTGCCGCCGTCGCATCAAGCTCCTTAGCATAATTTTGATACTCATCAACGCTAGGGAGACGACCCAATAGCGCTGCAACAGCAGCAAGCTCAGCAGAGGCCAAGTATACGTTTGCACCAGTACCAAGACGGTTAGGGAAGTTACGCGTAGACGTTGAAACCACTGTCGCACCTTCAGCAACACGTGCCTGATTACCCATACATAGCGAACAACCTGGGATCTCTATACGTGCACCAACACGACCAAAGATAGCGTAGTAACCCTCTTCGGTTAGTTGATCTCTGTCCATCTTAGTTGGCGGCGCAATCCACAAACGTGTAGGTAGAGTCGTCGCAAACTTATCTAGCATCTTACCGGTTGCACGGAAGTGACCGATGTTAGTCATACATGAACCAACGAACACTTCGTCAATTTTAGTGTCAACAACAGATGAAAGTAGCACGGCGTCATCTGGATCGTTCGGCGCACAAAGAATTGGTTCTTTGATCGCATTTAAATCGATTTCGATAATTTCTGCGTATTCAGCATCGCTATCGGCTTCCATCAACTCTGGGTTAGCTAACCACTCTTGCATCGCAGTGATACGACGCTCAATCGTACGACGGTCGCCATAACCTTCAGCAATCATCCACTTCAACATGACGATGTTAGAGTTTAGGTATTCAATGATTGGCTCTTTATCTAGCTTGATGGTACAACCTGCCGCACTGCGCTCAGCCGATGCATCAGAAAGTTCAAACGCTTGCTCAACCTTCAGCTTTTCAAGACCTTCAATCTCAAGCACACGGCCAGAGAAAGCGTTAATCTTACCTTTCTTCTCAACAGTCAAAAGACCCATTTCAATCGCTTTTAACGGAATTGCATGGACCAAGTCACGCAATGTGATACCTGGCTGCATTTCACCTTTAAAGCGAACCAAAATTGATTCAGGCATATCCAGAGGCATCACACCAGTCGCCGCAGCGAAAGCGACAAGACCTGAACCGGCTGGAAATGAGATACCAATAGGGAAACGCGTATGTGAGTCACCACCCGTACCAACGGTATCAGGCAGTAGCATACGGTTTAACCAAGAGTGAATAACCCCGTCACCCGGACGCAATGAAACACCGCCACGATTCATAATAAAATCAGGTAGTGTGTGGTGAGTGTTCACGTCCACTGGCTTTGGATAAGCCGCAGTATGACAGAATGACTGCATGGTTAAATCAGCACTAAAGCCTAGACATGCTAGATCTTTCAGCTCATCACGGGTCATTGGACCGGTCGTATCTTGTGAACCCACAGAGGTCATCTTAGGCTCACAGTATTGACCTGGACGCACACCCGCTACGCCACATGCTTTACCAACCATCTTCTGTGCAAGGGTGTAACCTTTGCCTGAATCAGCCACATCTTGTGGACGTACAAATACTTCAGAAGCTGGCAGGCCTAGAGTTTCACGAGCACGGTCAGTTAGACCACGACCGATGATCAATGGGATACGACCACCCGCACGCACTTCGTCTAACAGCACTTCAGTTTTTAGGCTGAACTCTGAAATCACTTCGTCAGTGCCATGCAACTTAACAACGCCTTCATATGGGTAAATATCAATCACATCACCCATGTTCATCTTGCTAACATCTAGCTCAATAGGCAGTGCGCCCGCATCTTCCATAGTGTTGAAGAAGATAGGTGCGATCTTTCCACCTAGGCAGAAACCACCAGCACGTTTGTTCGGCACATTAGGGATATCATCGCCCATGAACCAAAGTACTGAGTTAGTTGCAGACTTACGTGAAGACCCCGTGCCCACAACGTCACCCACATAAACAAGTGGATGACCTTTCTCTTTTAGGCTGGCGATCTCTTTGATTGGACCCACAACACCCGCTTCATCAGGCACAATGCCATCACGTGCATTTTTCAGCATAGCTAGCGCATGCAATGGGATATCTGGACGAGACCATGCATCTGGCGCCGGTGACAAATCATCGGTATTGGTTTCACCAGTCACTTTAAATACGGTCAGCGTGATCTTGTCTGCAAGCTTAGGGCGGTTTAAATACCAATCCGCATTCGCCCAAGACTCAACGACTTGCTTAGCATGAGCGTTACCCGCTTGCATCTTCTCAACCACATCGTGGTACGCATCAAACATCAGCAAGGTGTGAGATAACGCTTTGGCAGCTAATGGGGCTTGCGCTTCATTGTCTAATTGAGCAATAAGCGGCTCAATATTATACCCACCTTGCATGGTGCCAAGCAGTTCAACCGCACGCTCAGAAGATAGGATTGAAGAGGTGACTTCGCCTTTAGCTAAAGCGTCTAAAAAGCCAGCTTTAACGTATGCCGCTTCATCAACACCTGGGGGAATTCTGTTTTCTAGCAGGTCAAGAATGAACTCTTGCTCACCCGCTGGCGGATTTTTTACTAATTCGATTAACTCGGCCACTTGATGGGCATCTAGTGGCTTAGGGACTACGCCCTCTGCAGCACGTTCTGCGACGTGTTTACGATATGCTTCTAGCACGGCAACATTCCTCTTTGTTTGGCGTTCTAACAGCGAAACTGCACGCCTTCAATTCTGAAGCTAACAGTCAAGCAGGCTCAACCCGTATTTCCGGTCCGCATTATACTACAGCTTTGTAAAAGTATGAATCAGATCACACTCTTAGATGTGAGAAATTACGGGGATTCTCTAGGGCATTAAGTAAATTATCTTAAGGATAAAACAAATGAAATTAGACAATAGTTTGAAACACCTACCAATGCATTGATTTAAAACAGAATAAACACTTAATCATAATTTATTGTAAACGAGCTAAAAGCCACCCATTCTTAAGTAAAATAATCTAAAAAATTTACAATATTTTGTCGTAATTACCCAATGATTGCGCATAATATTCCACTTTAATTGCGCTAACAGCCACTAGGACGCCCAAAATGAGCCACAATAATTTATCCGCCGTGATCTTCGATATGGATGGCGTACTTATCGATTCTGAACCCAGTTGGCAAGTTGCCGAACTTAATGTGCTTAGCCAACTAGGTATCCCCATTACGCTTGAAGATACCTTACAAACTACCGGCCTTCGTATCGACCAAGTCGTGAGTTATTGGTACCAGCGTCATCCTTGGGACAACTATGACAACACTGCAACGGCAACGGCTATTGTTGAACAAGTATCGATAGAGATACTGCGCAGTGGCGAAGCCATGTTAGGCGTTTTCGAAGCACTTAACGCCTGTAAAGATAAGGGACTCAAAATAGGCTTGGCCACCTCATCCTCATCACAGCTTATTGATGCAGTCATGCAGAAACTGGCGATTCGTCCATATTTTGATGCTATCTGCAGCGCCGAATCTTTAGCGCTTGGAAAACCGCACCCAGAGGTTTATCTCAACTGCGCGGTCGCACTGGGAGTGTCACCACCAAAGTGCCTTGCTATCGAAGACTCATTCAATGGCCTCATTGCAGCGAGAGCGGCCAATATGCTCACCATAGCGATTCCAGCGCCCCATGAAGCCAACCAAGCGAGATGGGCTGCAGCCCACCAACAACTGGCAGATCTTAGCCAACTCCCTGATTACTTATATCGAATAGACAACTAATTTCAGAAACAAAAAAGCCCATCTAACGATGGGCTTTTTGTAACTTAAGCGTCAACTTACCAGATCTTAACTCGCTCCTCGTCGCTTAAGTACATCTTATCGCCCTCTTTGACATCAAATGCTTCATAGAAAGCAGGGATGTTTCTCGGAGTGCCCATCGCGCGGAAATGGCTAGGAGAATGAGAGTCGGTAAGTAAACGGCGGCCTAACTCTTCATCGCGGTAATTACGACGCCAGACTTGTGACCAGCCAACGAAGAGACGTTGCTCTGCCGTTAATCCATCGATAACTGGCCCTTCCGCTCCATTAAGACTTAATTTATAAGAGCGAGCGGCGACAGTAAGCCCACCAAGATCACCAATGTTTTCACCTAAGGTTAAGTCACCATTAACAAATTTACCCGGCATTGCCTCATAAGCTGAATACTGAGCAGAGAGCTGTGCACCACGTTTGTTAAACTCTTCTCTATCTTTATCTGACCACCAATCGCGTAAGTTGCCATCACCATCATACTTGGCACCTTGATCATCAAAACCATGACTGATCTCATGGCCAATTACCGCGCCAATTCCACCATAGTTAATCGCATCATCTGCATCCATATTGAAAAATGGCGGTTGTAAGATCGCAGCGGGAAAAACAATCTCGTTCATCACAGGGCTATAGTAGGCGTTAACCGTTTGTGGCGTCATATGCCATTCGGTGCGATCAATAGGCTTGCCTAACTTATCGAGCATGCCTTTATATTCAAACTTAGCATAACGCAGATAGTTACCGACTAAATCATCTGGCTTAATGGCGAGATCAGTATAATCTTTCCACTTGTCTGGATAACCAATTTTATAAGTAAACTTAGAGAGTTTCTCTTGCGCCGCCACCTTGGTTTCGGGTGTCATCCACTCGAGTTCGTTAATGCTTACCTCAAATCCTTTGATCAGATTTTGAATAAGCTGTTCCATTCTCGCTTTAGCTTCTGGCTTAAAGTGAGCCTTAACATACTCTTTGCCCACCAGCTCACCAATCACCTGATCGGCGGCATCAACCGCTTTCTTCCAGCGGGGCTTCTGTTCTTCGATACCCATTAAGGTTTTACCATGGAAGGCGAAATGCAGATCAACCATCTCTTTGCTGAGCAGTTCAGCATAGGCATCCACAGCATGAAAAGCTAAGTAATCTTGCCATTGCTCGACACTAAATTGGGTAAATTGCTGACCAAACTTCTCAAAATAAGATGGCTGACGGACAATGACCTCGTTAACTTTTTCAATATCAGCACCCACCGCAAACTGTACAAAATCGAAATGACTCACGGCTTGTTGCAACGCCATCTTGTCCATCTTGTTATAGCTCTTATTCGCGTCACGAGATTCAGTGCGCGTCCATTGGCTCTGGGCGATAAAATGCTCAATTTCGGCCACATTACTTGCAGCCCGAGCGGCATGGCTGTAGCCAGCTTTAGTCAACAAGTCTTGGACATAGCTTTTCATCGCCGCTCGATTGGCGACAAACTTTGCCTCATCTTTTAAATAGTAATCACGATCGGGTAGCGTTAAACCAGATTGGTACAGATAAACCGCATATTCTGTGGAGTTTTTCGCATCATTATTGACATAAAAACCAAATGGGACCGCGACACCACTGACCAGTAATTTGCCCATTAACGTGGCAACATCATTGTGATCTTTAGCCAATCCAATCTCAGCTAAAGGCTCCTTTAGTGGCGTCACACCAAGTTGTTCAACCAGCTCTGTATTCATATAGCTAGCATAGAAGTCACCCACCTTTTGCTCGCTAGAACCAGCGACTTTATTAGGCTTAGCGGCGGCTTCATCTATGATAACTTTAAGGGCATTTTGGCTCTGCTCATACAGCACAGAAAAGGCACCATAATTAGATTTGTCTGCCGGAATAGGCGTATTTGCTAACCAGTGGCCATTAACACTGTAATAGAAATCATCTTGATGACGAACCTGAGTATCAAAGTTGGCTTTTTCAACCCCGGAAACTTTAGCGGGCTGCACATTTTCACTCGTTGTGGGTTCATTGCTGCTACAAGCCGTAACACCTAAACCCAGCGCTACAGCGAACGCGATTACACTGACTTTTTTCATTGCTTATCCCCGATATCCTTTGTGATCTTTTAGCCTCAATAAGGCTCTGCCGGTCAAACATTACCACCGTCAACTCACTCGATGTAGGCTGTTTTTGTAACCATCTGTAATAGTGTGCTACCAGTTTTTCCCTAAGAATAGAAAGACAGATCTCTCACCATCATCCGTCCAACCAAAACCCAGTGCAGCGGGTCCAACAGATGTATCGGTACCGAAGTAGACACTGCCACCGTAAATCAAATCATCGAGACTAACACTTTGTCTTAGCGTCCAAACGTTACCCGCTTCGAGGCTCGCGCCTAAATAGAGTGGATAGTCTGTCATCCCAAGCACATCTCGACCTAAATCATATTGATACACAAAAGCACCAAACACTTTATGTGGGCCCACCAAGGCATTTTTATGGTAACCAGAAAGGTTAAGGAAACCACCTAACTCAGATACATGCACACTAAAACCAGCGTCTTTATCTACGGTCGCCACTGACGCCATTCCCACAAAGGCATGATTGTTAACACTCAAGGCCCCTCGCCATTCAGCTTCAAGTTGTACTGATGTATCTGATGGCTCAATGCTGGAAATTTGCGGGCTCTCATCTCTACGATAATAGAGGTCAACAGTAAAACGATTACCAGACGTGGGAAAGTTGATACTGTCTAAATCATCATAAGCAAACTTAAAGTAACCGCCATAAGATGAGTAATCGAGATCACCGAAAAACGCTGCATTTTCCAAATTGCCCCGTTCACCTGTCACCCCCAACTCTATAGCCCCCGCTTTTGTATAGTTATAACCAATACCTAAGTCAGCGCGATAATTGATCTGTTCAAGCTGCACGACACGGTTATTATCTTCATAAAAATCCCAGTCTTTACGCTCCATGGAGAGTTGACTGCGGGCAAAGTAGGTTTGGTCAGTATCCAAGGGTTGATAAAATTCACTCGACAACAACTTTTCAAACCCTAAACGCAACTCATTACGCCACTCCCCGCCATTAACGGTCAGATCCTTCATGGTATAAGCCACATCGAGTGCCACGGCCGAGTCGAGAGAGAAATCATCTTCCCAACTAAAACCAAGCTGGAAATAATTGGGCCCCCACGATTTAGCCGTGGTTTTAAGCACTAAAATACGCCCTTCATCGGTATCAATAAACTCTGCGTTAACTCTTTCAAATTTGTCCAACGCATAGACTTGATTAATACCGGCTTCGAGAGTTTGCTTGTCCACCACTTGACCAATTTCAATGCCCAAGGTCTCCCGCAATAGGCTTTCGCTAACTTTAGAATTATTGTCAACTTGAATCGCGACCACTGGCTTTTGTAGGTTGTCCTCCCACGCTAAGCTAACGGTGGCTTTGTGACCTTGATAAGCCGTGTAGGACGTTTCACTGATCGACAAGGCTCGCAACTGCTCTAGCTTAGCTAAGGCAGCTTCCTCACCGAGACGGTAGGCTAGCGGCATAATGCTAAAGTCTGTTGTGCTGAGTTCACCTACGTCGGGTCGGATCAAAATATCATTATCTGATAGCAGCTGTTTTTGACGCTCAGTACTGGCGTTGGTCAACATTGTCGATAACTGATTAAGCACGGCAACCGTGCTCTGCAATTGGTCGCGTTTGACTAATGACGAACCAATATCAACGGCAATAATAATATCGGCACCCATGCTTTTCACTACATCAACGGGCATGTTATTGGCGATACCACCGTCAACCACCATTTTACCTTGGTATTCTGACGCTTGAAGCGCCCCAGGCACTGAAGCAGAAGCTTGCATCGCATCAACTAAACTGCCCCGACTCATCACAACCGGTTGACTGGTTTCCAGATCCGTCGCCACAGCGCGGTAGGGAATAGCAAGTTGATCGAAATGCTCAAACTTATGCACTAAGTCGGTCGAACGTTGCAAGAGTATTGACATTGTTTGCCCACGAAGCAAGCCATTAGGAACCTTTACCTCTTGATCGCTAAAGCCCACGTTAATGGGGATGTTAAATCTATCTCTGTGTTGTTTATCTCGATAGCTAAGAGCTGCTCGTGGAATCGTATCTGAGAATCCATCATTCCAGTTCTCCCCCATCATAATCGCTTCTATTTCAGCGGCACTGTACCCCAAGGCATACATGCCACCGACATAGGCTCCAATACTGGTGCCCGCGATATAATCCACCGGAATGCGGTTCGCTTCTAACGTCTTTAATACAGCGATATGTGCCGCCCCTTTCGCGCCGCCACCGCTCAGCACCAAACCTACCTTAGGACGAACTTCCGCCGATACAACAGCTGAACTCATGCAAAACAGCAGGGCAAAAAACAGAACACGTATCATATTATTTTTCAAACTGATAGACACAAAGATGACACATTCTAGCAAACATGTGGCAAAACGAGAAAGTGTGCTGCACGTCAACAAATTTAAATACGATCAACGGCCAGCCAATTGAAAGTGCGAGTGCAAATGCTTTATCGCAGTATCTCCATATAAAGGGTTCATGAGCCTCTATAGCCTTGATTAAAGGCAATAGTAAAATCACTATAATATCAGTTAGATAAAGTACGCTAATCGAGTGCCAACAGCTTCCCCGATATACCTCAACCACCATCTTGCTTGTTTTCAAAATAAAAATGGCCACGCTTTGTGGCCAAATCATCAAAAGGTATGCCGACTAATCTCAATGCTTTTTAACGAGAAACGCTTCAAACTCCTCAACCGCCATAGGTTTAGCAAAATAGTAACCTTGAATAACATAACAACCACGGCTAAATACTTGCTCAAGCTGCGCCTTGGTTTCAATGCCTTCGGCTACCACCTTCAGCTTTAAGTTTCGTGCTAATTCAATGATACTACTGGCGATAGCCTGATCCGCTTCGTTATTGGCGATATCAATCAAAAAAGAGCGATCAATTTTTAAAGTACTAACATCGAAACTGCGCAAATACGCGAGTGATGAGTAACCAGTACCAAAATCATCGATGGCCACATCAATACCTAACCTTCGCAGCGCTTTGAGGTGATCTTTAGCGATGTGTAACTCTTTCATTAACACACCTTCTGTGATCTCAAGTCCAAGCATACTCGCTGGCATCCCCGAATCAGAGAGTGCCTTTTCTATTCCCTGAATAAAATCAGGCTGTCTGAAATGCACCGCTGAGATATTGATGGAAAGCTTATATCTTTTATCATAAGTCTTTGCCCACAAAGCGCCCTGCCGACAGGCTTGATTTAAAACCCAACGATCAATATCGATAATCAAGCCACAAGACTCTGCAATCTTGATGAAAATATCAGGCCTGACATAGCCCTCTTTAGGATGGTGCCAACGCAACAATGCCTCCATCCCCACCACACTATCATCATGCAAAATATCGATCTGTGGTTGATAATGCAGTTCAAACTCCTGGCGCTCTATTGCCTTCCTTAATTCCGCCTCTAACTTAAGGTGGTACAGCGCCTCTGTGTTACGCTCGGCAGAAAAGTACTGGAAGTTACCGCGACCCTCTTCTTTGGCGTGGTACATCGCCTGATCGGCGTTTTTAATCAGCGTCTCAGGCTGCTGTGCATCATCGGGCCATAAACTCACACCAATACTGGTCGAGATGAAAAACTCTCGTCCATAAAGCTCAAAGGGTCTCTCTATCTGCCTAATTAACTCCTCACAAAGATGATTGATCTCATCAATATCATCCATATCGCGCAGTAAAATAACAAACTCATCACCACCAAAACGGCACAGCGTATGATTGTCGGTCACACATTGCTGTAAACGGTTAGCCGCCTCCACTAGCAATGCATCCCCCATACTATGACCGTAGGAGTCATTGACATTTTTAAATCTATCTAAGTCGAGAAAAATAAGTGCAAGTTTTTCCTCTGTGACGAGAGCTCTATGGATACAGCTTGCTAAGCGCGATGAAAACAGCGACCGATTGGGTAGACCAGTTAACACATCGTAATTGGCTAGACGCCTGAGATCCGCTTCGGTTTGCTTACGCTCAGTAATATCAGAAAAAACAGCAACGTAGTGTGTTATCACACCGCGACTGTTTTCCATGGTGGATAGATTCAACCAAACAGGACTAGTATGCCCAGCCCCCCCCCTAAACTCATGCTCGCCGGTCCAGGTGATCCCTTGCTCCAACAAAATATTGATTTCATCACTACGCTCATCACTCGAATGCACTAGCTGCGAGAAATAACGACCATTTAGCTCCGAGGCTGGCATACCAAGTATGTTCTGGGCCGCCTTATTGGACACTTTGACACACTCTTGCGAATCTAAAATTAACACCCCTTCAGATGTGTTACCAAACGCCTGCGCTAACAGTTTGACATCATCTTCTAACTGCCGTTGAGCGGTTATATCAGTATAGATACCCGCCACCTTTTTCACTTTGCCTGTCACTGGTTCAAACTCGAGTGGACGGCCTCTCACTCGTGTCCATCCCCAAGAGTCGTCTGGACGAAGGTAACGATACTCTACATCGAGCCTATCATCCTCTTTTGCCAGTAACCTTCCCCATGCTTCCCGCACATCTTGGCGGTCCTCATCATGAACGGGGAACTCCTCAATCTTTAGCTGCACCGTCTCAGGTTGACCAATAAAGCTGCCACCACGATTCTCTAAATTGAACAGTTGCGTGTTGCTACGCCACTCCCAAAGTTCAGCGTCACTGCCTTTTAAGGATTGGCGCAAACGCTCTTCACTCTCTTTTAGCGCCTTATTTACTCGCCTAAAAGCACTCAACTGGAGATGGCGAATGTACAGTACATAGAGAGCAGAAAAGACCAGCGCCATAATAATACTGGCTTTGAACCAAGTATTATTCCACCAGTAATCCCTAACGCTAAATGAGTAACTATAGGGCTTATCTAACCATATTCCATTATTTCGACTCAATATCTCTAAGGTATAGTTGCCTTGACTCAAACCGGAAAGGTTAATTAATGACTGTCCAGAGAGCTGTAAATAATTCGCTTGTTCATCGTCACTGTCTCGACGTAAACGGTATTTGAGCTCCAGCGGTTTATCAGTTAGATAATCTAAACTGGTCAGTTGAAAACTGATCATTTTAGAACCTGGCGCTATTAATTTGTTCGGCTTAGGAATAAGGTCAATATCGGTCGATTGCTCATAAAACACCGACACCGACTCCAACTGGATACCATCTTGCAATAGACGATTACTTAACTTAGACACATCGATTAATGCTGCACCATCAGGGCTACCCACAAACAGACCCATCCCTGGTGCAAAATAGGATGCGCCATCATTGAGCTCATGACTCACTAGCCCATCTTGCTTTTCAATAACAAGAATCTCCCCAGTTTGCAGATCTTGTCGAATAATCGAATTAGTGCATCCGATGACCTTATACCTTGGTATCTGCTCAATGAAGAAAACCGAAGGACACTGCACCGACCACGTCTTAGATAAAAGGTAGGTTAATCCTGTTTTCGGATGATACTCAACAATCCCTTTTGGTGAGGTACCTAGCCATAACACGCCTGAGTCAACCTCTTTGATATAACTCACATCGATTGCGAGATTACTGTCGGCAAAAATATCGATCCTTGAATAGAAAATGCCTCGATTATCGATATAACCAAAATAGTTATCGCCACCAACCCATAACTTGCCATCAGCCGTACGATGGGCACTTCGCAGGGCCGCTTGGTGCAAGGTGCCATCAACGCCTTTTATCGCGTAAGTTTTGGGTTCTAAAGTGCCTTCATCCCAATAAAATAGTCCTGTCGCGGTGGGAAACCACCAACGCCCTTGAATCAGTGAGTCTTTATAACTGGCATAAACATACTTATTTTCTAAAGAGGAGCGCCCCCCAGTTAATTTGGCAAATCGCTGTGCGACTCGAGCCTCCTGATCATAAAGAAACAAGCCATTTGTGGTCGCCATCAGCAGGTGGCGTTTATCAAATTTTTGAATATGAAAAACACTGTCATTAACGTCAAAGCCGTCAGGTATATAAGTAAAACTCTGCTGAGTAACTCTGTTGACCTCAATTAAGCCTAAATCCGTCCCCAGCCAGACCCAATTTTCTTCGGCAAAAATCGACCAAACCATCTCATTATCTAAGTGGTAAGGGGCTTTAGTGCTAAAATCATCGAGGACAAAATCCGGTGTATCGGCAACGATCGCAAGTCCATCACCAGAACCGCCGACCCAAATAAGATTGTTACTATCTACAGCGATGTCATACACATAATCAATATCTGCCGCCAGTTTCAACTCATCGGCAAACACTTTAAGCTCACCGGTATCAGGGTGCCATTTAACTAGTCCATCTCGACCCGCCAACCATAAGGCCCCTCCGGATTCTTGGGTCATGGTAGTAATGTAAAAAGGGACTTGGTCAACTTTACTGACACTCACCTTATCGACATCAACACGATATAACCCATTATTTGAACTGAGCCAGATTCGGCCAACCTCATCTTTGAATAGCGCTTTGATCAATCCCTGTTCCTCTGTCCAAGGAAAGATTGCTCTTAACATCCCTAGGCTATCCCTCAGCTGCAATTCAGATGCCTTAGCCACCAATAAATTACCATCTGTGTGTTGCGCTAAAAAAAACCAAGGCGTATCGGGATCATTAGCCAAAGTGGTGACAAGTTCCAGTGACATGGAGTCATAGTCTAAACGGTACAACTCACCGACATAATTGAGCAAGATGAGAGAGCCATCATCTCGTCGCGTTAACGTATTTAGACCACCCTGATTAAATGCGGGAAACAGCTGTGAGGTGCCAAATTGAGCGAATTCATCTTCAACGATGTCATAAAGGTAAGTGTTAGTGTAACTACTGATCAGCAGATGCTTGTCGCTGAGAGGCTCGACTAGGTATATGTATTCATCAGCAATGCGTAGCTCATCATTGAGACTGTCGATGCGGCGGGCAGTGGTATCGCTAATGCGATAGAGCCCTTGTTCTGTTGCAAGCCAAGTAAAGCCGTGGGCATCGAAAGCTATATCGTTAATAGTTGCGTTATTCAGCCCATCTCGAGCCGTAAAGACTCGCTGTACCAAATCCCCAGCATAGACAGGCGACAGGATACTGGATAGCAGCAGTCCAAACACAATAATACGAAAATAGCTCAGGCTCATAGGCTACGTAACTCAGTCTGGTAGAGTAGAAGAAATTGACGATGCGATTTCGTTACAAATTTATAATATAAGTAAGACTAGCAAAAAAAAAGCGCTCAATGAGCGCTTTTTTATTAATAACTTAAGTTATTTTTTCTTCTTTGCCTTAGGGTTTGGCAAATCAGTGATTGAACCTTCGTAAATCTCAGCCGCTAGGCCAACAGACTCATGTAAAGTTGGGTGTGCATGAACGGTGAGTGCTAGATCTTCTGCATCACAACCCATCTCAATCGCAAGACCGATTTCACCTAGTAGTTCACCACCGTTAACCCCCACGATAGCACCACCAATCACACGGTGAGTCTCTTTATCGAAAATCAACTTAGTCATACCATCAGCGCAATCAGATGCTATCGCACGACCGCTTGCAGCCCATGGGAAAGTCGCTGTTTCATAAGCAATACCTTGCTCTTTAGCTTCTTTCTCTGTTAGACCAACCCAAGCGACTTCTGGGTCAGTGTAGGCAATTGATGGAATCACTTTTGGATCGAAGTAATGCTTCATACCAGCAATGACTTCTGCAGCAACGTGGCCTTCATGCACACCTTTGTGTGCAAGCATTGGCTGACCAACAATATCGCCAATCGCGAAAATGTGCGGAACGTTAGTGCGCATCTGCTTATCTACATTGATGAAACCACGCTCATCAATATTAACGCCAGCTTTGTCGGCATCAATCAACTTACCATTTGGTGTACGACCGATAGCAACTAATACTGCGTCATAGCGTACAGGCTCAGCTGGGGCTTTTTTGCCTTCCATTGAAACGTAGATACCATCTTCTTTTGCTTCAACGGCTGTCACTTTAGTTTCAAGGATAAGATTGAACTTCTTCTTGATTTTCTTAGTGTAAACGCGAACGATATCTTTATCAGCAGCAGGAATAACTTGGTCGAACATCTCAACCACATCAATATCACTACCTAGTGAAGAGTAAACTGTCCCCATCTCTAGACCAATGATACCGCCACCCATAACCAGCAGCTTACCTGGTACTTCTTTAAGCTCTAGCGCATCGGTAGAATCCCAAATGCGTGGATCTTCATGAGGAATAAATGGCAATTGAATTGGACGTGAGCCCGCAGCGATAATGGCTTTTTCAAAGTGAACCACTTTAACGCCATCTTCACCAGCCACTTCAATCGTGTTAGGGCCAGTAAACTTACCAAAGCCATTAACTACGTTAACTTTGCGCATTTTTGACATGCCGCCTAGCCCACCAGTCAGCTGACTGATCACGCCTTGTTTAAAGTCACGTAGCTTATCTAGGTCAATCTGTGGCTCGCCAAAAACCACACCGTGGCTTGCAACCGCTTTAGCTTCTTCAATTACTTTCGCAACGTGAAGCAGTGCTTTAGACGGAATACAACCGACGTTAAGACAAACACCACCTAAGGTGCTAAAACGCTCAACGATCACAGTTTCTAGACCTAAATCAGCAGCACGAAATGCCGCTGAATAACCCGCAGGACCTGCACCCAATACTAATACCTGAGTTTTGATTTCGTTACTCATGTTTTCCTCTATTCTTTCTCATTCCGTTGGGAGGAGCTCCGGCCCAACGCTGTATGACGCCAGCTTTTTGAACGTGTGTTCTTGTAAGGTGGCCGCATTTTAACCTGTCATCGAGTTAAACAAAAGGCTACTCAACATGAGTAGCCTTCATCATTACAAAATAAGTGTACGTATGTCGGACAGCATACTTGACAGTGTCACGCTAAAGCGTGCCGCCATGGCGCCGTCGATCACACGGTGGTCATAAGATAAAGACAGCGGCAACATTAGCTTAGGCTCGAAATCTTTACCATTCCACTTAGGTTTAATCTCAGACTTAGATACACCAAGAATTGCCACGTCAGGGTAATTAACGATAGGCGTAAACGCCGTACCACCAATACCGCCAAGACTAGAGATAGTAAAGCAACTGCCCTGCATATCCGCTGACTTAAGCTTGCCGTCACGCGCTTTAATAGAGATCTCCATCAGCTCAGCTGACAGCTCAATAATGCCTTTCTTATCGACATCGCGAACCACTGGCACGACCAAACCATTTGGCGTATCAACTGCAACACCAATGTGATAGTACTTCTTCTTTATCAACGATTCGCCATCGGCACTCAGGCTCGCGTTAAAGACAGGGAACTGCTGTAGCGCCTTAGCAACTGCTTTCATCATAAAGACAAGCGGCGTGATTTTTACACCACTCTTCTGCTTAGCAGCTAACTCATTTTGCTGCTTACGGAAGGCTTCAAGCTCAGTAATATCTGCTTCATCAAATTGCGTCACATGGGGAATAGTGACCCAGTTACGATGTAGGTTCGGCCCAGAGATCTTCTGAATACGAGTTAGCGGTACCTCTTCAACTTCACCAAATTTAGCAAAATCGACTTTAGGCGCAGCAATCACGTTTAGTCCACCAGCACCGCCAGCAACCGCAGTCGCTGCAGTCGCTTTAGGACGGCTTAGCTCATACTTAATGAATGCCTGAACATCCTCTTTAAGAATACGTCCCTTGCGACCCGTACCGGTAACCAGCGTCAAGTCTGCACCAAACTCACGCGCTAAACGGCGCACAGCTGGTGAGGCATGCACAGCACCTGTCTTAGGTGTGCTGCCTGCACTTGGATGATGTGGCACGGGTGGCTTGCTCGCAGCAGGTGCTGCCGCAACAGGAGCCGGCGCAGCCGCTTGTACTGGAGCCGCTACAGGTGTAGGGGCACTTGATTGGGTCTCAACCGTTGCGATAACGCTACCCTGAGAAACCTTATCACCCACCTTGATGGTTAACGAAACAAGTTTACCCGCAAACGGCGCAGGCACTTCCATGGTTGCCTTGTCGGTTTCAAGCGTGATGAGGCCTTGATCAGCTTCAATCATATCGCCCACAGCCACAAGCACTTCGATAACATCGACATCAGCAGCATCACCAATATCAGGCACTGCAATCTCTTTCACTTCAACCGTGGTTGCAACAGGTGCTGCAACAGGAGCCGTCTCTGCAACTGGCGCTGGAGCCGCTGCTTCGCCACCACTCACTTGTAGCATCAATACTAGCGAGCCTTGAGAAACCTTATCGCCCACAGAGACTTTCATCTCGGTGATAACACCCGCCGCAGGGGCTGGCACTTCCATGGTCGCTTTATCGGTTTCAAGGGTAATAAGACCCGTATCCACATCAATGCTGTCGCCAACGGCCACTAGCACTTCAATCACATCGACATCGGCGGCATCGCCAATATCAGGCACGGCCACTTCAATAATTTGTGACGTTGCAGCAGGCGCTGGCGCTGCTACAGGAGCAGACTCAGAGGCAGCTGGCGCTGCTGGTGCACTAGGTGCTTCAGCAACAGGGACCTCAGCGGCAGCGGTAGCACCTGCACTCATCATAGCAATCAGTGAACCTTCAGATACCGTATCACCCACAGCGACTTTTAGCTCTGTAAGTGTACCTGCGAACGGCGCAGGAATATCCATGGTCGCCTTGTCGCTTTCAACGGTGATAATCGACTCTTCAGCTTCAATGCTGTCGCCAACCGCTACACAGATCTCAATAACCTGTACTTCATCCCCACCGATATCAGGGACTAAAACTTCTTTTAATTCAGCCATTATCTGTCCCCTTTACGCGTACTGTGGGTTGATCTTGTCAGCGTCAATGCCATATTCGGCAATGGCTTTCGTCAACACATCTACTGGTAACTCGTTACGGTCAACGAGCGATTTCAGCGCGGCGATAACGATAAACTTAGCATCCACTTCAAAGTGATGACGTAGGTTTTCGCGGCTATCACTACGACCGAAACCATCGGTACCCAATACTTTGTAGTCCGTTGGGATATAAGCACGCAGTTGCTCGCCATATATCTTCATGTAATCAGTGGCTACAATTGCTGGTGCCTCGCTTGAAATCACTTGGCTGATATAGGCTTGTTTAGGTGTTTCAGTTGGGTGCAGCATGTTGTAACGCTCAGCGGCTTGACCATCACGGGTCAACTCGTTGAAGCTGGTTACACTGAATACATCTGACGAGATGCCGAAATCTTTGGCAAGGGCTTGCGCCGCTTTACGTACTTGCTCAAGGATGGTGCCACAACCCATAAGCTGGACCTTACCTTTACCGCTGCCAGATACAGATTCAAGCTTATAGATACCTTTAACGATACCCTCTTCAGCGCCTTCTGGCATTTCTGGCTGCACGTAGTTTTCGTTCATGGTGGTCAAGTAGTAGAAGATATCTTCTTGGTTTTCGCCATACATACGACGAATACCATCTTGAACCACTACCGCAATCTCGTAACCGTAAGTTGGGTCATAAGAGATGCAGTTTGGAATCGTGTTGGCTAATACATGGCTGTGGCCATCTTGGTGCTGTAGACCCTCACCATTTAGCGTTGTACGGCCAGAAGTACCACCTACCATAAAGCCACGGGCACGCATATCACCAGCAGCCCACGCCATATCGCCAATACGTTGGAAACCAAACATAGAGTAGTAGATATAGAAAGGAATCGTTGGTGTGTCGTTAACCGAGTAACTGGTAGCTGCTGCGACCCAAGATGACATTGCACCTAGCTCGTTAATACCTTCTTGCAATACTTGACCAGACTTATCTTCACGATAGTAAGCAACCTGATCAGAATCTTGTGGCTCATACTTTTGGCCTTCGTGAGCGTAAATACCCACTTGACGGAATAGGCCTTCCATACCAAAGGTACGCGCTTCATCAGGAATGATTGGTACAATACGCTTACCAATCTTCTTATCTTTTAATAGCGCTGTGAGAATACGTACAAACGCCATGGTGCTTGAAATTTCACGACCGTTAGAGCCTTTTAGCACTGAGTCAAAAATTTTCAAAGAAGGCACTTCAAGATCTTCAGAGAACTGTTCACGACGAGCAGGCATGGCACCATGCAACGCTTCACGACGCGCTTTAAGGTACTTAACCTCTTCAGAATCTGGACCAGGGTGGTAGAACGGAATATCTTCTAACTGATCATCACTAATCGGGATATTGAAACGATCGCGGAAGTACTTGAGTGAATCAACACCCATCTTCTTCACGTTATGCGCGATGTTTTTACCTTCACCCGCATCACCCATACCATAACCTTTAACGGTTTTGGCTAGAATAACGGTAGGACGGCCTTTAGTGTTTTTGGCATGCTGAAGCGCTGCAAAAATCTTAACGGGATCATGACCGCCACGGTTTAGACGCCAAATGTCATCGTCTGACATGTTAGCCACCATCTCGGCCGTTTCAGGGTACTTACCAAAGAAGTGCTCACGGGTATACGCGCCGCCTTTGGCCTTACAGTTTTGATATTCACCGTCAACGGTTTCTTCCATCAACTGCAGTAACTTACCGCTGGTGTCACGGGCCAATAGTGGATCCCAGTAACGACCCCAAATAACCTTAACGGCTTCCCAGCCTGCGCCGCGGAATTCGCCTTCAAGCTCTTGAATAATCTTACCGTTACCACGCACAGGACCATCAAGACGCTGCAGGTTACAGTTAACGATAAACACCAAGTTATCGAGTTCTTCACGCGCAGCTAAACCAATCGCACCTAAAGCTTCTGGCTCGTCACACTCACCATCACCTAAGAAACAGTAAACCGTCTGCTCAGAGCAGTCTTTCAGACCGCGGTCAGTCAGGTACTTAAGGTAACGTGCTTGGTAAATGGCTTGAATCGGACCAAGACCCATAGATACCGTAGGGAACTGCCAGTAGTCAGGCATCAACTTAGGATGCGGATAAGATGAAAGACCCTTGCCATCAACTTCTTGACGGAAATTGTTCATCTGATCTTCAGTGATACGACCTTCTAGGAACGAACGCGAGTAAATGCCTGGTGCGATATGACCTTGGAAATAGACTAAGTCGCCACCGTCTTTCTCGTTTGGCGCACGGAAGAAGTGGTTAAAACAGACGTCATAAATGGTCGCACTAGAAGCAAAACTTGAAATATGGCCACCCAGCTCAAGGTCTTTTTTCGATCCGCGCAGTACCATTGCCAATGCGTTCCAACGGACGATAGCGCGAATACGGCGCTCCATCTCTTGGTTACCAGGCATGTGCGGCTCTTGACCCGCTGGAATTGTGTTTAAATACGCAGTCGTTGCTTTGTATGGCAGATGAGTACCGTTACGACGTGCCTTATCAATCAGCTTTTCTAACAGATAATGTGCACGCTCTGGGCCTTCCTGCTCTAATACAGCTTGCAGTGAATCAACCCACTCTTGAGTCTCTAACGGATCTAAATCTTGTAGCATATGTTCAGACATTTCGCAGTCCTTCCCTATATACATTAATAGTATGAATTAATTGATAAAAAATAATGGCAGGACGTTTCCCTAACCACCACTCTTCAAACGGCGCAGACTACGCTGCAACCGGCTATCTTCTTCCCGCACAGACAACATCACTTCCTCGATATAACTCAAATGTTCGTTCGAGGCTTCTCTTGCTGCATCGGGATCACGGCGCACGATGGCGGCGAGTAGGTCTCGCCGATGGTCATTTGCCATTGTAGAGGCGTCAGCTCGGCGCTTTAGCAACTCTAAGTTTTGCGCCACGTTTTTATGTAGCACTGGAGATAAACTTAATACTAGGTGCAGCATGGCCACATTGTGTGAGGCTTCAGCAACGGCACGATAAAAGCACACAATGGCTTCCGCCTGTGCCTCAATCTCTGACGCGGCTTCTACTGCTTGGATTTTCTGTTTGATGTTTTGCATATCCGCATCGGTTCCCCGAAGCGCTGCAAAATAGGCCATCATGCCTTCAGTGGCGTGACGAAACTCGAGTAGGTCATATTGACTCTCTGAATCGCTATGCATCAGCTCCACAATAGGATCAGCAAGACTCTGCCAAAGCTGCTCTTTGACATAGGTACCACCGCCTTGACGACGCAGTAACAAGCCTTTTGCTTCTAACTTTTGAATTGCTTCACGAAGAGATGGACGAGAGACTTCAAATTGCAGTGCCAATTCACGCTCTGGTGGTAACTTCTGACCGGGTTGCAAACTCCCTTCAAGGATCATCTGCTCTAACTGACCCATGATCACATCAGAAATTTTTGGCTGGTTGATTTTGCTATAAGCCATATGGCCCTCAGCTCCTATTGTAAATTGGTCTTACCAATTTAATTGACTGAGCGCACTTTATCAAATCACATTTCAGATGTCTAGTTCGTGATCTGCTTCATGGTTACTCACGATTTGTGAGAATAGCTTAAAAAAATAGAAAAGGGGTCTGACCATTGCAACATTTTGTCAGTCCCCAATAAATAATGATTTAAACCACCACACCAAAAATGGTCAGCAGCGATAATCCCGTCACTAATAATATGAAGTTTCGTTTACTCAATTGCAGTAAAGAGATGGTTGATTGCACACAAATAGGCGCATTAGAATCCGACTCTATCGTCTCGGCTGCCAAGGCGACCTCTGAAATAATTTCACGTGCTGGCCGCTTTAACTGAAACGCCTGCTTACGCCAGCAGCTAAACGCCTTTGAGAAGTGGCCACTCAGCACATAACCAAAGGCAATTAAGCGACTAGGCAGCCAATCTAATAGCATCAACGCTGTATCGACAAGCGGTAAGGATGCCTCGCGCGCCTTAGCATCGTCAGAAAAATAACGCACGGTACAATATAACACCGCGCCAGCGGGGCCGAAGAAAATCAAATACAGCGCCACTGCACCATAAAAACGATAGTTGAGCCATGCAACCGATTGACCAACCTTAGCCCCTAAATCTCGCTCCGATACCGCATCAATCGAAACGTAAGGGTCAAGCGAATCGGCAAAATGATAACAAGCTTGCGAGTCACCACGACAAGCGGCTTGGATATATTGCTTAAACAGCTGGCGTTGCTTTAAATGGCTAAAACACAAAATGGCCACCGCCACCCACAACAACAAACTCACCAGCCCCCAAAACAGTCCCGCCACAAACCATGCCAAAACTTGAACAGCAATGGCTGGCAAGAGTATGGCTATTGCCATCATGAGATCATTGCTTAGCTGCTTACGACCAAAAAACGCCTTGGCATAAAACGCCAGTAATGTTTCGAGTTGCCAGGCTTGAGGCAGTAACTTCAAGCGCTCTATGATAATTGCGACTAATAACGAAAAAAGTGCCATCTAAACTTCCCTTCTGTCACACGCTAAAAACAATAATATCCACTAAAAAAATTAGCCCACTAGGCTAGTCAGGTATCTTTGCCAGTCGAAACTGTCACCCGGATCGGTTTTGCGCCCTGGTGCTATGTCGCTATGCCCAACAATCGTTTTCACATTCAGCATAGGATACGCATCAAACAAGGCCAAGGTTAACATCCGTAATTGCTGATATTGCAGATCGGTATATTTACAGTTATCCGTACCTTCAAGCTCGATACCAATGGCAAAGTCATTACAGCCATCGCGACCATCATAATGGGATACACCAGCATGCCAGGCTCTATCGTCACAGCTGACATATTGCACTATCTCACCGTCACGACGTATTAAAAAGTGCGCCGACACCGTCAACCCTTCAAGCTCACAAAAACTGGCATCGGCCTCCACATCTAAACAGCCCTGAAAAAGCTGGTCGATATAGGGCAAACCAAACTGTCCAGCTGGTAAACTAATATTATGGATCACCAATAAGCTCACCTCACCCTTTGCGCCCTCAGGGCGTTGGTTAAAATGAGGAGACTCACACTTACGGCTTAAGGTTAACCAGCCATCGCTGATTGATTTTGTTTGCATCGACTAAATCTATAAATGATAAAAGATAAATCTAAATTCACTTTACCCATTTTTCAGTTTAGGTGCTAGTCATGGTTACTGATGATTTGTTCCAACCTAAACTGTCAGCAATACCTTTTAACAGCTTGTTAATTGATTTAATTTCAACACTAATTTGCGCTGCTTTTTCATGATTAAGTTTGCTATTATCAACGCAATAAGAACAAGTGCTTGCCGCGTATGTTTGCCCTAACACAATGTCAGCGCCTTGAAGCGAGAGCATTAGGCGCTCACCCCAAACAGCCATGCGCGGCCCACCGAGGATAGAAACATGCTGGAAAACGATATTAGACTATCAGTCAAAGTCGCACTCGAAGAAGACTTAGGCTACCGAGCCGACAGCAACCTAAACGCCGCCGACAAATTAAGCGCCGACATCACCGCTCAGTTAATTCCAAGTGACAAATACGCCGAAGCGACATTAATCACCCGTGAAGAGGGCGTATTTTGTGGTAAAGCCTGGGCCGAACAAGTCTTTAACCAACTCGGCAGCGAAGTAGCACTGCATTGGCATGTCGATGATGGCGATCTATTAGTGCCCAACCAAGTACTGTGCGAAATGTCTGGTCCTGCCCGCGCGATTCTAACTGGCGAGCGTACGGCGATGAACTTTATCCAAACGCTGTCCGGTGTCGCGACACTAACTAAGCACTATGTCGACAAAATGGCTGGCACCCATTGCAAGTTACTCGATACCCGTAAAACCGTGCCAGGGCTTCGCACGGCACAAAAATATGCCGTCACCTGCGGCGGCGGCAAAAACCACCGCATCGGTTTATTTGACGCCTTCCTTATAAAAGAAAACCACATCATGGCTTGTGGCTCTATTGCAAACGCCATTCAAGCCGCCCGCAAACTTGCCAGTGACAAGCCAGTAGAGGTCGAAGTCGAAAGTATCGAAGAGCTCACCTTAGCCTTAGAGGCACAAGCTGATATCGTTATGTTGGATAATTTCGATGTAACTATGATGCTACAAGCGGTAGAGCTCAACCAAGCCTTTCATAAAGAGCAGGGTTATCCTGAGTCGCAACGGGTCAAACTTGAAGTGTCAGGCAACGTCACCATAGACACCATTGCCGATTTTGCCAAAACAGGTGTCGATTACATCTCGGTAGGCGCACTGACTAAACACGTTAAAGCGTTAGACCTCTCATTGCGACTGAAAGACTAACTGGCAGACTTTAGCTTCTAGGGATTAGCTTCTAGGGATTAGTTCCTAGGGGCTAGCTCCTAGGAGCTCACCTATAAATACTGGGCCCTATTTGCCCCTAACCCTGCCCTATTATCCAGATTTCCGTTTTCGCCCCACGCTATAACAGCCTTGCAACAATCTAATAGCGCGAAACACTATCGTTCACTATTCACACAATTATGAAACGCTATTTTTTTGACTAAAACAGAATAAGTGCCATTTTTTCGGTCAACGACAAAAAGATGCTATAACCTTTTTTACAAAATATTACTTCTATTAGACAAATTCATCGCCAAATTAGTACTTTGATGTAATTTACAGTTCCATTTTGTGTAACTTTGTACTAACTTTGACAGTAGGCGAGATGGCCCTTTCGGCCAGCTCACCATGAAGGTAGACCAAATTGCAAAATTGAGGTGAGCAATAATTAGGTTTTAAGCTCTAGTTTAGAGTTTTCACACATTCCTGTTAACAAGCGCTTAACGAGATATGTGTTGAAATGTTCATTAGCAGAGCGGCTTGAATGATGGGTATATGCGCATTATTTGAATAAACCTAGCGACCCTTTAATCGAGCAAGCAACCAAATGGTGCAGTTTGCCGAAACGACATACATCATATCGATGGTTAATAAATGATGCTTAAGTGCAGCAGCTAGGGTTATTAGAAGTTAACGCTTAACTGTTGCCACTTAAAAGTCACGTAACTTTAATCACCAAAAATTAGTTGATAGCAATAACGATTTGACCAGGGATGAAACAGCCGACCACACGCAGGAGCGTAACGTTTAGGTTCAATGTTGTGTTAATCACCTGCCAGTATTTAGGCAAGTGTACGAACCACTAATATTAGAGCTAAACTTAAAGTTACAAGTGCTAAAAGCTAAAAGGCTAACGCCTAGCAGCTGTAAGCAAAAAGGTTAGGTAATCGAGTCACGTTCTGTCAAACGGAGAGAGTAAAATGAAAGGTTTCAAAAAAAGTAATGCTAAGGGTTTCACCCTAATTGAATTAATGATCGTTGTTGCAATTATCGGTATTCTCGCTGCAGTTGCACTTCCAGCTTACCGCGATTACGTAGCATCTGCCCACGGTGGCGCAGCCATGAAGGGAGTTAGTGCTTTCACATCTAAAGCTGTAACATGTGTTCAATCAGGTGTAGGCTGCGCTTCAATCGCCGCTGACGCTACAGCTGTAACTGAACTATCTGTGGGAGCAACAGCATTCGCTGAGGCAACTGGCAGTACTTTAGCTTATACAGATGGAACTTGTATTATTACTGCTACAGTAACGGATACAGGTGCTGTATCTTATGCTGCATCAGTTGATTCTGCAGGCGCGGGATCGACAACAGCAGCTCAATGTGCTGATGGTGCTGGCATATAAAAGTGCTTAGATAGAGATGTAACATAGTCTGAGAGGAATTCTACCCTCTCAGACTTATTAATTCTAATAAAATCACGAGTAAAGAATGCCGACAACAGGCTTGCATTTAGGATTGTCCACTCTATTCATTAGAAAGCATCTACTCAGTGAAGAGCAGATGTCTTCCGCTATAGCGAAATCCAGACAAAGTAAGCAATCTCTCGTATCTACCATAGTTTTCGAAAAACTCATCTCAGCTAGAGAAATCGCCGAACTCTGTTATGAAGAGTATGGTACTCCCCTGCTCGATCTTAATGAATTCGATGTATCCAGCATTCCCGAAGACTTTCTCAACCGGAAACTGATCGAAAAGCACAAATGTCTACCGCTATTTAAGCGCGGCAACCGCCTCTATATTGGTACTTCAGATCCCACTAACATTGCAGCGTTAGAGGACTTTCAATTTAGCGCTGGCCTGCACGCTGAAGCAATATTAGTTGAAGATGATAAACTCACCATAGCACTAGAAAAAGTGCTCGAAGAGGATATCTCCGCGCTAGATTTAGACGGCATTGATGAAGATTCACTTTCAGGCATTGAGATCACAGATACCGATAAGCGCCATGAAGAGCAACAAGGCGAATCCAGTGACGACGCCCCCATTGTTATCTATATCAATAAAATTTTAACCGATGCCATTCGTAAAGGTGCATCGGATCTCCATTTCGAACCTTATGAGAAGCGCTATCGCATCCGCTTTCGCATCGACGGCATCTTGCATGAGGTGTCCGAGCCCCCGGTGAACCTCTCAGGACGAATTTCCGCTCGATTAAAGGTGATGTCAAAGCTGGACATTGCCGAGCGCCGCGTGCCTCAAGATGGCCGAATCAAGATGAAGCTATCGCGCACTAAATCCATCGATTTTCGTGTCAGCACCCTGCCCACCATCTGGGGCGAAAAAATCGTAATGCGTATCTTGGACTCCTCATCCGCCCAACTCGGCATCGAAAAATTGGGGTACGAGGATGACCAACGCAAACTTTATGAAGAGATGCTGGCCAAGCCCCAAGGTATGATCTTGGTCACTGGCCCCACGGGTTCAGGTAAAACCGTCTCACTTTATACAGGGCTAAATATTCTCAATACCGAAGAGCGCAACATCTCCACCGCAGAAGATCCGGTTGAAATTAACTTAGAAGGCGTTAATCAGGTCCATATTAATTTAAAGGCAGGTTTAACCTTCGCATCAGCCCTGCGATCATTCCTGCGTCAAGACCCCGATGTCGTTATGGTGGGGGAGATACGTGACTTAGAAACCGCAGAAATCGCCATTAAAGCGGCGCAAACGGGTCACTTGGTACTTTCCACTTTGCATACCAACTCAGCCGCTGAAACCTTAACCCGCCTAATTAATATGGGCGTACCTGGGTATAACATCGCCAGCTCAGTCAACTTGATTATCGCGCAGCGCCTATCTCGTCGCCTCTGCCCTGAATGCAAACAACCAGAAGAGGTGCCCGAGCATGAGCTGTTACGTTTGGGCTTTACCCAAGCACAAATCGATGAAGGCTTTACCGTCTATAAACCCGTAGGTTGCGACCTCTGCTCAGGAGGTTATAAAGGCCGAGTGGGTATCTATGAAGTAATGAAGATGTCAGATGAAATTGCCCGTACTATTATGGAAGGAGGCAACTCACTGCAAATTGCCACCCAAGCCAAAGAGCAAGGCATGCGGGACCTGCGCGATTCAGGCCTTCGTAAGGTAGTCGCAGGGGTCACCAGTATCGCCGAAATTAACCGCGTCACCAGTTTTTAGACTAAGCTAATATCAACCACTGATAATCTAGTGCCTAACGAAAAAATAAAGGATCCATCATGGCTACCGCATCGCTGGCTAAAAGTAAAACGCAAACTAAAAAGCAAAAAGCAGCCAAGGCGCAACCTAAAGTGGTTACCTTCGAGTGGAAAGGCACCAACCGCGATGGTAAAAAAACCTCAGGCGAACTCAGAGGTACATCCACCAATGAGATCAAAGCCCAATTAAAGTCCCAAGGGGTTAACCCCAAAGTTGTAAAAAAGAAAGCTGAATCACTATTCAAAAGCGATCCCAAGATCAAGCCTATGGATATCGCCATGATGACAAGGCAGATAGCGACAATGCTTGCAGCCGGTGTGCCCATTGTCACCACTCTTGAGATGCTCGGCCGCGGCCATGAAAAGCCAAAAATGAGAGAGCTACTCGCCACGATTGTAAATGATGTGCAATCGGGTATTCCACTTTCAGACTCACTCAGGCCCCATAGAAAGTATTTCGATGATCTCTACGTCGACCTCGTCGGTGCGGGTGAACACTCAGGCTCACTGGATGCGGTATTCGATCGCATTGCCACCTATCGAGAAAAGGCCGAAGCACTCAAATCAAAAATCAAAAAAGCCATGTTCTATCCCGCGGCAGTTGTTATTGTTGCAGTAATGGTTACAGCGCTTTTACTCTTATTTGTGGTACCTCAATTTGAAGAAATTTTTAATGGCTTTGGCGCCGAACTACCTGCTTTCACTCAAATGATCATCGGTATATCTCGCTGGCTGCAAACCTCTTGGTATTTCTTCGTTATTGGCATTGTCGTCGCCATTATTGCATTCAAACGGGCCCACTTAACCTCACAGGCTTTTCGTAATACAGTCGATCAATTTGTCCTAAAAATCCCTGCCATTGGCCCCATTTTGCACAAAGCGGCTATGGCACGATTTGCCAGAACCTTAGCCACTACTTTCGCAGCTGGCGTACCCTTGATTGATGGCTTAGAGTCAGCCGCTGGTGCATCAGGCAACTACGTCTATCGCAGCGCCTTGATCAAAGTACGTCAAGAGGTGATGTCTGGCATGCAGATGAATGTAGCCATGCGTACCACAGGAATTTTCCCTGATATGCTGATTCAGATGGTCATGATTGGCGAAGAGTCTGGTGGACTCGATGAGATGCTCAACAAAGTCGCTAACATCTATGAGATGCAGGTCGATGATGCCGTCGATGGTTTATCCAGTCTTATTGAACCTATTATGATGGTGGTGATCGGCACCTTAGTGGGTGGCCTCATTGTCGGCATGTACCTTCCTATCTTCCAATTAGGTAAAGTAGTAAGCTAAGGCTGTAGCTCGTAGCTCGTAGCTCGTAGCTCGTAGCTCGTAGCTCGTAGCTCGTAGCTCGTAGCTCAGCAATGTTAAAATCTTTCCATAACAACAAAATTTTTCGACTAAACAATAATGACCCAATTTATTCAATTAATGGCGCAGTTCCCTTTTCTGTTTGCCGCACTCGCTTTTATCTTTGCTGCCACCATTGGCAGCTTTTTAAATGTCGTTATCCACCGTTTGCCCGTCATGATGAAACGTGAATGGCAGCAAGAATGTAATCAGTACCTGGATGAGTATCACCAGCCACTAGTAAAAGATATTGCCGGCGAACTCGCCAAGCCCATCGATGATTACCCTGAAAAATATAACCTTGTGGTGCCGGGCTCTGCCTGCCCCAAATGTAAAGCCAACATCAAGCCTTGGCATAATTTACCGGTATTAGGCTGGTTAATGCTCGGCGGAAAATGTGCCAACTGTAAAACTGCAATCTCAGCACGCTACCCAATCGTAGAGGCTCTAACAGGCATAGCCGTAGGTTATTTAGCCTACCATTTTGGCCCTACTTGGCAATTCGTCTTCGCCACGGCGTTAACCTTTGGTTTAATAGCCCTTACTGGTATAGATCTCGATGAGATGCTGCTGCCAGATCAAATTACTCTGCCACTACTTTGGCTGGGGTTACTCATTAATCTTAATGGCACATTTACCTCACCAACAGAGGCGATCATAGGTGCCGCGGCAGGCTATATGAGCTTATGGAGCGTCTTTTGGGGCTTTAAACTCCTTACAGGTAAGGAAGGCATGGGTTATGGTGACTTTAAGCTACTGGCGGTATTTGGCGCTTGGTTTGGCTGGCAGCTGTTACCACTCATCATACTGCTCTCTTCTGTCGTCGGCGCAGTAGTTGGCGTATTGCTGATTGTGAATAAACGCATCAACTCCGGCAACCCAATCCCCTTTGGCCCCTATATTGCCCTTGCTGGCTGGATTGCTATGATCTGGGGCGAGCAAATAGTTAACTGGTATCTTTCGACGCTGTAATGCCAATACCGCTGAATCATGGGCAATGACACAAGAGTACATTTATGTCTAATTTTATCGTTGGCCTCACTGGTGGCATTGGCAGTGGTAAAACCACAGTCGCCAATCTTTTTGCCGACTTGGGTATCACCCTTGTAGATGCTGACATAGTAAGCCGTGAGGTTGTCGCTCCAGGTACTATTGGGCTGACGCGCATAGCCGAGCACTTCGGCCAAAGCATATTGCATGAAAATGGGGAGCTTAATCGCGCCGCATTAAGAGAGCGCATATTCAGCACACCGCCTGAGCGAGAGTGGCTCAACAATCTACTTCATCCCATGATTAGACAAGAGATGTTAGCGCAACTGAAAAAAGCGACCTCACCCTACGCTATTTTGGTTGTTCCCTTGCTATTTGAGAACGGTTTAGATAGGTTAGTCAATTGCACCTTAGTGGTTGATATTTCGCCAGAGCTGCAAACCCAGCGTACCATGGAGAGAGACTCCGTGAGCGCCAAGCAAGTACAAAATATAATAGGCAGTCAGGCAAGCAGAGCTGAAAAACTGTCAAAAGCTGATGATGTCATCGACAATCATGGAACGGTATCAGCATTACAGAGCAAGGTAGCTTTACTACATAATAAATACTTAAAATTAGCCGATCACACTTGATAATGTCATGAATGAATTGATCTATGAACAGCCACTTAACGAGAAGACTCGCAGTTACCTGCGCCTTGAGTATCTCGCTAACCAACTCCAGAGCAATCTAGATCAAGATCATCAACATCGATGTTTCTACCCGCTGTTTTCTCTGTGTGAACTCACCGAACGTTGCGACTACCGCACCGAAATCATTAAAGATATAGACAAGCAACTGATCACTTTAAAAAAGTGGCAAGATCTTCCCCACATTGATGAAGCCCAGGTAAATGAGTATATCGAGCGACTACAACAGGCAAGGACTCAACTGGTAGGTTGCGAGCGACCCGGTCAAAAACTGAAACAAGACCGCTTCTTATCAGCACTGCGTCAACGGTTCGGCATGCCAGGAGCTTGTTGTAATTTTGATCTACCTCAGTTGCACTACTGGCTAGCAAAACCTTGGGCCATTCGCCAACAAGAATATCAATCTTGGATAGCCAACTTTCAGTGCCTACTGACACCAATCAAACTTCTCCTAGAGCTTACTCGCAAAACCACCAGTTACAATCCAGCTACTGCAGTTGCCGGTTTCTACCAAGGTAGCAGTAACCAAGCCTTGTCGCTCATCAGAGTCAAACTCGATGCAAAGCAAGGTTGCTACCCCACAATTAGTGGCAACCGTAATCGTTACGCCATCCATTTTGTCCTATTTGACCAGCAAAAACATTCTGACCAAACCATCGACTTTATGTTGGCAACCTGCGGCTAAACTGATTACCATAATGCTTTAGAATTAAAGCGTCACGGAATAGCATATGCCTACAGTAGTAAACTGCCCAACCTGCCAAACTCAAGTAGAATGGTCAGCCGATTCAAAATTCAAACCCTTCTGCAGTGAACGTTGTAAACTTATTGATTTAGGTGATTGGGCCTCAGAGAAACATGCTATTCCAGTAAAGCCGGAATTCGATGCCGAATCATTAGATGCGCTCGGCTATGATGAAGCTGACTTCTTTAAGGATAATTAACCAATGAAACGAGTCCATGTGGCCGTTGGTGTAATACTTAACGCCAGTAACCAAGTCCTGCTCGCCAAGAGGCCTGATAACCTTCATCAAGGCGGCAAATGGGAGTTCCCTGGTGGCAAGGTCGAGCAAGATGAGACCACTTCACAGGCGTTAATCAGAGAGCTTAAAGAGGAAGTAAACCTCATTGTTAGTGATACAACGCCACTAATGACAATCTCCCACGATTATCCGGATAAAGAAGTCCTCTTAGATATCCATACTGTAAACTGCTTTTCAGGAGATGCTGAGGCGCTGGAAGGACAGGAAATATTGTGGGTAGACTTAAGCAATCTGAAACGATATAACTTCCCTGCGGCCAACATACCTATTATCGATAGACTACTATCCCTATAACCCCTTGAGAGCCGAATGTTAAACTGACTTAGGCTCTTACATGCAGCAACCTACCTCAAATTATCAATTGCCAATCCGAAACCATTCAAATCCAAAGATAGATTTTATTAACCAGTTAAATTAATAACAAATAATAGAGCTTAAGCTTGTTAATGGACTTGGGTTATCTCATAAAATAACCAAGATGAAGCAAGTGAGTTAGTCGATATTAGTCCAGGATAAATCGACAGACACTTACCATAATCAGCTTTGAAGTGTACAGCGAAATAAGCAATTCCCAGCTAAAGCTGGTCCTACACAAATCAAACAATGCCATCGACCATGTAGCAACATGCTTCAGCCAACGAAGGTAAATAATTAAGAAGCGTTAACAAAAGCAAAGCAAACTTGTTTGTAACAAAGAGCGAAGGCGCAAGTCATGGTCAGCTCCCCTAAAGTTTCGCGCTGACCCACATGGATGTGCGGAATGCAGATAGTATCTGGAGTAACTATCTGCCATAAGCACATCGCTAATGCGATATTTGCCCTACTCTCGTAGTCCACGCAGTGGACACATGGCGGGCGAAGAGGTTGTGCTAAATGTACGAAGTACATTGCAATCTTTTAGCTCGTAACTTTCTAAAAGGCCCAAACGCAAAAAAGCCACCTTAATAAGGTGGCTTCTCTACTTAATTATGCGTCTGGAAATGACCTACTCTTGTAGTTCGCACAGCGAACACATGGGGCGAAGAGGTTGCGCTTAATGCAAAGCATTCAGGAGCTAAGTAGCGCAAGTAACTTGTTACGAAGCTGGAGAGCCCGCTTAGCGGCGGGGTGACGTCGGGGGTATGTGGTTTCGCGAAGCGCGTATACGAAAAAAGCCCTAGCGTTTTGTGCTAGGGCTTTTTCGTGTATTAGGCGCCTGGAAATGACCTACTCTCACATGGGGAGACCCCACACTACCATCGGCGCGATTGCGTTTCACTTCTGAGTTCGGGATGGGATCAGGTGGTGCCACAATGCTATGGTTTCCAGACAAATTTGGTAAATTTGAAAAGCTGCTCTCAATTCTGTATTTCAAGAAGCAAGAGATATTAAAATTGAATCACACTAAATCAAGTGTCTGTATTCTTTCGCTAAAGTTAACCATTAACTGGAAACCCTTTTGGGTTGTATGGTTAAGCCTCACGGGTCATTAGTACAAGTTAGCTCAACGCCTCACAACGCTTACACACCTTGCCTATCA